>SMXW01000074.1 GCA_004356805.1 Acidobacteriota bacterium | reverse complement strand
TGACAATCACGGCAGTCTCCATTGTTGATGGCGTTGCTACACCCGTGACCGAAAGGAGGACACAAATGACAAGTACTGCTGATGTCCGGCTCAAGCCGGCAGCAGACGCCGATTATCGGGCGCCGTCACGGTATCGAAGCCGTGGTCTGGTGCTCGCATTCATCGGACTGGTGGTCGCCTCTATCGCCTTTGTCGGGAATCTGGTCGTCGTTGGACAAACGGGTACCGATCAGGCTTCGACATTGGCGTGGACGTTTGGCGTCACCACCACCGGATTCGCCCTGATCAAGACCGCTATCGCGGTGGTTCTGTGGGGAATCTTGATGAAACTGTGGCTGAGGGCCGACTCGATCAAGGTTGCTCTACCCAAGTTGGTGGGAACACCCGCCGCCGATCAGGCGGCTCTTGGTGAGGTAGACACCCCTTATGGCAAGGTGACCGTGACTGAAAGGGCACCTGGTCCGCTCCCCATCCACAAGATGGCGAAGAAGATGTTCCGTCCCATGGTTGCCATGGGTCTCATGGCCGTAATCGTCGGACTGATCGTCTCATTCGTGTGGGCCGGTTCTGTTCCCAACACCGCTGCCTCGGCGTGGACGCAGGGTCTTCAGTTCCTCGGAGAGGGCATGTTGCTCAGCGGCATAGCCTTTCTGCTGGGGACGATCCTTTGGGCGATCCGCACTGCCGGTGGTGAAGTCCAGGAGTCTCTTGGAGTGAGGGTCTACACACCGAAGATGCCGAGAACGGCCAAGGCGTTCGTGGCCCTGATGATGCTCGGTTTGATGGTTTCCATCGCCCAGTTCGTCGGCTACGTGGTCGTCGCCGGCTCATCTGACCCCGTGGCAGCTTTCGCATGGCTGGGACCACTACGTGAGTTTGGTCTCGGGCTGATCCTCGCCGGGATCGCCCTGGCACTGGTGGCCATCGGAAACGTTCTCGCATTCCAGTTCTACAGGTTCCAGCAGTTGATCCAAACCGGAGAGAGGAGTTGAAATGACTTCAAGTACAACAACATCAAGCGATTTTGCAATCGATGTCAGCACCAAAGGGCTCGGCTACAACAGGCCACAGCAGATGGGAAGAAAGCTATGGGCACCCATGTGGGTCATGTCGATAATGGCGTTCCCTACTGCCCTCATTCTCGGCATCGTCCGCGCCAACGCCATATCGGGCGGGGAGTCTGAACCGACGATCGCTGCCCTCGGGCATGTGACAACCGGAGTCATGTTCATCGGATTCACTGCGGTGTTCACTGCGGTCTCCTTCGCCATCGCCCGGATCCTCGGTGAGTTCCGCAAGGGAGGCGGCGAGGTTCAGGAGCTGGTTGGCTCCGAGGTTCGCACGCTGAAGATGCCGCCAACCGCCAAGATCTTCATCTTGGGCATGGCAATGGGAATGATGACTCTGCTCATCGCCTCGATCATCCACCTGGTGGTAGCAGCCCAGGTGTCCTCGGGATCTCTCAGCCTTGCTGGTGCCGAAACCGCAGCCATCAACCTGGAGGCGGTGCGTCGCCTTGGCGTCGCCGTGTATCTGGTCGCGATCACCTTCGGGCTTGCCACCATTGTGAAGGTGCTCCGTTTCCAGGCGATTCGGATTCGGGAGCTGGTTCAAGTCTCTTCCTGACACCATCCTCCGATCCGAACACAAAGGGTGGGCTGTCCCCCGGGACAGCCCACCTTTCGCGTTGGGAACGCGAAGTGTCGATGGTTGGGTTTGTCCAACCCTTGGCAGTTGGGCATAAAAGGACGGGCGAGCGACATTTATCTCTATGACGGTTCCCGGCGAAGGACACATGAGCAAAATCGATATCGCCCTCCTGATACTGAGGTTGTGGGCAGGGATCGTGATCATCGCCCACGGCATCAACCACGGCCGAAGCCTGGAGGGCACGGCCAACTGGTTTGCGAAGGTGGGATTCAAGGCCCCACACCTGAACGCATTCATCTCGGCGGCGATGGAGATCACCGTTGGGCTAGCCCTGATCGCCGGTTTACTCACGTCGGTGGCCGCCGCCGGTCTTGCCGCGACGATGTTCGTGGCCTTCTGGTCGATTCACCGCTTTGTCGGTTTCTTTGTGTTTCACCGGCCTGATGAGGGCTACGAATACGTGGCAACACTCGCCGTCATAGCCCTTGCCCTGGCGATCATGGGACCAGGGTCGGCTTCGGTGGACGCTGCTTTGGAGATCGACGAGGCGCTGTCCGGAGCGATCGGTGCAGGCATCTTTGGTGCCGGGATCCTGGCCGCCGCAGGTCAACTAGCAACGTTCTGGCGCAAGCCTGTCAAGGAGGAAACGAAATCATGACGCTGAAGCAACTGCCATCTGGTCTCGCCGAGACGAGAAACTCTCTTCATCAGCTGGCCTTCTTCGCCCTGAGCCCAGCCCGCTATAAGGCGATGGGGCGGATGGGGCTCCGCCATACGCCGGGTGGGTTTGGCACGCCGGAGTTCGATGGCCGCGTTGCCCGGATCGAAGGTGACCAACTCGTTCATGAGCAGGATGGCAACGTCGCCACCCAAGCCATAACCACCATTCGTGAGGCTGCCGAGTTCTTTGGCAACGACTACCAGGTCGAGTGGTTCGCCGACTTTCACGATCCACTGACGGCATCTGATCCCGACGCCCCACTCTCGGTGAGCCAGGATGCGAGCCTCGCCATCGGAGCCTGGTTCGAGTTCGGCTTCGACGTTCTCAACGAGTTGAGAACCCACGGTGTCGAAGGCGATGACGTCTCCGAGGTGCAGATTTGGCCCGAGCACCTTGACTCGGCCACCGAGTTAGGCGACTACGAGAAGGCGCAGCGGGCCAGTTTCGGGGCCTCACCGGGGGATGGAGGGAATCCGGAGCCGTATCTCTATGTGGCGTCCTGGTCTGACATCGACCGATCCAACACCTATTGGAACAGCACGTCCTTCAACGGTTCGAGTTTGGCCTACTCGGGACTATTGGCCAGTGACGACCCGAAAGGGATGGCGCTCGAATTTCTACTCGAGGGTCACCGGGTTCTTCACGCCGTTTGACACGAGCGACTCCACAAATCCTTCCGCGGCGGAACGAACAAGTTTGATCATCTCGTCGTAGATGTCATCGGGTCGGCCGTAGGGGTCGGGAATCTCTTCCTCGGTTGAAGTGGTGTCGTAGGTTCGGAACAGG
This sequence comes from Acidobacteriota bacterium, assembly GCA_004356805.1. Taxonomy (GTDB): domain Bacteria; phylum Actinomycetota; class Acidimicrobiia; order Spongiisociales; family ZC4RG35; genus SZUA-217. The sequence goes on along the minus strand of SMXW01000074.1, from coordinate 45,225 downwards.
CGCATCTTGGCGCGTGCCTCCAGGGAGGGGGTCATCGCCATGAGGTCCCGGAGATTGGACCGATCCATAGCCAGGATCACGTCGTGACGATCGAAATCGAGAATGTTCACCTTTCGGGCCCGACCCTCGATGTTGAGCCCGGCTCGGTTCCCGGCGGCAATCACCTGGTCGTTGGGCTGCTCACCGATGTTCCACCACCCGGTTCCGGCCGAATCGACATGCACATCGACTCCACGAGCCAGGGCCGCCTCGTTGATCGCCGCTTCTGCCGACGGGGATCTGCAGATGTTGCCGGCGCATACGACCAGAACTTTGAGCGTCAAGGTTCGACCTCGGTTCTAAGGCGCTCCTCGGCGAGGTGAACGTAGTCGGCCTCGGTATCGAAGCCGACATAGTGCCGTCCCGCGATGGCCGCTGCCACCGCGGTGGTGCCAGACCCAAGGAAAGGGTCGAGCACGAGGTCGCCTCTGTAGGTGTACAGCTCGATCAGCCGACGGGGCAGTGCTATTGGGAACGGGGCAGGGTGTCCCACCTTGGTGGCGCTCTCCGGCGGGATCTCCCAGATGTCGATCGTGGCCTCGAGGAACTCGTCGGTTTCGATCGTTGCCTTGTGAGGAAGACCTTCCGCTTTCCGTTTCGCCCTTTTGACCGCTCGATCGAATCGACCTTTTGAGGCGATGATCACTCTCTCCGAGACATCTCGTAGAACCGGGTTGTGGGGTGACCGGTACGAGCCCCACGCACAACTTCCACTTGCACCTTTGGCCTTCTGCCAGATGACCTCACCTCTGAGAAGCATTCCCAGGTCGTCCTGGAGGATGGAGACCATGTCGGCGGAAAGCGAGCGGTAGGGCTTTCGCCCGAGGTTGGCAATGTTGATGGCCATGCGACCGCCCGGTTCGAGCTTGCGGAGAGATACTGCGAACACGTCTCGAAGCATCTCGAGATACTCGACGTAGTTCGATGGGATGTGCCCTGCGGCGATGTCCATCTCGTATTCCTTGCCTACGAAGTAGGGCGGGGATGTGACCAGTAGAGCAACTGATCGGTCGGCAACCTGTTCGTCGGTCATTTCTCTTGCGTCGCCGTGAAACAGACGGTCGAGGACGGATGCTGGCTCGACTCGCTCGTCCCCGGATATGACCGGTGGACCGAATCGCTCGTAGAACGGAGTGGCGTCATGTGATTCACGCCTGCCCGACCCAAACCTCGATGTGGCTGTTGCCAGCCGTTGCCTAGCCATTGATATGAAGTTACCCCTGCAGCGTCGATGTGCCGTGGAATGCCATTGCGACTTCAATGGCTCACCACCATGCCCGTCGAGATTCCTGACGATCGTCCCCGTTTGACGATCCGGCTTCGGGACGGCTCAGAAGCGCTTCTGAGTCCTCTGACCGCCGAGGACAGTGATCTTGTCGAGGAGGGTCTCGACCATCTCTCAGTCGAAAGCCGCTATACCCGGTTTGGCCGGGGGCTGAGTCATCTCAGCCACAGTGAGTTGGAGTACCTCACAAATGTCGATCAAAGAAACCACGTTGCCTGGGGAGCGGTGGTCGACGGCGAAGTCGCCGGCGTCGGACGCTACATCCGGATTCCCGAGATTGGTTGTGCCGAGATAGCCGTCACCGTCATCGATGAATTTCAATATCGGGGCCTGGGGACGTTGCTATTCGAGGCCCTGACCGCGATCGCACGCTCCGACGGTGTGGAAGCCTTCTGTTTCGTGGTCGTTCCCGACAACCGACCGGTGCGGCGAATTCTCGAGCGATTGGACGTCCAACTCACCGAGTCGGTGAGTCTTCTCGAGGGCAAGCTTGCGGTCGCAGATCTACCGACAGGCGTGCACGACGTCGAAATGATCTTCGTGATGAATCAGGTGCGGGGTTAGCCGCCCATCGCCTATTCGCTCGCCTCCGCTTGGTCCATATCGAGTGAGGCCGAGTTGATGCAATATCGCAGACCAGTCGGATCGGGGCCGTCGTCGAACACGTGCCCGAGATGCCCGCCACATTTGGCGCATTTGATCTCTGTTCGGACCATTCCAAAGGTCTTGTCCTCTTTCTCTTCGATCGTGTTGGGGTCGAGTGGCTCAGAGAAACTCGGCCAGCCCGATGCTGACTCGAACTTGGTGTCGCTGGAGAAGAGCTCCTCTCCACAACCGGCGCACCGATAAGTCCCCTGAGTCTTGGTATCCCAGTACTCGCCGGTGAAGGCTCTCTCGGTACTGCCCTGCCGCAGCACCTGGTACTGATCGGATGTCAGCTTGTCTCGCCACTCGGCTTCATTGTGGGGCATTTCACTCATCGGGCTCCTCATTCACGACTATTCAAACCCAAGTGGGTTTCTAGTCGATCAAGGAACACTCCTTGGGCATCGCCGAGCTTGGTTCTCGCCACGATGGGAGTCATCCATTCCACACGGTCGATCTCAGGATAGGAGCGACCATGCATTTGGAACATCCCAGGGACCAGGGCGGTCGGGTCAAAGTCACCGGCTACCGCCCATGCCACGACCACTTTGCGAGAGCGGAGAACTGTCTCACCTAAAGACAACCAGTCGCCGGTTGGCGCCGGCCAGCCGGTCTCTTCCTCGAACTCCCTGATGGCCGCTTGTTCATCATCCTCGCCCCGCTTGACCACGCCCTTGACAATCGACCAGGCACCGTTGTCCCGTCCTGCAAAGAACGGCCCGCCGGGATGGGCGATCATCACTTCGAGCCCGCTGTCGATTCGGTAGGGAAGAAGACCCGCTGATCTCATTAGGGGTGACATTACGCTGGCCGCGTGACCACTCTGGCCACCTATTCATTGACTGATCCGGGATTGACGTCCTTCGACTCGAAAGTGCAGCTTGGACAAGCCGAGCCACTTGGGGTTGGTGTGAAGAGAGTCGCCATGGAGCAGTTGGAACTAGGTGCGAGCGGTTTCTTCGACGGTGAGGATCAGTTCAGCAACGCAGTCCACGATTCGAGGAAGGCGATCAAGAGGGTTCGATCGTTGCTTCGCCTCGTCAGGGGCGAGCTCACCGACAAGGTCTACAGTTATGAGGACAAATCGTTACGCGATACGGGCCGCCGGACAAGCGAGATCCGGTCTTCAGCGGCGGTGGTCAAGGCAGCCTCGGTGGTCGAAGATCTGTACGGAGAGATGCTCGCCGATGGCATGTTCGAGGACCTGATCTCACGTCTCACACAGCGTCGTGATGTAATCGAGATTCGGGCTTTGGAAGATCCGAATCTCATCGGGGGGGTCGTCAGGGATCTGGAACGGGCGTACCACCGGTACTCCGCCTGGCCCACCGAGCCCGACGCTCGAAAGGTCTATGGGCTCGGGATAAGGGACAGGTTCAAGTCAATCCAGTCTGGTTTGCAAGATACCTACGGGCGCGGGCGCACCGAGATGGTCACCGCGTATAGGCAGCCGACCGTGGTCAACTTCCACCTCTGGCGCAAGCGTGCCAAGTACCTGCGCTATCAGATGGAGTTTCTCGTGCCGCTTTGGCCGGAGGTCGTGGTGGGCATGGCGCTGACCCTCGATCGGCTTGGGCTTCTTCTCGGAGAGGACCACGACTTGGCGGAACTCCTGTCGCTGATCCATGAACGTCCAAACATGTGCCCGAGTCCACGGGAGCGGTCACTCTTCTCGGCTTTGGTAACCCAGAGACGGGCTGAGCTGCAACTCGCTGCTGAGATCCTGGGACGTCGGATCTACGCCGAGAACCCGGAGTCGCTTCGATCGCGTTTTGGCGAGTACTGGGAAAGTCGACAGTTGGCGCTCGATCTCCCACTCGACACCGTCGTCGTTTACTAGTGGTCCGCTTTACAAATGATTGCGGCGTCTCTCCGGCCCTCGATGTCGTCCGCTGCGTCCTCCGCCTTGCCGCACGAACAGGTGCGGCTTCGTTGTGCGTCCTTGCGGATCGAACACCGATGCCTCGGAGACACACGCACACCATTTGTGCGACAGACCACTAGCGGAATCATTGCCTCGGGGTAGGCGTTGTCCAATGGGCAGGATCATCAACATTTTGAGGTTTTGGGATGTCTGACCGAGGACGAGTTCGCACCGAGCAAGGCGAAAAGCGTGTCCGAGCGATACTCGGGGGCGAGGTGGTGGTTGACACGACCTCGCCGTTATTGGTCTGGGAGGTCCCTTACTACCCGACCTATTACTTCCCCGAAGCCGACGTCAAGACTGAGCTGCTGGTTGAGACTGGTGAGACTCGGCGAAGCCCGAGTCGGGGTGAGGCCACCCAATACCTGGTCAAGGCCGGCAACGGAGAGGGGACCGCTTACGCCTATCTCGATCCAAAGCTCCCCGAGCTCGCCGGCCACTACGCATTTGTTTGGAAGACGATGGACCATTGGTTCGAGGAAGACGAGGAAGTCTATGTGCACCCTCGTGACCCAAACACGAGACTGGACATCCTTCCTTCCAGTCGCCGGGTGAGGGTTGAGATCGAGGGCGTAACCGTCGCCGACTCGACGAACGCTTCTTTCCTATTCGAGACCGGTCTTCCGGTTCGCTACTACTTACCCAAAACCGACGTGCGGATGGACCTTCTCACACCGACCGATCTGTCCACGGCTTGCCCCTACAAGGGGACGGCTCGGTACTGGTCGGTAACAGTTGATGGCGAGGCCCACGACAACGTCGTATGGGGTTACGACACACCGCTTCCCGAGTCTCAGAAAGTGGCGGGTCTCGTGGCCTTCTACAACGAGAAGCTCGATATCTACATCGATGAAGTTCTTCAGGAGCGCCCCGAGACCATGTTCTCCTAGGCGATGAGTGGGGTGATGCGTGGTTGGACACGCATCACCCACCCTCATTTGTCAGAAGTTGGTAGAACCGCGATCCGAATCCGAGTCTGCCGGGCTCCCGTACTTGGCCCACCACTTCTTGGCGGCGTCGATTCCGCCGACTCCGAAAGCGATGGCTAGGGCGATTGTTGTCGAGGCGATGACAATCTTCACGACGTCTTCGGCGAAAGTGACTCGCAGGAGGTCCATGGCGAACAGCAGACCGAAGAGGATCACGCCAACGTGAACCACATATGTCAGCCAGGGTACGTGCTGCTCGTCGGCGAAAGGCTTCACCAGGCCTGCGGCCCAACTACCTGCCGCGGCACCGATTATGACAATCGTGGCTGCAAGGAGCAGAAGCGGTATCCATGCCAGTAGACGTATGAGCAGCGCTTCGATTGTTGCCAGTTCGAGTATCCGCGCCGCGGTCATGAACAGTCCGACCATCAGGTACGCATAAACGACGGTCGCCACGATCGATGCGGGTGTTTGATCCCCCTCTTCCAGGACTTTTGCCACCCCGGAACGCTTCCAAATTCCGTCTAGCGCCGTAGCGCCGAGAATCACTTCGATCGCCTTTCGAATGAGCCCGATAATCCAGCGCCCAATCACGAGCACGACAAGGGTTATTCCAAGCAGGATGGTCCACTCGATCACCGTCTCTCCAAATTCCTGCAGACGGTCCACCAGGCTGTCCCAGAACGACATTTGTCTCCTTTCGGTCGTTTCCAGATGGAATATACGCCGTTATGAAGAGCCATGGGCGCTCATTCCAGGTGTAGTTGAGCGAATCGGTCCACCGGCTGTGCCATTTGAATCACCGTGAAGCTGGCTCCGTACGGGTCGGCCAGGCCTGCAAACACCCCCACGTCAGGTATGTCCCACGGGCCATAGGTCACATGGCCGCCATTGGCCTCAGCTGTCTCCATTACGCCGGCGGTGTCATCGACGGCGAAATAGACGCCCCAGTGGTTGGGAATCTCCGGATCCTTGTCGTCTCCGAGCCGGTTCTGATGGAGGTTCTTGCCGGCGCGCGGTCTGCCGAGAACCCTCAGATTCTCGAGTCTGTGCTGACCTCGTTTCACTGGACACCCATAGAGCCGGCCGCCGATTTTGGGCCGCGGCGGCCATCTTCCGAGTCTGTCGATCGGCGGGCGTCACCGTCTCTGGCACAGTCGACCGTCTGATGCCGCTATGGCGATCCGTTCCGGATCGAGTGTCTTGACCATTGACCCTGACTTCGAGCTGATTGCGTCTGTTATCCAGCTCCAGCTCGATTCCTACAGCTGACCCGAATGCTCCGGGGCCTGCACACCTGCCATGTAGTTGGGGTTGTCGTAACGGCTTAGTAGGAACGAGTCGGCGTAATCGGGGAGGGGACGCCCGGTGACGTGACGAGCCACTAGGTCTCCTGCTCCGGCAGCGACCATCACGCCGAATCCCGAGAGTCCGGCGACGACGTGAAAGCCTTCAGGACCGCAAGGTCCGATCAGAGGCCGGTTCTCTCGTGTTTTGGTGTAGTAGCCGCCGTCGACGATCGATTCGGGCAGCCCATCGAGATACGGGGCCAACCCGGGAACCATGGTGGTCAACCCGCGCATGACCACCTCGGGGTAGAGAGGGTCCTCGTGTAGCGGCCAGGTTGGCTCGAGGATCTCGTGGTGGTACTGCCACAGAGCTAGGAAGTACGGCGACTCCGCTCCGCCTTCGGGCCGTCCGTGGCAGTAGATGGGCATCTCCCCGAGGATGTCGCTCCGACCCATGCGCCCCAACTCTGCTCGCTCCTCGTCACTCCAATCGATTCGCTGTGGGTCACTCCAGATGATCATTGGTGCTTCTTTTGGGATGACACCCAGGTGGTCCCTGAAGGCCACCTTCAGATGAAGCTCGGAGTACAGAGGGAGCTCGACACCTGCCAAGGAGGCCAACGGCGCGGACAGGGGCCCCGCCGCAGCTATCACCGTGTCGGTGGCGATGGATGACCCGTCGCTCAAGGACACATCAACGATCTGCTCCGATTCGACGTGAATGTCGACGACCTCGGCGGAAACCAACTCGGCACCGTGGTCCCTCGCCTGCTCCACCATCCATGTTCCCAACTGCTGGGCGCTGAACCAGCCGGCGCGCCGGACGTGAACTGCTCCAACAGCCTTGTCGGTGATATACGGAAAATGCTCGCCAAGCTCAGCGGGTCCAAGGATGTCGACACCGTCGTCCGCATCCCCATAGGGCACAGAGCCGGGATGCTGTCTCACGGGTCCGGCCGAGAACCCCGATGTGATGTGCGCCTCATCGACCATTGTCTGCAATCGCTCGGCGTCGGATGTGACGAACAAGTATCCGCGTTTGCTCAAGCCGAACACGTCGGATGACTCTTCGGCCATCTCCTCGAGAAGGTCTATCGAGCGGTTCATGAGTCCGACCATCGGCTCGTTGGGCCACCAGTTCCGGTAGCACTCGGTCGACTTGTCCGAGGTGAGAGTCAAAGGCGGCCTCGGGTCCACCATCACAACGTCCTTCACCCCCTGTCTGACAGCGAGGTGAAATGCGGCCGAAACGCCGGCGATGCCTGCACCGACAACCACGGCGTTTGCCCGTCGGCTCACGACTCAGGTAGTGAGGTGAGCCCGGACCCGGGCTGCCACAACCTCAGGAGTGAATCCGAAGTGGTCGGCCAGGTCGTCGGCAGGAGCCGACGCACCGAAGTGATCGATCCCGATGCTGAGTCCATCCAATCCCACGATTGCACTCCAGCCGAACGTCGATCCGGCTTCGACAGATACCCTCGGGGCAGGACCGAGAACCTCGGATCGGTATTCGCTGGATTGTTCGAAGAAGAGTTCCCAGCAGGGCAGGCTCACCACCCGGGCTGCAACGCCTTCCTTGGTGAGTAGATCAGCGGCATCGAGTATCAGCGGCACCTCCGATCCGGTGGCTATCAGAGTCACGTCATTGCCTTCACGCACGACGTATCCGCCCTTGCCGACTCCCCCTGGGTGTGGCTCCAGTGTGGGAAGACCTTGACGGGTGAGCGCGAGGGCCACGGGACCGTCGTGGCGGTTGAGGGCAATCTCCCAGGCCTCGATCGTCTCGTTGGCGTCGGCGGGGCGAATAACCCAGAGGTTGGGCATGGCCCGAAGTGATGCAAGATGCTCGATCGGTTGGTGCGTCGGACCGTCCTCTCCCAGGAATATCGAGTCGTGTGTCCAAACCCAGATTGAGGGCACGCTCATCAGCGCCGAGAGGCGAACTGCGGGACGCATGTAGTCACTGAAGATGAAGAAGGTGGCTCCGTAAGGTCTGAGTCCACCGTGTATCGCTAGCCCGTTCACCACGGCTCCCATGCTGTGCTCGCGGATTCCGAAGGGGATATCGCGGGCGGCCCGGTCATCTTTCGAGAAGAGTCGGGATGAGTCGATGACGGTCTTGGTGGATCCGGCAAGGTCGGCGGCGCCTCCGATGAATCCGGGTACCTTCTCTGCGATCTCTGCGAACAACCCCCCGGACGAAGCCCGAGATGCCACCTTCTCGCCGACCTCGAATCCTGGCCCGTCGAGGCTCACCTCAGAGGTGGAATGGAGAGCATGCCAGAGGGTCCGCTGGTTCTGGCTGGCTTCGTCAAACTGCCGACCCCACTCCTCGTGTGCGGTGCGACCCCGGTCCATGGCGGTTCTGAAGAAGTCATAAACCGAGTCGTCAACCCAGAAGTCAGGGTCGATGGGATAGCCCATCGCCTCCTTGGTCATCTTGATCTCATCGTGCCCAAGTGGCTGCCCATGAGCGGCCGAGGTGTCCTGGAGATTGGGGGCACCGTGAGCGATGTGAGTGCGGCAGATGATCAGGGAGGGGCGGTCCTCCTCAGAGAGGGACTCCTTGATGGCCTGGCCTATGGCCTCCCGGTCGTGACCGTCGACTCTGATGGTGTGCCACCCCAGCGCCGAGAACCTTTGGGCGACGTCCTCACTGTAGGTTATCTCGGTTGAGCCATCGATTGAGATCTGGTTGTCGTCGTATAGGTAGATCAGGCGACCGAGCCCGAAGTGGCCTGCCATTGAGCCGGCTTCCGAGCTGATGCCCTCCATGAGGTCACCGTCTGACACGAATCCGTAGGTCCGGTGGTCGACAAGGTCAGCACCGAGACGACTGCGGAGGTGAGTCTCGGCGATCGCCATTCCGACACCCGTGGCGAATCCCTGACCAAGGGGCCCGGTCGTCGTCTCGATACCCAGCTTGTGATCGATCTCGGGGTGCCCCGCGGTGTGGCTACCCCACTGTCGGAAGTCGCGGAGATCGTCGAGGGACAGCCCGAACCCGGAAAGATGGAGGATGGAGTACAGAAGCATCGACCCGTGTCCGTTGGAGAGCACGAACCTGTCACGGTCAGGCCATTCGGGGTCGTCGGGGTCGACGTTGATGAACCTCGACCAGAGGGTGACCGCAATGTCGGCCATTCCCATTGGCATTCCCGGATGACCGGCGTTGGCCTTCTGGACCGCGTCCATCGCCAGGGCTTTGATTGTGTTGACCGCTAGCTGTTCAGTTGAAGGTGATTCCGACATCGGCGGCGAGGATACATCGGCACTCGGTTGGGCGTTGATCTGTGGCGGATGAAGAGATAGCGCTATCGCTTGTTGGTAGCCGGCGTATGTCGGATTGAGTGAGTGACGTTGCCGGTCGGTCAATCAGCCCAAGAGTCGAGAGCTGCTCTGGCGATTGGCTCACCCCACTCCTGTACGAAGTGGCCGGCCTCTTCGACTCGCATCGGTTCTGGGCAGTTGCGAATGGCTGTGTGGACACGTTCCATGACCGGCGGGCCCAGAACAGGGTCCTGCATGCCGATCGCCATGAAGGAACGACCGTCGAACTGCTCGGACCACCAACTGACGGCTCGACGGGACACTTCGACGCCGTCCATCGACGGGTCGGTAGGGACCAACGCCGGAAATGTCCTGACGCCTGCTTGGTGCTCGGGATTGGGGAACGGCGCATCGTAGGCTGCGGTTTCTTCGGGACTGAGATGGGGCACGCTTCTTGCCATCAGTCGACCTACCTCAAAGTCGGGCTTGTTGGCTACAAAGTCACGCCAGGCAATGAACCCTTCGGTTGGTTCGACTCCGATGGCGAAGGCCGTGTTCATGATCAGCAGGCCCGAGATCCGGTCCGGAAATGCGACAGGGAGCGTGAGACCGAGAAGTCCTCCCCAGTCCTGGACGACAAGTGTGATCTGGGAGAGGTCGAGACGCTCGATGAGGGCCAAGAGGGCGTCCCTGTGGAAGTCGAAGGTGTACACGGCGTCGTCGACCGGCTTGTCCGACCGTCCGAAACCGAAATAGTCAGGCGCTACCACCCGATAGTCTGCTTCAAGGAAGACCGGGATCATGCGCCGAAACAGATACCCCCATGTCGGCTCACCGTGCAGACACAGAATCACTTCGGCGTCGACAGGCCCCTCGTCGATGTAGTGCATTCGCAGGCCCTCATAGCCGTGAAGATCCTCCACATACTGAGGTGAGTAAGGCCAGTCGGGAAGGTCGACAAACCGGCTGTCATCGGTACGCAATGCTTCGATACCCATGATTTGACCCTACCCGGCGACATCAGCGCTCATCACCGGCCAGCGCCCTATCGGAGCCAAGTGCAGCCGATGATGTCAGTTAGGTCTTCGTCGATTACCCGGATTTGACGTCGGCGCCGCCACTGGTACTGATGTTCAACTGGGCGGAATTACCCAACACCGTGATATCAGACCCACCTGATTATCCGATCAACCAGATCCGGCTCGTCCGATCCGATGGCATTAGCGCCCTTCCTCCGAGAAGATGTGAGCCACAACCAGTCCGAGCCGCCCCATTCATGCCTTTGGGTCCGTGAGGTCTGAATCGTCAACATCTCTAGTCTGAGTCGACTTAGGAACGGAAGGACGCCACCCATGGACATCAAGACGATCGACCGAGAAGAACTGAAAGCCAAACTCGATCGCGATGACGAGTTCAAGCTTGTCATGACACTCCACGATTGGGCGTTCCGTGCTCTGCACATACCCGGGTCACTTCACTTCCACTCTGTTGAGGATGCTCTGGCTGGTCTCGACGTCGATGACGAGATAGTTGTCTATTGCTCAAATGTGGACTGCGTCGCCAGTCAGTTTGCCTACCGGGGTCTGGTCGAAAATGGGTACACCAACGTCCGCCGGTACGCGGGTGGCCTTGCCGACTGGGAATCGGCCGGGCTTCCCTTGGAGGGCGACGCCGCAGGCTGACCAGACTTGCCACGGGTGTGCCGCTGACCAACGGCTGTTGAAACGATTGTGATGGCTGAGCCCTACTTGACTCAACTGAAGGAGCTCGCCGATCAGTGGATCATCGCTGACCAGAGAATCGGTGCTCTTGAGTGTCGCCACTTCTTTTCCGGTGCGGCTGTGTACCGCAATGGTGTCATCGTTGCATCTCTGACGCCGGTCGGCCTCGCGTTCAAGGTGCCCGTCGAAGTTCACGACGAACTATTGGACAGCGGTTTGGCGTCCCCTCTTCGGTACTTCCCCAGGTCGCCTATCAAGCGGGACTATGTGCTTTTCCCTGCGGGTATGGACCTGGACGCTCACTCTGCGGCTCGGCTTCTGCTGGGAGGTCCTCCGAAGTTCGGTTCGTAAGGATCTAGGGTGCTGATTCCGTCAGAGGCCATCTTCGTTTTTCAACCCGATCACCTCATGGGCCGCGACGAGCCCGGTTTTGCCGCGGAGGTCGAGATCGAAGCTTTGGCCGAAGTCGACCTCGGGGGCACAGTCCTTGTAGACGATGTCCGAGACGAGCATGTTGGTTCCGGTCTCCTTGTTAGCCGCTTCAAGACGACTGGCCACGTTGACCGTGTCACCGATCGCCGTCTCCCGAGCCGACGACTCGGCCCCCATCAGGCCGAACACCACCCGGCCGTAGTCGACCCCTACCCGGACCTTGAAACTCATCCCGTATATCCGCTCCACGTAGTGGGAGAGGTCTCTGGCCACTTGGAGAACGCCGAGACCCGATCGAATCGCTGACAGGGCCGGCTTTGGCTCCCCGTCGACACCGAACAGAGCGAGAACGGCGTCGCCCATGTAGTTGTCGACGCGACCCGAGTTCGACTCGACCTCCGCGCTGACGTTGCGGAAGAACCGATTCAGCAGATGGACGATGTCGTAAGCGGGGAGAGCATCCGCCATTTTGGTGTATCCGACGACGTCGGTGAACATCACGGCAACGTCGACCTCTCTACCGACCGGACCCGTGAACGTGTTCTTCCCGATTTGGGTGGATAGTGCAATGTCAGTCTTATCCAGCACTAGTCTGCCCAGGCTCACTGACTCTGATGCACTGGTCTGACAGGCGAGTCGTATTTCGTCGGGAAAATCGAGTCTGTCGGCCATCGCCGATTCCTTCTCGGTGCGTGGCGACAGACCCGCCAGTCCTTCGACGATCTTCACTCTGCAGGTGGAGCACCGTGCCTTGCCGCCGCAGACGTGGGCGATGGGGATGCCCCCCTCGACAAGCGCCGCCAGAAGGTTGACCTCATCCTCAAATGGGATCGTCACTTTGTCCGGCCAGGTAATGATCTCGGGCATAGAAGCGAGCCTATCCCCTACATCTGGGCGCCGATCGCCTGCGAATCGGCCGGTGTCAGACTCGGTGCCTCGTCACCGGTCATGGTTCGGCCAGGCCAACCGGATAACGGCGATTGATTCCGGCCGGCGCTAGGTCTTACTAGTCGACGATGCAGAGCGAGTTCTGGCTGAAACCGGTCTGCTCCGACGGAGTAGCAGAGGCCGTAGATGTGGTCTTCTCTTGGAAGGTCTCGATTGCGGCACTCTCACCGGGAGCTGCTCTCCTTGCGGAAGGCGCGCCAAACACCCAATATCCCAAGCAGCAGTGTCAAGCCGATTTTTGTGATGTCGATGACAGGTTTGACCTCTACCCCGGCCGGGGTGATCCTGATCACCGCCACGGGCCTGCCCTGCGACCACCCGCCACCGCCTCCACCAGATCCACGCCCGCTGTCACCGTCGTTGGTGCCTTCGCCACCACCAAACCCGAATCCGCCGGCACGCTCCCAAGCCACGGCAGTGATGACGAAGTCGTCGCCGACCTGTATTGGCTCAGAGAAGACTGTGCTTGGTGCGGCTTCACCGAAGACAGCCGTTAGCGCATCGGCAGTCGGTTCGGCAGCGTTGGGGATGTCTCCCTCGTTGTCACTTGTCATCAATCAACCTCCTGGCTACGGCCGCGAGAAGCAGGGCCACCGCGGCGATCCTGGCGTACATCATGTGATCCCGAACGGCTAATCGGGCCTTCGCATTGCCGGCCACCTCAATCCGAGCTGGTCGGCGATAGGTAACCCCGATGGTGAACCATCGGGTTCTTACCCACAATGCGAATTCCCTGCTGGCGAGACTCACCGAATTTCCCGCCAACTCGATCGTTCCCTCCGGGATCCGATTCCAGCGCAGACGGATCATGCTCCGACCTTACGTGGTCCAAAGCGCGTATTTACACAACCCTGTCTCGGCATCGGGAGCGTCACTGTTCCGGGTGCGACCCACTCTTTTGTCGGTCGACTCGATCAGCATGGCCGACAGAGTTCGCATGCCCGGAACCCCGAGTTCTTCGCCTCGTCGAGGGAGCGGAAGTCGACCACGTTCTCCGGTTTGGAGCGTCTGATGGCGTGACAAGTCGGGTGACAGTAGATCTTCGTTGATGTGTTTCCCTGAAGGCGGATGTGCTTTGAGGCGAGGCCTTCCAGCCAATCAGGATGTGCACCTTCGTGTTCCAGCAGATCGTGCTTGATGCCCGGTCCACCAAGCGAGTAGTTGCCGATATGCCCATCGGTGCGGACCACCCTGTGACAGGGGATGATTAGTGGAATCGGGTTCCGTGCGACGGCCGACCCAGCAGCCCGTACTGCTCCTGGGCGATCTACTTCGTGCGCGAGCCACGCGTACGGACGCACCTCACCTTTGGGAATCGTGGCGGTTCTATGCAAGACGTCGGCCTGAAATGTGGTAACCGAACGCAGGTCGACGGGCAGCTTCCCTGGTCTTCCTGCCTCGATCGCTGCGGGAATGTGCCGGCCCCAAGCCGAGGGCGGTTCGGCGCGGATCAGCTTGCGGCCAAACCTGTCTACAAACCTGTCTTCAAACGCCTTGTCGGCGATATCGACCGAAGACACACCCTTGGGGTTGAAGGTGACGGCAACATGTCCGATGGCGGATTCGTATAGGTCGTAGCCGTCGGCCAGACCAGTGCCGAGGGCGACATCTTCGGTCATCCCGTCGGGTAAGCCGCCAACCAGGTCGGCAAGTTCGGTTTCGATGCTCACGCTTCCTCCTCGATTATCTGCTTGAGCCGGGCCAGGCCCCGGTGAATATCTGCTTTGACTGTGCCTTCGGGTCGGCCTGTTGATTCGGCGATGTCGCCGATACCCATTCCGACGACGTGGCGGAGTACGACGGCCGTCTTCTGATGACCGTTGAGATGACTGAGCCGTCGGTCCCAGGCCTGTCCGTCGGGCAATTCCGGGTCGGGTTTACCCGTCTCGATCAACTCGACATAAGTCGGTCGTCTCGATCTGTCTCTCAGGTGGTTGCGCCCAAGGTTGAGGGCGATCGTCCACATCCAGGGCTGTAGATTCATTCCTCTGATCCGAGCCCGGTCGTAGCCCGAGAGGGCCTGGTAGGCCCTGATGAACGTCTCTTGGGTCAAGTCTTCCGCCTCCTGGTGGTTTCCGGACAGACGGCGGAGACCCCAATAGATCTTCGTTCCCATCTCCTCGACCACTGTCGGAAACGCCCCGTCCAGATCGGAGGCAAGGGCGTGTCCAATCTCTTTCATCATCAGCTAGAACCCCAACGGGGGCAATCCGGTTGCACCCTCCTGAAGGTACCTAACGTGTGGTCATGGAGTCGTCGAGCATCGAACGGGCTCTTGCCACGGCCGAGGCGCAAGTTGCGGCGGGGCACAGTCTTTCCGGATCCGGGTTCTGGGCGGCTGTAGCCACGGTGAAGACAGACGGCGAGTTGGTTGACCGGTACGCCGATCGGATCGCGGCCATCGACCAGACTGCCTTCGCCCAATGGGCGCTTCTCACGGTGCCAAAAGGCGTTGGGACATCTCTCGCATTTCTCGGCACGGGGGCCGGGCTGGGTCTCGTCGGCGCAAGCTACTCCCTGGATGGCCTGCTGGCGGTTGTCAGTTTCTACCTCGGTTTCGGAGGGCTCCTCGTTTCGACGCACGCTCTTGCTCACCTGATCGTTGGCCAGATCCTCGGTATCCGGTTCACCAGATGGTTTGTGGCCTCACTGGCCCGGCCCCAACCTGGCGTGAAGATCGACTACGCGAGCTATCTCCACGTGTCAGCGAGTCGTCGAGCTTGGATGCATGCTTCCGGGGCCCTTGTCACCAAGATCATTCCGTTTGCCCTGATTGGCGGTGCGGTCGCGGCGGGGTTGCCGACATGGGCTGTTCTCGGTTTGGTTGTGATCGGGACCGCGATGATCATTACCGACGTCCTCTGGTCGACAACCAGTTCCGACTGGATGAAGTACCGCAGGGAGATGAGGTTCGCTCAGACGTCCTGATCGGGGACCGGAATGGACCCGTCGACCTGGTGAAGCTCTTCGTGGGTGGCCACCAAGTCGTCAAAGTCGGGGGGTCGTTCGACATCGATGGCGATGAGGTGGCGTGTCTTCGGCCCATCGGCCCGGTCGAATGAGCGGGCCCGGGTGATCAGATCTGCCGACGCATCGTCGATCCGGGTGTGCTGGGCGAGGTGCTCCTCCCAACTCGCCACAGCGAACAACTCGGTCAGTCGGGTGGGGTCTGTTGTGCTCCGGAAGAGACGCCATCGGTAAGCACCCGTGCTCAACCGCACAAGACGGATCTCATTCATGATGTCCGTAAAGCCGGCAAAGTCCGTCTCGTCGATTGTCCACGTGTTGAGGACGATCACCGGTCCGCCTTCGAGGCTGGCTTCGTTGTGAGGTTGAACAACGCGCTCCGGGGTGAACTCCGGGGTGTCGATGTCATCGATGCGAGGCACGCCGAATCGGGGGCTCATCAGACCAATGACCAATGCCCCGGAACTGAATGCGACAATCGACCCGCTGGTTCCGATTTGGTCGGCGACCATTCCGGAGAGTATGGATCCGACGGGCAGGATCCCGGCGAACGCCAGCGTGTAGAGCGACATCGCCCTCCCCCTGATCCACTCTGGCGCCATCAGTTGGGCGCTGGCGTTGAGGGTGGAGAGTGTCAGCAACCAGAAGATTCCGATGAGAACCATTGCCACGGTCGCCACAACGAGATTGGGGGCAAGTCCGAGCATGATCCCCGAGACGCCGAAAAGCGTGATTGTGTAGGCGACCAGGTTCCCCTTGAGACGCCTCAGAATCTTGGGCCGGAGAAAGGCGCCGACCAGAGCGCCGACGCCCATCGCCCCCAATAGCACTCCGAACATGGCTGCGCTTCCTCCGAGATGATCGGTGTGCACTGGCAAGGTGGCCTGGACGACGGCCGAAGTGAGAGCAAAGAGCGCAACCAGGGCGAGCAGGTTGCGGAAGGTGGGTGTGAATCGGGCGAAACGGATTCCGAGAGTTATTGCCGATCCCATGGATGCCGTCTCACGCTCGCGGACGGCGAGTTGGGGGCCGATTACCAGGAGTACCACTATCACAGCGACGTAGGTGAGGGCGTTGATCGCGAATCCGGCCTCGGGCCCAAATGCGACGATGATCACCCCTCCCACCGCCGGGCCGACGGCCCGGGCAGCGTTGAAGGCAACCGACTGGAGAGCGACCGCCGATGCCACAAGTCCTCGCGGGACCAAGTCTGGAACCAGCGCCTGCCACGCCGGGATGTTGAGGGCCAGACCGGTTCCGAGTAGCAGTCCGAGGCCCAGAAGCAGAGGCGGGTTGATCAGATCCATGTATGTGAGGACCGCCATTGCCACCGCCGATCCCCCCATGATCCCCTGCGCGATCAGCATCAGCTTGGTCCGGTCGAACATGTCGGCCAGAGCGCCGGCCGTGAGGGCCAGAAAGAAGAGCGGCAGTAGGGCAGACGCAACCATCCAACCAACCCAGGTACTCGATCCAGTCAGCTCGAACATCAGCCAGGAGGCAGCCACGGCCTGAATGAACGTGCCTGACGCCGAGAACACAGACGCTCCCCACAAAGATCGGAAGTGCCGATACTTGAGAGGTGCAACTGCCGACGTCATACCCGCAGGGTAGATGTTGGCCTAGGTTTGCCTCGTGGTCCGCGATCTCGCCTATTTCGTTCAGGGTGACGCCGGCCCCGGACCAGGGGTGTTGATTCTCCACTCCTTTTGGGGGTTGACCTCTTCGGTGAAGGACCTGGCCGACGGGCTTGCCGACCGTGGGTACACAGCCCTGGCTCCTGATATCAACTTCGGGGAACTGCCCGAGTCGGAACAAGACGCCCTGGATCATCTCGGGGAGGCCAGTCCCGACCGGTTGGCATCCCTGGTCTTCACGTCGGCCAAGCTTCTCCATGAGAGATCGACCCAGGGACCGATCGGAGTCGTGGGTTTCGGTATGGGCGGGTCGCTTGGATTGTGGGCGTCGGTTCGTCTCACTGACCTCGTTGCCGCGGCAGTTTCGTTCTACGGGAGCCAGCAGATCGACTTCGCCGGCTCCAGATCGTCCTACCTCATTCACCTGGCAGAGGAAGACGAGTTCATCACCGACGATGATGCCGCGTTCATGGAGGCCACCATGGGGCTCGAGTCCCTGCCGGTTGAGGTCATCCGGTATCCGAAGACAAAACATGGATTCTGTGAGCCCGATGGTGACACCTTCGACCCGGAGGCATTCGAAAGGGCCTGGGCAGCGACTCTCGCTTTTTTAGCCGCCCAGCTATCCGACTAGCCGGACCTCGTCACCTGTCGTCAAGGCTCCGCCCCTCAAGACACGTGCATATAGCCTCGATTCGCCCGGGTGTCTGCTCTGCAGCATGCGTGTGAAGTCGCCGTTTACAAACCACTGGGCGTTCTTGGAACAGGGCGTTGCGTAGAAGGTGACCTCAGCCTCAATATCTGGACCGATCTCGAGTCTGGCTCCCGGTTCGATAGAGAACCAGTCCAACCCCGAGATGGTTAAGTTCTCGCCGGCGAATCCTGGCTCGATGGGGTGGCCTTCGGCCTTGAATCTCTCGATCACCTCCAACGAGTAGAGACAGAGGGCCTGGTCTGGGCTCCCGTGGTGGACCGTGTCCTCCTGGCGGTCTCCGACTACTCCACGCTTGTCGATCTTGGCAGTGTCAACCGACGTCTTCGGAACACCTCCGTCCGGAGACACTTATCTGATGGATGACGGCCATCGGGCCAGGGTAGGGTGGTTCTGGATGCGAATGGGGAGGTCGGCGATAGGCTCGTTACAGTGGCTGCGCCAAGATTGAGACATGGGCAACTGCGCGTTGTCTCCACAATGGTCGTCATTGGGTTTCTGCTCGGCTCTTGCGGCGGCTCTTCGGACCCCTCGGGTCAGGTTCGTGTTTCCGCGGCCTCATCCCTGAGCGATGTCTTCGCTGAGTTGGAGTCTGTGTTTGAGGCTGCCAACCCTGGAGTTGATGTGATTTTGAATCTTGGGGGAAGTTCACTCTTGCGAGAGCAGATCCTGGCGGGTGCGCCGGTAGATGTGTATGCATCGGCGAGTGCGGACACGATGGCCCCGATCGTTGAGGCGGGTCTTTCGGACGGAGAGCCCAGGGTATTTGCGCGCGGGTTTCTCCAGATCGCGGTACCGGTGGGTAACCCCGCTCACGTGACCGGTCTTGACGATTTCGGCAACGAGAAACTCTTCATCGGTCTATGCGATCAACCGGTGCCCTGCGGTGATCTGGCCCGTCAAGTGCTGGCTCGTGCCGGAGTCGATCCGATCGTTGATACAGGTTCGCCAAATGTGAGGTCTTTGCTGACAAAGATCGAGACAGGCGAGTTGGATGCAGGAATCGTGTACGTGACGGATGTGAGATCGGTGCCAGGCCGGGTCGACGGCATTGCGATACCGGATGCCGTGAATATGGCGGCCGACTATCCGATTGCTGTGCTTGCGGAGGGCCCCAACAGCGATGGCGCGCGCTCCTTCGTTGATTTCGTTCTGTCCGAGATCGGTCAGACGATCCTTGCCGGACATGGGTTCGTGGCGCCGTGACCCGACAACGGGCCCGAGTTGCTCTAGCGAGACCCCCGATCGCATTCGTCGTGCTCGGAGCACTGGGCGTTGTCTTCTTTCTGCTTCCTCTGATCGGCCTTCTCGCCCGAACTCCGTGGAACGACTTGATCGGTCTTCTGGCAAGCGACGTCGTGGTCGATGCACTCGTGCTGTCCGCCGTTGCTTCGGTGGCGGCGGTGATCATCTCCACGATCGTCGGGGTGCCTTTGGCATGGATGCTGGCGCGAGTGGATTTCCGAGGGCGCTCCTTTGTTCGAGGCTTGGTCCTGCTTCCCCTGGTGTTGCCCCCTGTCGTCGGCGGTGCGGCGCTGCTGTTCGCCTTGGGACGAAGGGGAGTCGTGGGTGGGCCTCTATACGATGCGACCGGACTGGTCCTGCCCTTCTCCATCTGGGGCGTGGTGGTTGCTGTGACTTTCGTGTCGATGCCATTTCTGGTCTTGACTGTGGAGGGCGCTCTCCGAAATCTGGACAGCCGTTTTGAGGGTGCGGCTGCATCTCTGGGAGCCGGACGCTGGACGGTGTTTCGCCGGGTCACCCTTCCCATGATCGGTCCTTCGCTGGCAGCCGGAATGATCTTGACCTGGGCGCGCGCCGTCGGCGAGTTCGGCGCCACTGTGACCTTCGCCGGGAATCTGCAGGGAGAGACTCAGACCCTTCCACTAGCAGTGTTTGTTGCCCTCGAGAGCAACCGGGACACGGCTATCGCGCTGAGTCTGTTCATGGTGGCGATCTCTCTTACCATCCTCGTGCTGCTCCGCGACAGGTGGCTGAGATCCTCATGACCCCCCAGGGCCTCCTCGACGCCAGCATCAAGGTGAGGCGGGGCGACGATTTCACCCTTGAAATGTCGATCCGCATCGAGGCCGGGAAGACTGTTGCGCTTCTCGGTCCGAATGGCGCTGGAAAGTCGACGGCCGTCGCGGCGCTCGCCGGACTGCTTCCGATCGATGAGGGTCGGATTGTCCTCGGCAACAGGGTCCTCGATGACCCGGCCGAAGGGGTTTTCGTCCCACCGGAGGAGAGAGGGATCGGCGTTGTTTTCCAGGACTATCTGCTGTTCGGGCATCTCACCGTTGCTGAGAACGTCGCCTTCGGCGTCAGGAGCCAGAAGAAGGAACAGGACGTCGTGGGGGCGAAGACCTCGGCCTGGCTGGAACGGCTCGGTCTCGCTCAGATTGCCGCCACCAAAGCGAGAGATCTCTCGGGTGGTCAAGCGCAGAAGGTGGCGGTGGCCAGGGCCTTGATCATCGACCCAGGACTGCTTCTTCTGGACGAGCCCATGGCTGCTCTCGACGCCACCGCGCGTGTCGAAGTCAGACGTGACTTGGGCGATCATCTCTCCGATTTCCCGGGGCCTCGACTGCTGATCACACACGACCCGACAGAGGCATTCCTCCTCGCCGATGAGATCAACGTGATCGAGGAAGGACGAATCACTCAGGTGGGAAGTGCCGATGACATACGTCTCCGACCTCGGACCCGTTATATCGCCGACTTGGCGGGATCCAACCTGTTGGCCGGTAATGCGTCATCCGGCACTGTCACCGTCGGCACCCATGTCCTGCAGGTGGCGGACACCGCGATCGGCGGGTCGGTGCTCGCAACGATTCACCCCCGGGCGGTCTCTGTTCATCGCCAACAGCCGGAAGGAAGCCCCCGCAATGTGTGGAAGACCACAATCGTTCGGATCGAGCACTTCGGTGACCGGGTCCGATTGCAAACAGGCGAACCCCTGGTGCTAGCCGTCGAAGTGACGCCGGCTGCAGTCGACGCGCTTGGCCTGGAGGGCGACAGTGATGTCTGGCTCTCGGTGAAGGCGACCGAGATCGGTGTCGAGCCCGCTTGATCAGGGCGTGAACCCGAGCCTGAGGCTGTTCGGCCCGGATACGGGCCGTACTACCTGAGGTTCACCAGATCCGGCCCAAGAAGACGGCAGCGGTCATGTCCGGCGCTTCCGCTCCGCTCAGCCCTCGCTCATTTCGGTGAGGTCGGCGGCGAGAACTTCCCTCTCCTCGGCATCTTCGATGTCGGGGAGGGCGGCCTTTGCCATCTCCAGATGCTCGGTGAAGGTCTCGACATCGTCGACGTCAGCCGCAGCACGTGCGATGGCCTCGTGGGCGAAACCCGTCAAGAAAGGTCCGAGGTCGTGCTCCTTGGCGAGCTCGAGCGATCTCTCGCCAAACCGTCGCGAGAGATCGGCGTAGCCGAGCACGGCAGCCACTCTCGACACCTGCCAGTCGGCGACCGCCCAGTTCTTCGGCTCTCCAACGTTGTACCAGTGATGACGCTGGGCGAAGGTGGAGGCGAGCATCTCCTCTTCCTGTTCCCGGGTCAATTCGGTTTCGTCGAGCAATGTCCACGTGTGATTGAACGCTCTCGGGGCGAAAGTGCGATGCCAACGGGACACCTCTTCGGCACTCGGGTTATCGGCGGGATTGATCACTTGCCTACCTCCGTTGGTGTCGGAAACCACCTGAGCTCTTCTGCTTCGGTGGGGAGGGGCTGTCCGATCCCGTCAAGGAGTGGTGCTTCACTCAGGATCCTCTTGGCCTCCTCGATATAGTCATCCAGGGCGTCCAGCGACACGGTCGCTGGAGCGGGCTCGGCGCCGTCGAAGTCGACGTCTTTCAGACTCTTGGGGGGTTTGGGTAGCCCGTCGCGGTGTCTCCAGATACCGCTTTCCGCTTCGTATGTGTACAGGGGGAGCAGCCGCCAGCCATCGGAGCCAATCATGTGGACCGCCTCGACGATGTAATCGAATTCGCTCTCTGATATGAAATAGTTGAAGTTCAGTCGCACCCATCCCGGCTTGAGAACCTCGCAGCCGGTGGCGATGACATCCTCGAAGCGTCTGCTGGTCTCGAGGTCGATTCCGAGGAGACGGTGTCCGTAGGGACCGGCACATGAACACCCGCCGCGCGCTTGGATTCCGAATAGGTCGTTGAGCAGCGCGACGACGTAGTTGTGATGGAGCACCTTGTCCTCGGTCCTGATCACAAAGCTGACGATGGAGAGCCGTTCGGCGTCAGGGTTGCCCAGAATGTCGATACTCGGATTGGTCTTCCACGAGTCGATGGCCCGTCGGATGAAGTGGTGTTCGAGTCCCCGGATCCGATCGGGGCCAACCTCGTCCTTGAGTTTGAAGACGAGCCCGGCTCGGATCGAGCCGATGATCGCGGGAGTGCCGCCCTCCTCCCGATGCTCCTGGTCGGTGATGTAAGTGTGGTGATCTGGTGACACGTATTGGACGGTTCCTCCCCCAGGCACCGCGGGAACCTTGTTGGTCAGGAGGTCGCGGCGAGCGACCAGCAGACCCGGTGATCCAGGTCCGCCGATGAGCTTGTGCGGCGAGATGAAGATGGCGTCCTTGTAATCACCGTCGTCGACTTTGGTAGATCCCATTGAGATCCCGACGTAGGGCGCCGAGGCGGCAAAGTCCCAGAAGCTGAGGGCGTCGTGTTTGTGAAGGAGCAGCGAGATCGCGGATGTGTCGGAGATGATCCCGGTCACATTGGACGCGGCCGAGAACGAGCCGATCTTCAGCGGCCTCTCGGCGTATTCGACGAGACGTTCTTCAAGCTCGGTCAGATCGATCTGACCATCGGCGTCCTCGTTGATCTCGACGACGTCGGCGATCGACTCCCGCCAGGGAAGCTCGTTGGAGTGGTGCTCGTAGGGGCCGACAAATACCACCGGGTGGCGATTGGCCGGGATGGCGTCACCCAGATGGTATTCCTGCTCGAGCGAGTCGGGTATTCGCAGTCCGAGGATGCCAATGAGCCGATCAACGGCACCGGTGGCCCCGTTGCCGGCGAAGATAACCGCGTGCTCGTCGTTGTTGGCGCCGATGCACCTTTTGATGATGTCACGAGCGTCCTCGCGGAATCGTGTCGTCTGGAGTCCGGTTCCGGAGGTTTCGGTGTGAGTGTTGGCGTACATGGGAAGCACTTGGGCCCGGATGTAGTCCTCGATGAAAGAGAGAGACCTGCCCGACGCCGTGTAGTCGGCGTAAGTGACCCGGCGCAGGCCGAAGGGAGTCTCCACGGCAGTGTCCTTGCCGATTACCGAATCGTGGATCTTCTCGACGAGGTCCACTCTGAGGACCTCCTTCCTAAGGTTCACAGACCGTTCATGACCAGCACAACCTTAGGTTCACATGTCTGACCACACCACCGTCATCGTCGATGGTGAGGAGGTGCGGATCAGCAGCCCGGGGAGAATTGTGTTCCCCGTGCAGGGGTGGACGAAGCTCGATGTCGTCGAGCACTTCGTTCGCGTGGCCGAAGGGGCCGTCCGGGGGATCAGTGGTCGGCCGACGATGCTCAAGCGGTATATGAAGGATGTGACGGTCGATCCGATCTATCACAAGCGTGCGTCGAAGAACACACCCTTCGAGACGGTCGATATCAGGTTTCCCTCGCAGCGACCGGGGCGGATGAACGTGCCTCGCAGCGAAGCCGACGTGGTCCGCCTGGCCCAACTCGGTTGTCTCGATTTCCACCCATGGCCGGTCAGAGCCGAGGACATCGACCACCCCGATGAGCTCCGACTCGACTTCGACCCCACGCCGGGGATCACCTTCGATCAGGTCAAGAAGGCTGCCGCGGGAGCGAAGGAGCTTCTCGACGAGGTGGGACTCATTGGCTGGCCGAAGACCTCGGGAAGCCGGGGAGTGCATGTATATATGCGCATCGAGCCCATCTGGGACTTCTTTCAGACGAGGAGGGCGGTGCTTGCTTTCGCCCGCGAGTTGGAGCGAAGAATGGAAGGCCTGGTCACCACCAGGTGGTGGAAGGAGGAGAGGGTGGGTGTCTTTGTGGACTACAACCAGAACGCCCGTGACAAGACGGTCTCATCGGCGTACGGGGTGCGGCCCACCGGCTACGTATCGACTCCGATCACCTGGGACGAGTTGGTCGATGTCGCCATCGAAGACTTCCCACTTGGTGGGTTTGCGGATCGTTGGGAATCGGTCGGCGACCTCACCGCCGGCATCGATGACTCGCACGGACAGATCGACACCCTGATGGAATGGGTGGTCCGTGATGAGGAAAACGGCATCGGGGACGCCCCATGGCCTCCCCATTACCCCAAGATGCCGGGCGAGCCGCCTCGGGTCCAGCCTTCGAAGCAGCGGCGGGCAGACGACGAGTATTAGATGGCAATACCGATCGTCCCGCGACCAATGAGAGGGAGTCTTGGTGAGTGATTCGATGGACCTCGATCGCGCAACGCTCCAGAAGAGGATCAACGTCCTCTACCAGGTCGAGCATGACGAACTCGGCCACTCGAGGACTCACCGGGTGCTCGATGATGCCCACCGCTGGGACCTGAGTGGAACTCTCGCCAACGGGGGTGTCGTTGGCTTCGCTCATGTAAACGTCGCCGACTGCGGTTTACATGTGGCAGCGGCCGTCAACGCCTGTCTTGATACAGACGCCGACACGGTGCTCGCCATCAGCGTGCTGCATGCATTTTCTGAGGAGATGGAGATCGCTCGAAGAGACGTCGCCGCTGGCGGTTCCCCGTCCGACCACTCCATGTGGGGGATCCAGGGTCCGGGTCTCGATTTCCGCGACGAGTGGCGAGGTGACCACGCCATGCGAAGTCTGCGTCACTTCTGGGCCGCAGAGACCAAACGTCGTGGCGTCACTGATCGCCGGCTCGTTGAGCGGTACCCTTACCTTGCCGGTGGCAAACCTGGCGACCTTCCCAACATCGACGAGGTCGCCCAGATTGCCGAAAACGCAGTGATTGTGACCACCGGGGACCAGTTTCACCACGGCATCGGGTACGGCACTCATCCGGAAGAAGCTCTCGAAGCCGAACCGGGCGGCCTGCGAGCCGCCCGTAGCAGCATCGAAGTTGGGATCAGGGTGATCGACCGCGGCGACTATTGGGGATACAACCAACATTGTGTCATCGCCAAGAGCGACGACCGCGACGTCGCCCAGCTGTTTCGCTACTTGAGGGGTCCGCTGGAAGGCACATTGCTCGATATCGGTTACTCGGATGCCACCGAGCTCTACGACCAACCACCACCCACATGGGCCGCCGGCGGGTTCATGAAATTCGAAAAAGTGGAAACGATGATGGACCCGTGACCATCAGACCATTTCGATTCGGACTGAGCGTTGGAGGCAGTTCCGGTAGAGACGACTTCGTCGCCACCGTGCAAAACGCAGAGGCCAGTGGTTTTGATGTGATCTCGTCGGCTGATCACATCGGGCGTCGCCTCGCCGTTTTACCAATGCTCGCCGTAGCCGCCGAAATCTCAAGTCTGCGCATTTCTCCAATGGTTATGGCCAACGACTACAGGCATCCGGTGCTGCTTGCCAAGGACACTGCGACCATCGACGTTCTTTCCGGCGGCCGGTTCGAGCTGGGGATCGGCACAGGCTGGATCGAGGAGCAGTACAACGCCGTCGGAATCCGATACGACCCACCCCGAGCGCGGGTCGACCGTTTCGAAGAGGCGATTGCTGTGATTAAGGGATGCTGGAGCGGAGAGCCTTTCAGCTTTGCCGGTGAGTACTACCAGCTACATCAGGTGACATGTCCGCGCCCGATTCAGCGGCCGCACCCCCCTCTGCTGATTGCTGGTGCGGGTCGTCGGATGCTTCGTCTCGCCGGACAGGAGGCCGACATAGTGGGAATTTCCCCTCTGACCAAAGGCATGGCCGGATTTAACGAGTTCGGGGCTGCTGTCGGAACGTCGGGTGACAGAATCGACGCCCAACTCGAATGGATTAGGGAAACAGCCGGAGAACGGTTCGATGAGATCGAATTGAGCATCGTGGCACACCATGTCGAGGTCACTCCCGACATTGACGAGGCCGTGGCCAAACTAGCCGCCGAATCGCACACCACGCAGGAGCAAGTCCGCAACTCGCCGCACTTGCTGATAGGTCCGGTCGAAAGTCTCGTCGACACTCTCCTGGACCACAGGGAACGGTATGGAATCTCGTACATCGTTTTCGGCGGTGATGACCTCGAAGCCATCAGCCCGGTCATCGAGCAACTTGCAGGCTCATGACGAATGGAACATGACTTGAGGGGCGTCATAAGTGTCGGCTTCCCGGAACCGACCAACCGACTGACCTAAAACGGCTCGACGAGCACTTCTTAGAGTGCGTCGCGCTTGCGAAGAGCCCAGGTGAGTACCAAAAGGCCGACCAACAGCGTCCCTGCGATCTTGGCCACGCCTCCGCCGACTCCAGCGTCCACCGGCCCGAGAGCTTCTGCCGCCTCAGCGCCGAAGACGGAAGCCAGGTCATGGTAGATCGACAGGGCGATCCTCCAGATCGAGAACTGGGCAAGACCCGGCACAGCGAAGGCGAGGATCGTCTCGATGACGATGATGTAGCCAAGTCCGACGAGGAGCGACCTGGGAACCAGATAGCCAAGGGGCACGAACACTGCCGCGTAGCCAATACCGGCACCGGTGAATAGTGCAAGTCCGGGCAAGGCGATCGAGATGTCGGCTCCCACCGCCACGGTGGCCAGGGCAGTAGTCAGCCATCCGCCAAGGGCGATGGTCATGACGGCGGCGATGGCTGCCAACATCGAGGAGATGGCCAGTGACACCCGAGGCATCGGCCTCATGTATATGTAGGGGAGGGTTCCGGCGTCCCGCTCCTCCCGCAAGGTCGCCACGGTGAGTATCAGAGCTGCAATCGCGAATGAGTAACCCGCGATGGCGATGATGTCGGAATAGAGGCCGGCCAGTTCGTCTGGGTTGGCATCGAACGCGGCGAGCCAATACACGAACCCGGGGACCGAGGCGAGAGCTATGAGACCGATGACCCTCCACTTCCGCATCAACCGCCGATACAGGTGACGGGTGAGAATCATCAGCGTCCTTCGACCAGATATCGAAAGACTGACTCCAACGAGTCGTCGAGAGGCTCAACTTTCGAGATGGTGATGCCCGAGTCGAGGGCGATCTGGGGCAATAGACGAGCCAAACCTCCCGCATCGGAGGCTTCGATCCGAAGTTGGCTGTCTTCGACATGGACACCCACCACCCCATCGGTTCCAATCAGTGCCGATGCCAGAGTCCTCGGCTCGGAGCACTCAATGAACACCTGCCGTGGTATATCGGTCATGGCGGCCCGAATCGTCGGCACGCTTCCGACGGCAGCCAGTCTGCCATCCACCATCGCGACGACACGGTCAGCCATCCGCTCCACCTCCACAAGTACGTGCGAGGAGACGATGACGGTTCGTCCGGCCACCCCAAGGTCCCGGAAGAGTTCGATGAGTTGCGCCCTCTGCACCGGGTCGGTGCCATTCAGAGGCTCATCGAGCAACAGCACCTCAGGGTCGGTCACAAGGGCAGCGGCAACTTTGGCGCGCTGACGCATTCCCTTCGAGAACCCACCAAGTTTCCTGTCAGCACTATCGAGAAGCTCGACTGTCCCCAGGACTGCCTCGGCCCGACCTTCGGGGTCGTCGACGTGGGTCAGACGAGCCACAAGCTCGACAAACTGGCGTGCTGTCAAGCGCTCATAGATGGCCTCGTCCTCGGGGACGAGGGACATCTTCTGGTAGACGGCTGAGTCGGTTCTCGGGTTGACACCGAGGACAGTCACCTCGCCCTGTGATGGGCGCTGCAACCCGGCTACCACCCTCAGCAGAGTTGTCTTTCCCGCTCCGTTGGGCCCAAGAAGCCCCGTGACGCCGGGCCCGAATCCAATGGATACCTCGCTGATCGCAACCTTGGGCCCAAACCACTTCGATAGCTCGGTGACGACGACGGTGTCGGTCATGCCAGCTTGCGATATCGCCGGCGAACTATGACGACGGCTGCCACTACGACCACGACGACCACCGCGAGTGACGTCCAGACTCCGAAACCTGCTAGTTCGGCCGGGTAGTCGATCGTGTCCTCGAACAGAGCATCGCGGATTATTCGAGGGTGCTGATCAAAAGCCAACAGCGATGCCCAGCGCGCTCCCTGGAAAGGGGCCTCAGCCACTCTGGCTGCTATGGGTCCTCCGGCGATCAGCAGTCCGAAGAAGGCTGCGGCTGCGATTCCGGTTCTGTCTATCAGGGCCGAAAGAATGAAGACGATGGCGCCGTTGAGCACAACAAACGCCAGCGTCACCATCGGAACCTTCCACAAGACATCAAGTGTTTCCCCCATATATGGGAGGAAGCCCTCACTGGCGATGAGAGCGAGGCCGATGTGGAGCACTACCTGAGGGACTATGTAGATCGCCGCGACCACCGTCACAAATGCCCCCACCTTGGAGACGAGGTATCCGTCAACCGTGAGGGGTCGGGAGAAATAGACAGACAGAACGCCTCTGCTGCGGTCGGGTATGAGCAGAAGTGGGCCCGCCAGGGTCATGAACAGCAGGGATATGGCCGAGTAGAAATCGAACAGGCCGCCGTAGGTCGGAATACCCTCCCGAAGACTCTCCTCGATGTTCCCGATGGCCCAGTGGATGCCTACGAAAACGGCGGCAGCGATAAGGGCGACGGAAAGCAGACCCCAAGGGATGATCTTGAGCATTGCCTTGCGGCGCAGGCCGAGTATCCGCCGGATCCCGTCCTTGTAAACAGCCGATTTTGCTCCCCACCGACCGGTGCGGGGCCCGTCGTAGGTGCGGTATCCACGATCGAAGATGACCTGGTCTGTCACGCGTCTTCGCCCTGACGAAGAAAAAGGTCCTCGAGCGAAGCGGAGCCTCTCACCATGCGAACCAGACCTGAGCCGAGGGCAGCTGCCTCTTCGACGATGGCCTGTTCGAGTGTCGCATCGCCTGGTCCGACGACGAACCGATGCCCCTCAACGGTTGTGTCAAACCCTCTGGCTCGGAGTCTGGCGGCCACCGCCTCGGCTTCATCGAGGACCTCGACCAGCACAGTTCCCAGCTTCTCGAAGCCCTCCAACGGACCCGAGCGAAGAAGGTTGCCTCCGTCGAGCATCACTACCCAGTCACAGGTTTCCTCGATGTCTGTCAGAACGTGGGAGCTCATGATGACATTGATATCGAACTCGCCCAGCCTCCTGATCAGCTGGAGCATCTGCACCCGTCCCTCGGGGTCGAGTCCAGCAGCAGGCTCGTCCAACAGAAGAAGGTCCGGATCGTGAACGATCGCCTGGGCAAGCTTCACTCTTTGTTGCATACCGGTGGAGAAGTCGCCAAGGAAGCGGAACCTCTCTTCCTCAAGGCCGACCAGGAACAGAGTCTCCGATGACCTTCGTTTGGCCTCGCGAGTGGGGATACCGGCGAGCTGAGCTGCGTAGGAGACAAAGTCGGCAGCTGTCTGGTCCTTAGGAAGGCAGTCGACTTCGGGCATGTACCCCACGCGGGCGCGTACAGCAAGCGGCTCCGTCTGTGGGTCGTGGCCGAGGACCCTCATCGACCCGGAGGTGGGATGGAGGAGTCCCAGCATCAATCGGAGCATCGTTGTCTTGCCGGCCCCGTTGGCGCCAACAAGACCGGTGATTCCTGGAGGTACCTGAAGGGAAAGATCCTCGAGAGCAACCACGTCGCCGTAGTCGTGGGTCAGGTCGGAGACCTCGAGGATGCTGCTCTGACCCATTGCCGCGAAGTGTGGCAGATTTCCCGTTGGGCTCGGCCCGGTCAATCGACGACGTCGCGGAAGCCGGGTCCTTGTGGGCGCTCCAGTTGGTCCATAGTGCACGCTGCGGCGTCCTTGTCGGGACGCCAACGGTGAAAGCGGGTGGCATGGCGGAAGCGGTCCCCCTCGAGCTGGTCGTAGCTGACCTCAACCACCACGCCGGGCTGCACCGGTGTCCACGAAGTGTCCTTGCCTGTCGACCAACGGCTGGGACCGCCGGGAGCTCGGGCAGCCTCGTCGAAGCTTTCCTCGGACCTCAACTCCATGAAGCGGTTGTAGATCTCGACGCGGTCGGCATTGGGAAATCCGGAACAATGCCCGATGAAATGGAAGTCGCCGCTGTCGTTGTACAGCCCGAGAAGCAGTGATCCGATCTTCCCACCGTCCTTGTGCTCACGGAAGCCGCCGACCACCACATCGATGGTGCGACGGTGTTTGATCTTGATCATCGCCCGCTTGCCATGCTGATAGGCCAGTTCCGGTCGTTTGGCGATGATCCCATCACACCCGGCCGGTTCGTACTCGTCAAACCACACTTTGGCAACGTCTTCGCTCGTGGTCTGTGGAGTGAGATGCCACGGTTGATCCAGCTCCTCGGCGAGGGATACCAGGCGTTGTCGTCGCTCCGAGAAAGGTGCCTCCCGCATACTCTCACCACGGTCGGCAAGGATGTCGAAGGCGACTAGCTCGGCCGGTGTCGCTTCGGAGAGCATGTTCACCCTTGATTCAGCGGGATGGATCCGCTGTTGCAGAGAATCGAAGTCTGTGACGCCGTCGATCACAACCACGATTTCTCCGTCCACGACAGTGCCCGCCGGCAGTTGTTCCAGCGCCAAGCGCAGCTCCGGAAAGTAACGCAATAAAGGTCGCTGGTTGCGCGAGTCGAGTCTCAGATCTGGTTCCGACCAGGAGAGGGACCGGAAACCGTCCCACTTCGGCTCGTAGACGAAGTCCCCTTTCGGCCAGCGCTCCGAAACCTTTGCCTCCATGGTTTGCAGAGGGGCAGGAAAAGGATGGCTCACGGAAAGGGATTGTATTCCGGATAACCTGGGTTCCGATGGTGGCCAAGATCAGATCCGGGGCACACTTTGCCTTTGACATTCTCTCTGCTTCGGCTCATGAGTATGGAGTCGATCGGGTCAGCCGGATGTCTGCGGCGGTGGGATATCGGGCCATCTTTGCCCTCGCTCCTCTCCTGATCATTGCTGTGGGCGTTCTGGGTGCAGTGGTCGGTGGTTCGGTAGATGCACAGAAGGAGATCCTCGAGGCAATTGAACGGATCGCCGGCGAGCAAGTGGCCACGGCGTTGGAGAACTTCTTGTCGTCGGCGGTGACCATGGGTGACACGGCGGCACTGGTCGGAATCATCCTGCTTGTCTGGACTGCTTCGAGTCTGTTCTATGAGATCCAGAACGACCTGAACGACATCTTTCACGTCCCCTACGAGCACACCTCTGGCGTCAAGGGTTTCGTCAGGAAGCGCGGTGTCGGATTTCTGTGGGCTTTCGGCCTGGGCATTGTGTTGGTCGCCATTTGGTTTCTGAACTTCCTGTGGCGATTCTTTGAAGGCGTCTTCGCCGATGACCTCGTCTGGGTGCACCGGCTCATCACCTTGCTCACTCCGCTGGTCTCGGCCATCGTTCTACCGGTCCTGTTCGCTGTTGTGTTCCAGTCGATGACGGCCGTCAGGCTCCGCTGGCGAGCGGTGTGGTTGGGAGCGATCTTTACCGCGGTCGTTTTCCTGGTGGCTGCCTACGGAACCGGTCTCTATTTCGCTTGGGGGGACGGGACCTCGGCGTTGTCCGTCGCCGGCGGCTTGTTCGTGCTTCTTCTGATGATCTATGTACTTGCCGGCGTCTTTCTCTTCGGAGCCGAGGTCACCAAGGTCTACAACGATTTTCTCGATGCCGGCGACATCAAGTCACCAAGCCTGCGTGACAAGGAGACGACTCACGCCCCCGATATGGTCGTTGCAGACCCTCCGGAGGCGGTACCGGTGACCGCGATTGTGGCCTTCCTGGGAGGTCTGTTTGTCGGCTGGCGGCGAAACCGTCGTTAGTGGTGTGTCACCAACAGGCTCCCAAAAGCTCTCGTCTCTAATAACCTCACGAACAATGAACGTTGACATCGCCGGCTTCATCACAGACCTGAAGGAGCATGCCACCGAGCATGGCTTCCATGTTCATGATGAGCGCCACTTCGTAGAGACCTATTCGCTGAGACAGTCATGGGAGGTCGACGTCCACCCCGAAGCCGGGTGTGGTGGTCCTATCGATCTGCACCTGGCACTCGACGTCGACCCCAAAGTGGTTCTATCGCTACGCGATCGGCTCGATGAGATGGACTCCGACTTCGAGGAACCCGAGGACGAATATCACCTCGACCTCTACTTCAACTGGGCGGTGCCGCCGCTGCTCAATCCGCCGGATCTACTGATTCTGGCGACCGATCTGGCCGGGATCGGGGGAACGACGTTATCCACCGAGGTATCGGCAATCGACACCTATGCCGCAGTCACGGACGCTCCTGAGCGCCGGTTGATGCTCCAGGGGAAATCCTCTGTCAGCCTGGTTGATGTCCTCATGGGCCGTGAGCAGTTATGCGATGTGCTCGACCAGTCTCACGAGACCTCGGAGTACCTGCTCGACCGTGTCGGGGGGTGGATGGAACTGCCCACCTAGCCGAGCACCAGGCTCCGCGCAGCCCACAAGCCGAGGGCAAAGGTGGCAACGGCCAGGGCGTAGAAAGCGACACGGGTCCACGGCTTCGGCGGCGGTGCTATCTCGCGGTTCTCTTGTCGAGCGGGCTTCTCCGCTCTCTCGAACAAGAGGTCTTCTGTCTCCGAATGCGCGGCCACCGCCTCCCGGATATGAGCCATCCCACCGCTCAGCCCCGCCGCAAAGAGACTTGGGTTGTTGGGGATGAATTGAAGATCTTCGCTCTCCGCCCTGATCGTGTAAACGCTGCCGCCGTCATGAACGATCGAGTACTCGCCCTCTGCCCACTCGCCGATCTCCCGCCCACCAGAGGACATTCGAAGACAAGCGTCCTCGAATCCGACGACGACCGGAATCTGGTTGTCGTCGAGATTGATCACACCGTCGTAGATCGGCACCGCTTGTTTTCCTGTGGTGTTGGCACAGGGTGAAGCTAGGCGATTTCTACCCGGTTTGTTGCACTAGAACGGGTCCCGACCGCGTCGCACCTAGAACGGGATCCCGACCGCGTGGCAGAGAAAGCGGGTGAATGCCGAGGCCTTGGTGAACATGGCAGAGAGTTCGGCGTCGAACCCCTCGGAAGTGACTTGAGCCTGGCTCAACCGGGCCCCGGCAATGAAGCTCTTCATCCGCAGATCATCCGGATAAGGGTGTCCGTCGTCGAGTTCCTTGGGGACCCTCTTGAGCATCTCGCTCTCGTCCGGTGCGATCGACCATGTGTTGGCAAAAGCCTTTCCCTTGGCGGCTTTCTTCCATTCGGCCGGATCGTCGTGGATCGACTGACGAATGGCTCGCGCCACCGGCGCTTCGGGGGTCCAGAGTCCTACGCCGGCGAAGCACGCTCTCGGCTCCAAGTGGAGATAGAAGCCTGGAGCGTGGACGTCCTTGCCTTGTTCGTGGCGGAACTGAATGCCCACGTTGGTCTTGTATGGCGTCTTGTCCTTGGAGAACCGGACGTCCCGATACGGCCTCATCAGAGAACCCCCGACGGTGCGGGAGTCTGCAGCGAAGTGTGGTGATATTTTTTTCAACCGGGAGTCGAAGTCATTGATGAACTCCAGAGCCGGCTCACGAATCGTGGATATGTACCGGTCCTTGTTGTCCTCCCACCAAGCCCTCTCGTTGTTCGACTCCAACTCGTTGAGGAAGTCGAAAACCCCTTTGGTGAAGTACCTCTTGACCATCGTTGTCCTTTCGATCTGCACTCACCAACTTACGCGAGGCGGGGGACAGGTTGGAAGAGGGTTGTCTGGTGGGCACCGCGGAGGGGTGCCCACCGGGAGTGGGATCGGCTGGTACGGCTGAAAGTCAGATATGACCAGGTGGTTCGCCAAAGAGCGACTCAGCAGGCCTCCTGGGCCAGACTCGGACGGAATCGATCAGGATGTCGATCGCGGTAGATGAGGCTTGGAGAGCCTAGACCTTCTCGGACTCCGATTCGAGTTCCGACCAGGAGGCGCGGAAGCCGTCGCGGAGGACCTGGCCGAAGACTTTGAAGTCTTTGCGGAGAACCCAAAGGGCAGCAAGCAGGAACACAACTCCCACTCCGATGCGGACCTGCTCGGAGATGGCGGCGGAGATGACGCCGATCTCGGCCAGGATGGACTCACCGAGTTGAGCGACGAACAGGGCCAACATGGCCCAAGCCTCTTTCCTGCTCACCGATCGGCCGGCGATGATGGCCACCGCGAACACCGACTGAGCGGCCGTGACAAACAATTCGATCTGCTGGACCCGCTCGAGCGGCAAACCGACGAACTGCCGGGCGAAGATGGCGAAGACGATGGGCAGGGTTCCGACCAGAAGAGTCCACTGGTTCACCTTCGACGAGATCAGCGCACCTATTCCCGTCCGGGCGGCGAGACGCCATGCAAAGAGCGAGGCGATCAGGAGTTCGGGCGCCTCGGATGCCAATGGCGCTATCCACTTGATGAGGAGGAAATCGCTGACGCCGACGGCCTGACCCATCTCGATCAGCGAATCCGCGAAAGGTGTTGCCACCACGAAGATCACTAAAGCCGCCACCACGAATCCGATGTAGTTGAGCACCCTTCTCCGAGTCTTCGGCATCGCTCCGATGTATGCGCTCGGGCCGACGAGGTGTGGCTCCGAAGCGGAGGCCCCGGAGAGCCGGATCATGTAGGCGACATAGATCCCGATCAGTATTGCGGCGTCGAAGAGGGTGAGTGTGTCCTTGAGGAAGAGTGTCAACCCGTAGAGCGAGGCGATCGCCAGATAGGCGATGTCAACCGACTGCGGTCTGGTCAGGTAGACCGTGGTCGTCGTGGCGCCCTCGGCCTCTGCTGGGTTTTTCTTTGATTTCTTCACCCTCCATGTGCCGAGGAGGATGACGAGTGGCCAACCGAGGCCGATCAGTAGTTGGTTCGCTCCGGTCATGTTGGCCAGGGCCCGTGGCGCCCAATCGGATGCTTGCCCCGTTTCCAGATACTCGGTTCCGGCCCTCGCGGTGAAGACAAAATCAACGGCGTATTCGGGCAGCACAGCGATCAGCGCAAGGAAAGCGAGGGCAAGGCCTGCTCCGACATCCAACTGGATGAGCTCGGCAGCCCAGGAGAGGATGAAAGCAGCTCCGACGATGGCCATTCCGAAGAGAAACACGGCGAGGATTGGGTCGACGTGGGTGTCGCTCAACCTGAGGTAGACACCTGGGACGGTGACGATGAGGGCCAGCGCCATCAGAGCGATCTGCCTTGCCGGGTGTAGCTCGACTGTCTCCATCAGCGGCGGGAGTTTAAGGGTTGATCAGCTCAAGACCCGTCTGCAGCCCCAGGCACGCCAGTAGTACTGGCCGAGTTCTTCGTATCGGTTGGCCAGCCAGGCGGCCGAAGCGAGGTTGGCCTCCGGCTCGAACACGCTGTGCCCGCCATATCCGGCCCTGGGTGCGGTCGATGCCCATGTGCTCGGAAGGAACTGGAACAGACCCGAAGCACCGGAGTAGGGGTTGTACGCATCGGGGTCGCCGTTGCTCTCGCAGTCGATGATCCGAAGGGCTTCCTCCACCCGGTTCCCCGGGAAGAACTGCTGGACAAGCGAACGCCACTGCTCGACTGACGGGGGATGGTTCCACGGGCCTCCGCCACCACCACCGGTGGTGGTTGTCGTGTTGGAAGATGATGTGGTCGGGGGCGAGGTGGGAGTCGTTGTACCCGGAGGGCTTGTTGTCGTGGTGGTCGACCTCTCCTCCTGTCGCTTCCGCTCCTCTTCCCGAGCGCGAGCAAGGTCGACTGCACTCAGGGCTTCTCGGTATTCGGCGTCGGCGATCTGCGCCCCGCGAACCGCGGTGGCAACGGCGCCGTCGGCCTGGTCGTATAGCCCGGCTAAATGCTCTACTTCGGCATCGACTTCCTCCTGAAGTGTCTGATATTCGTCCTGCTCTGCAAGGTAGACCAGTTGCAGCTGCTGGAGACTGCGTCGCTTGATTATCAGCTCGTCGACGTTCGCCCGACCGCTGGCGACGACGTCCTCGACAACAGACGATGCCACCATCGCCTTTTCGACGGACTCAGAGTTGACCAGCGAAATAGTCGGTGACGACAACACCGTCATGTATGCGTCGACCGCCTGTGCCTCGATCTGGGCTTGGATACTCGCAAGCTCCACGTCTGCGAAACCAAGTTGCTGTGCGGTCCGGTCCAAGCCCGCTCCGACAATCGATAGTTGAGCCGAGAGCTCGTTCACTCTGGCGATGGACTCGGTTAGCTCTCTCTCGATCTGCTCACGTTCTGCGACTGCGCTGTCAACCAGACCGGTGGCGGCATCAGCCTTCTCCTTGGCGTCGTCGGCACCGTCCTCAGTGTCGTCGACGCTTTGGGCGTAGGCGAGGGGTCCGTCCACGGCGGCGACGGACAGGAACATTGAAAACGCGATGACAGCGGGGAAGAAACGAAAGATCCGCATTGGGATGGGAAAAGCGTAACCAACCGGCACTACTGCGAGAAGTGGGAACTCGCGATCGTCCCTCGACCAGGGACGATGCCTGTGCAGATAGGTGGTCTGAGGAACGTATCTGCACAGGCTCCTACCCTTATGACGATGACACGGCAGAAAGTCTCGTCCGGCTCTCCTTTCGAATCCGACTTCGGATTCAGCCGGGCGGTCCGCGTCGACGACCGGGTCGTGGTGGCGGGCACGGCCCCCATCTGGCCCGACGACTTCGTCGACCCAGACCCCAAGGTTCAGACAAGACGCTGTCTGGAGATCATGCTGACCGCCCTCAGTGAGGCCGGTGGCTTGCCCGAGGACGTGGTCCGAACCCGGATGTTCATCACGGACGCCTCTGACGCCACGGCGGTGGGGGAGGCTCATGGGGAGGTGTTCTCGGTTATCCGCCCGGCCGCCACCATGATCGTTGTCGGAGGCTTACTCGACGAGCGGTGGAAAGTCGAGATGGAACTCGAGGCCGTCTTGACCGGTTAGATGGTGTGATGGTGCCCAGGAGGTAAACGGATGTTCGGAAGAAAGAAGACAGAAATGGCCACAGCCGAAGAGGCATTGCCCGGTCGGAGCGAAGCCGTAGAGGTGCCACCTGCCCACTTCGTCAATGGCAACCCCCTTGTCGGCCCCTTCCCCGAAGGAACCGAGATGGTGGTGTTCGGGATGGGGTGTTTCTGGGGAGCGGAGCGACGTTTTTGGCAGATGCCCGGCGTGCATACCTCATCTGCGGGTTACGCCGGTGGGATCACACCCAACCCTTCCTATGAAGAGGTATGTACCGGCCGAACCGGCCACACCGAGGTTGTGATGGTTGTCTATCGCCCCGACGAGGTGTCCTTCGACGATCTGCTCAGGGTGTTCTGGGAGACACATGACCCGACTCAAGGGTATCGGCAAGGCAACGATGTGGGGACCCAATACCGATCGGCGATCTACACGACGACGGACGGTCAACTAGACGAGGCGAAGCGGTCCCAGGACGTCTACCAGGCGGAGCTGACCTCGCGAGGGTTGGGTGACATCACCACGGAGATCGGGTCGCTCGGCGAGTACTACTACGCCGAGGACTATCACCAGCAGTACCTGGCTAAGAACCCACACGGTTACGACTGTCATGCCAATACCGGTATCGCCTATCCCGGGTTGGAGCCGGTAATTCGCTAGATCCCGAGGCGTGCCTTGACTGTCTCGACATCACCTTGCCAGGCGTTATTGATGAGGATTTGCTTGTAGCCCATCGCGATGTTGATGTTCAACATCGGCCGGTTTGAACCGGCGTTGTCGGTGTCGATGCGCTCCACGTTCGGATGATCCGCGACGAACTGTTTGATCATCGCCGCCTTC
The DNA here is from genome assembly GCA_004356805.1 of Acidobacteriota bacterium. Taxonomy (GTDB): domain Bacteria; phylum Actinomycetota; class Acidimicrobiia; order Spongiisociales; family ZC4RG35; genus SZUA-217. The sequence continues at coordinate 7,589 of SMXW01000074.1, read as the reverse complement.
AGCCAACGCCCCAGGCCCTTGTTCTGATGCTTGGGGTCGACCCCGGTGTCGCCCTGCCAGGCGAGGTCCGGCTGGTGGGTCGATTCAGAAATCTCGGAGACGCCGACAAACGATCCGGACGCTTTGTGAACCGCCACGAACGCAACCAGTCGTTGTCCCCTCAGGAGATCTTGCTTCTCGATGTCCCGCCACTTCTCTGGGCTCATCGAAAGGTCTTCGAACTCGAGGTCCTCCTTGGGTGCCGTGTTCATCACCAACATCAGGTCACACCACTTCTGGAGGTACCGCTCCTCGATGGGAGTTCGCAAGAGGAGAAGGTCGTATTCGCCCGCCCGCTCCGCTGCCCTCTCGATCCAGGAGTCCATCAGACTCCAGTCGATGTCTTCAACCAGAAGGCGGCTCGTCTTGTCCTCGAAAGCCTTCTTCAACCCGATCTCTTTCAGCTTCGGTTCCCACGAGGAGCCGTCGCGCACGTCGGTGATAACCGACCCTCGTTCGTTGGCCTCGAGGGTCTCCAGAACCGGAAAGGCGAGCCTGATGGCATGTCCGCGTTTTCGCGACTCCGGTCTCACATGGATTCGCACGAACCCGTTGTTCAGATCCTCGTGTTTGTTCATGACAACGAGGGCGGCGCCTGCGATTTCGTTGTCTTCCCGGAGGATCCACCGTCGGATGTCATTGTGCTCAGGAATGAAACGCCATATCGCGAGCCGATGTTCGAATGGTGTTGGTGGGTCGTCTGGAAGCTGTTCCGCGTCGACGCCGACGTAGTGCTCATGCATCTCGCGCAGGAGTGACTCGGGCGCTGTGGGCGTGTCGACTTGTTCGATCTGGATGTCCATGACGAGGGGAGGCTAGGAACGACGCATCTCGTTCTTCGAGGAATTATCCAGAAGTGGAACGATTGCGACAGACCACTAGCCGCGCAGATCTCTCCTCTGAAAGAGGGGGATGGACAGCGCGATGAGACTGATGAAGATTCCGGCGAGTACGGCAGCGTCCCCCCAGGCCATTCCGTTCGTGAGTGGATCACTCCCGAGGTAGAAGTGGAAGGGTGACCACTTGGCGTAGTCGGCGAGGCTCTCCGCCAGCGGCAAGAACGAGAAGGCGAAGTAGGCCGCCAGGGTCACACCGATCGCTCCATAGGCCGCCACCCGGGTTTTCCCGGTGGCGGCGCCGAGCAGCATGGCAACGCTGCCAAACACCAGGCCGAGCAGGGTCAAAAGGGCTGTGGTAGCGACGAGGTTGCTTATCGGGATGTCGATACCACCCAGCAGATTGCCGAACCAAACTCCGAAGAAGGTGGCGACCCCGAGAATCACCGAGTAGGCGATCATCGACAGTGTCTTCTCGATGATGATGGTGGATCGTCGCAACGGGTTGGCCATTAGGAGACCCATCGTCCGGCTCTGCTCTTCACCGGCGATGGCGCGGGAGGCCATCAGGGCCGCCAGAGCGACGAATGTGGCCGGTCCCATCAGCGAGAATACCTCCGCCTGCAAGTATCCCTCCGGCGTGGACAGATCGGCCGCGCCGATCATGCCCAACAGGACGTCGGGGTACTGACTGATCACATCCTGAAACGACTCGGGAAGAATTGCCCACAATGGGCCGATCATCAGACCCAGATAGAACATGATCATCACGCACACCACCAGCAGGCCCTGGTGTTCCGATGCCGTTTTGATCGAGATACGTGAGACACGGGCAGAGCCCGCAATTCGCTCCACGATCTTCGCCGTCCTCGGGTTGGCACGCAGACGATCGAGGATGGTCACACCGGTGTTGCGGCCTCTTATGTCGCGACGGTTGAACCCGACGATCGCAAGAGAGAACAGGGCAATCGCCAGGCCACCGAGGATCGCCATATGGCTCCAGTCGACTCCGTTGATCACGGGAACGCTTGCGTTGAAGTAGTACCAGGGGAAGATCTTGGCGAGATTCTCCAGACTCTCGACAAGTGGCAGGATGCCTGCAGCCAGGTAGGAAACCAGCATGACGGCAACGGCCGTACCGGAGGCCACCGTTCCATTCCCGGTCCATGCTCCAATCGCCAGGGCGAGAAAGCCGTAAAAGAGCGAGTTGACGAAGATATGAAAGACGAGGGCGCCAACGTGGATTCCCGTCATGTCCACGTCGAGCAGGGACGGCACCCAGAGACCGGCTCCCCAAAGGAACAGTGAGGCCAATCCCAGGAGCATCACCATGGAGGCTGCCTTGGAGACTACGACCTGGGTGCGACTCTGCGGATTGCCAAGAAGAAGCCCGAGCGTGCCTTGGCGCTCTTCGCCGGCTATTGCTCCGGACCCCATTGAGATGGCGATCCCCGCCAGAGTCATCGCACCTATCAGTCCGTAGATCGCGCCGAAAGCGAGTCCGGCAACGTCTCCGCCCACGGGAATTCCCATGAGATCGAGAAGTGCCTGGGGCATTTCGTAGTAGAACGACACATCGATCTGGCTGTATACCGCCATTCCGCCGAGGAACATCACTGCAACGCTGACAGCGGCCGCTGACAGCCCGAAGAATCGGTCACGTGTGGTCTTGGTGAAGATGTTGGCGAGCATCGGCTAGTCCTCGTCCCGGTAATAGGTGAGGAAGATCTCTTCGAGATCCGCCTCCTGGCTGGTGATGTCGACCAGGTGGTAGTGATCGGTTGCGGTTTTGAGCAGCTGGTCCATGTGCCCGTCGAAAGACAAGACGATGCTCGTTTGATTGGCCTTGGCCTCGCGTACCCCGGCAACTGCCTCAAAGATCGAGGCGTCGATGTCGGTGTCGAAGAAGAGCTCGACCCGGCGGATTGCCTTCGATCGAAGGTCATGAACGGACTCCACGTCCACCAGTCGCCCATGGCGGATGATTCCCACGCGGTCGGCGACACGCTGTACCTCAGAGAGAGTGTGGCTGGACAAGAACACACAGCGACCGTCGGCGGCGACCTCCCGCATCATCTTTTGAAACTCGCGCTGCACCAGCGGATCGAGCCCGGTGCTCGGCTCGTCCATGACCAGAACCTGAGGGCGGTTCATGAAAGCCTGGATGATCCCAACCTTTTGACGGTTGCCGGAGCTGTAGTTACCCACCTTGACGTCGAGATCGACGCTGAGTCGTTCGGCCAACTCATCGACGTAAGACCAGTCGACCCCTCCTCGCAGGTTGGCAAAGTAGGTGAGAGTGTCCCGGCCGGTGAGGTTTGGGTACATGGCGAGGTCGCCGGGGACGTATCCGATGTGATTGCGGATCTCCACGGCCTCTTCGTGGGTGTCCATCCCGAGAATCTCGGCTCGACCCTCCGTTGGGCGGATCAGATCGAGGACGGTGCGGATCATTGTTGTCTTGCCAGAACCGTTTGGGCCGAGAAATCCGAATACCTCTCCCATTCTGACTTCCAGACTCAGGTCGATCAGCGCCTTCACCTCGCCATAGTGTTTGGTCAGACTCTCGGTTCGGATTGCCAATGTCACTTGTTTGCCTCCTGGTCGGTATCACCAGTCGTTTGTGGTTGTTCGATGGCCTGTTTCGCTTGGGCGATGACTCCGGTGTCGAAGAGGTTGCCGGAGAACACCTGGAGCGTGTAGGGCGCCGACGCCATCAGCCCCTCACCCGTGAGCATGTCGACACGCATGGCGCGGGATAGATGCTCGTGGAGGATCAAACCACCGAGTTGCATCGCCACCAGGATCGCCGCTTGTTTTCGTGGATCTCCGTGAATCTCGTTGATGAGACCGGTTTCCTGGCCTTCGACAAGTTGAGCCGTGACGTCATTCAGGAGATCATCGAAAAGGCGGTCGGCTGTCCCCGTTCCTGTGCTCAGTGTCCATGCGAGATAGCGGAGAGCGGGTTCAAAAAGCTGATAGGTGGTGGCGATAGCTCCCGCCTGGCGATAGCTCCCGGTTCTCATCGCCTCCCGCTTGGTCTCTCCGATCATCCGCACCACGTACCCATCACAGGCACGGTGCAGATTCTTTTTCGATCCGAAGTGGTGGAGGACAAGAGCCGGCGACACTCCAGCATCGGCGGCGATGGCGCGGACTGTGGTCCCGGCGAAGCCCTCTTTGGGGAACCGCTCGATCGCCACATCGCGGATACGAGCCTGCGTGGTGCGGTCTTCGTCATCTGAACGCATGTTCAGTGTATTAAACGTACGTTCAGCTGGTCTGCAACCTGTAGACCACCGGCTCCCTGTCAATGGGACTCAGGTAGCGGCTACGACAGCCTCGACCAGGTCTGCAGTTTCGATCCCCGGTTCGAACGTCATCTCCACATCGGGAGTGACTCCGACACCCCCGAAGTCGAGGCCGCCGGGAGTGAGCCATCTGGCGATGGTGAGCTTCAGGGCCCCACCATTGGAGAGTTTGAACCGCTGCTGAACGGTGTTCTTGCCGAAGGTGTTCTCTCCCACGACGGTGACCAGGCCTCGTTCCTGAAGAACCGCCGACACCACCTCCGACGCGGAGGCGCTGCCCTTGTTGACGATGAAGGTGACCTTCATGCCTTTCGGCACTATTGCCGCGCCGGTGACCGGGTAGGCACTTCTCTCGTCGGGGCCTTGGGTGACGACGACGTCGCCGTCGAGAAGGAAGATCGAGGCGATGTCGACAGCCGTGTCGAGAAGACCGCCAGGATTGTTCCTCAGGTCGATGACCAGTTCGTCGATGCCCTCAATGAGCAGGTCGACAACGGCGTCCTCGAACTGTTCGTCGGCGTTGCTGGAGAAAATCCGCAGTCGGATGTAGCCGACGTTGCCGAAACGCTCCGAGTCGATGACAGGGATGATCACCGCTGCACGTGTTATCGAGACTTCGAGTGTCTCGCCGTCCCGGTCGATCGTCAGCACGACGTCGGTCCCGGCCGGGCCACGTACTTGCGAGGTGACCTCGTCGATCGTCCAGCCCTCGACCGACATGCCGTTGACACCGATGATGGCGTCGTCGCGCTGAAGCCCCGCTGCCTCGGCCGGAGCGCCCTCGATGGTGGCGACGATCAGAATTCGACAGGTTTCCGAAACCACGGTGCATTGTTTGTTGTCACCCTCGATGGTCTGGTCTTCGGGGGAGACCAGCGCTCCGATGCCTTCGATCTGACCTTCCTGCTCATCCTCGAGCAGTTCAAGGGCCTCCTGGTCGAAATAGGTGGAATTGGGGTCGAGGGCATGGGTGGCCAGGCCGATGACGATCGCCTCAGCCGCTTGGGAGCTGTCATCGGCCGTGGACGCGGCCACCTCGCATGAGGCGCTGAACTCGTCCGTTGGCACCGCACAGGTCAGAGGGTCCGACGAAGTTGTTCCATCCAGGGCCTCCAGACCCTGGATTGCAGCGGCAGCCAGGACGGCATCGTCGATTTGATCGACATAGTGGATCTGGATCAATTCATAGGCTTCACAGACGATGACGACCTGTTCCGGTGCCGAGTCACAGTCGACCATCTCGATCCGCCGGGCTCCTGGCGTCGTTTCAGATGCCTCGGTCGAGGACGCCGGAGTGGCCGTGGCGCTGGTCGAGGCCGTGGTGTTGGAGCCACCCGACGAACAGGCGGCCGCGATGACGGCGAGGGCGATGGTGGGAAAGGTGAGACGGCTTTTGATCATGACGCAGCGTCGAGGGCGGCCTGCACGACTTCTTCGATAGACATGTCGGTGGTCAGTTCGAGCTCACGGTCGGGTGTGAGACCGCCGTTTCCGGCGGTGAGACCATTGGGGGTTGCCCATCTGGCCACCGCGACGTGGAACTCTCCGCCGTTACGCAGCCTGAAGATTATCTGGACGGCATCTTTACCGAAGGTGTTCGTACCGACCATCACCGCGTCGCGCCGATCTCTCAAGGCACCCGCCAAGATCTCTGCAGCGGATGCCGTGCCCTGGTTCACGAGGACGATCAGGCGCTCCCTTGTCGCCAGCCCTCCTTTGGCCGCCGTGTACTCGAGATGCTCGTCAGGAGCGAACGAGTCGAGGATCAGCCCGCCGCTGATGAATTCTGAGGCCACATCGACGGAGACATCGATGAAGCCGCCGGGGTTGTCGCGAAGGTCGATGACGATTGTGCCCGGCTTGAATTCGGAGAGAGATATCAGTGCTTTCTCCACAAGACCGGGTATGTTGCCCCGGAAGTCCGGTATTCGCAGATATCCGACATCGGACAGGGGGAGTTCCACACTCACGGTCGGGATGATGAGCTCGGACCGCTCGATTGTGAAGGTCAGCCTTTTTCCTCCTTCACGGTCCACGACTATTTCGACGGATCCCGTTTCGTCTCCTGCCATAGCTGTCGCCGTTGCGGTAAAGCCCTGACCGTCCACCGGTTCGCCATCGATCTCAACAACGAAGTCTCCTGCTTGCAGCCCGGCCTCGGCCCCGGGGTTTCCATCCAGCACGAAGACGATCTGGAGAGGGCAGATCGCAGTGATCATGACGCATTTTGAGCCGATAGCGTCGGTGGCATCGAGCAGAAGACCGACCCCGCCGACGAGGCCGTTGGCGCGGAAGGACCCCGTCTGGTCCGGTGGCACGTAATAGGAGAAGCGATCGAGCCCAAGGTCCGTCATAGCAGTGACGGCGGCATCCACCGCCGGGCCGACAGCGATCCCCGACTCGTGGACCATCTGTGCCAGTCGGGCGCAAAAATCGATGAAATCTTCGTGTGGCACCGCGCAGACAAGGGTGCGGGGCCGTGGCTCAGTTTCGATGCTGGTGAATTCCTCGAGACTACGCAAGGCAACGTCGGCGAGATCCGAGCTGGGCCACGGTCGGTCGACATGCCATTCCTGAACGAGTTCGTACACCTCGCACATCGCCGAGAATGTCGCCGGTGGGGAGGCGCAGTTCTGAACTTTGTAAGGCTGGCTGTCCACGCTTGTGCTTGTCGTCGCGAGGATTGCTGACGTGGTTGGAGTCTCGCGTGTGCCCCCTGCGGACTCCGCAGCTTGCCCACATGCGACAACAGTGATGAAAAAGAGCGCGAGAGCCTTTCCCATTGCAGCCATTATGTGGATTAGTCGGCAGTTACCGTCGGCTTCATGAGCACTCGAATCGTTCTTCGCTCCCCCTTCGGGGACACAGTTGCACGGGACATCGCCGACGGTTGTTGGACGGACCCGGTCGGTGATGCCGACCTGACGTTGGGCGAGGGTTACTGGGCAGTGCCCGGCCTGGTCGATGCCCACTCCCATTTGGCCACTAGAGATCTGCCTGCACCGAGGGGGGGGTATCAGCCGGGTGTTCTCGATGAGGCCGTCGAACGGGCCAGAGACGCTCTGGCCGCCGGGGTCACTCTTCTCCTTGACAAGGGCTGGTGTGACACCACTGTGATAGACCTGATCGCCGCTGTGCCTGAATCGGAGCGTCCGGAGATCGAAGCAGCTGCACTAATGGTCGCCGTCAACGAGGGCTATTACCCCGACTTCGCGCTGGAGATCGATACGGCTCTGATTGAGTCGGTGGTCGCCGAGCAGGCGGCCCTTGGTACTGGCTGGGTCAAGCTCATCGGCGACTGGCCCCGACGGGGACGGGGGCCGGTGGCCAACTTCACCGAAGATGAACTCAGGCAGGCTGTCAGGGTCGCCAACGAGTCGGGATCACGGGTCGCCATCCACAC
>SMXW01000073.1 GCA_004356805.1 Acidobacteriota bacterium | reverse complement strand
GGTTTTCGTGTAATCGACGGCGTCGCCGATGCCATGTTTGAGCACGGTGGCATCGAGTGGCGTAATCACGTCGACATTGCCTATGAGGTGGACTCTGACAGGCTTCAACCGACCGATCTCAGCGGCCAGCCTGGGATGGGGGTAGAGAAGCGGGCCTTCGACGGCCGCTGCTAGCTGTGCGCCGACAGCCACTTCGTTGAGGTCGGCTTCTCCCACCACCACCACATCATCGGAACAGAGGAACAGCTCGCCCGACAGAAATAAGGCGTCACCGGCCGCATCACCCGTATCGACTCCAGCGAAGCTTCCGGTGACCTGAACGCAATCCCGAGAGACGGAGTTGGTGGTCACTGCGTTATCGGTGGAGTTCGGAGCCGGGTCGGTGGGGACTTCTCCGACCAGAGAAGAGCAGGTGGCGACCATCAAGGCAAAAAGGAAGAGAGGGGACATCCGGAGAGGCTTCAGTGCGTCCGGAAGCGTAATGGTGAGAGGGCCAAATCCCTCAAGCCCGCGGTCAGAACAGAGTTTCCGGCTCAATCTGATCTCTCAGCTCTGCGTCATCATTGCGTACCGAGTTCACCTTCGTGGTAACAGGGTGCTCCATCAGAATGTCCGAATCGATGGGCAGCAGGAGTGCCCGTGCCGCCTCCGGGTCGGTGAGACCCCGGTCAAGCCAGGCATTCCACACTTGGGAAGTCAGCGACACCGGCATCCGATCGTGGATGGATGCGATGACCCCCTCGGCAGCGGTCGTGATGATGGAACATGTGCGGCGCCACTCATCGGTTTTCGGGTCGATTCGAGCGGCCAAAATACCTGCAAAGACCATGGGGTGTCCGTCGGCGCGGTAGACCCAGTGGGGAGTGCGCCCCTTTTCCGGCGCTTCCCACTCGTAGAAGCCGTCGGCGGGGATGAGACATCTCTTGGTGGCGAAGGAGTCCCGAAATGCCGCATTGGTGTCGACTGTTTCGGAGCGAGCGTTGATGTGGATCGTCTTGGTGTTGGGAGCCCAATGGGGGACCAGACCCCAACTCATACTCCCGAGTTGTCTTTCGCCGTCTCTCTCGCCGACCACATACACAGGATCGGTGGGTGCCACGTTCCAACTCTTTCCAAGCGATTCTGTGACCACTTTGTCCACTCCGAAGTACTCGGCGTAGAAGTCGAGATCGCCGGTGATCGAGAAGCGTCCGCACATGACGTCTGAGCCTACGGTCGGGTCTATCCAGTGGTGTGACACATAACTAGGCGTCGGAAACGTGCCGCTCCCGGTACCGGTGAATCGTCCCTTCCAGATAACGGAGGGCGCTGTCGTATCCGGCGCCAGCCTCGTGAGCGGTGTAGGCCAGAACTCTCACCACCCAGACCAGGAAGAGCACTTCTTCCCAATCCTCGTCACCTTCGATGTAATTGTCGAGAAGAGCCAGATAGACATAGTGCCAAAGTGACTCATTCAGGAAAGACACGTTGCCGGTGTGGGCCGAGAGCATCCCTTCCATGGCAGGAGCGGGGAGGGCCGCCAGAACGTCCAGTTGGCTAAAAGTGAACGTTTTGGGGATGAGTCTCATCGTGGCTTCGAAGTCGTAACCAGTTTTCTTGGTGATCGACGTGGGGACACTCTCTGCCGGCTGGACATCATGGGTGATGCGTCGCTCGAGAACTTGGCCTCTGAGTGCCTGAACGGCTGAGAAGCACTCGATCACCATGCGGCGAATGTCCGTGAGTTGCCCGTAGAGCTTGTGAAGCTTGCCCTGTGGTATGTAGACCTCGGAGATCGACATACCATGTTGCACAGCGCTGAAGGTGATGAGGGTGTCTATGCCCCAATCACTCTGTCGTGCCACGGTGGAGTCGGCGGTGATGGTCTCGGCCGCTTCCCGGCTGAGTACCAACTCACCGCCGAGCGGCTGGTGGATGCAAGGCAGTTCACTGTTCGGGAAGAGGATGGCGAATCCTGGACGGGTGATCATCCAGGTCACCATTCCGTCTGTGGCAGAACGGGGGAAGTAGTGACGCACCATGTCGTACCCGAGGTCGGCCGATGTCTCCGCCTTGGTGATCCATGTGTCGTCGAAGCTGGTGATATCAGCGTCGTAGAAGTGGAGGCGGTCGCAGTCGGAATCAACGAAGTGGCGGAGACCGGTGTTCATCGCGTCTCCTTTGCCAGCCCGCTTCGTCCCGATCCGATCTTGCAGAACCAGGTCCACGGGGGTTGCGGTCTTCGAGACGATCGCTGGAATCGCCTCCTCAACCGCCCGGAATGTGGTCTCCGGATCGGAGCCGACACAGAGGACCCTGTCGACCGATTCGTGATGGGCGGCGATTTGGACGTTCTTCAACACGACGTCGGGACGCTCGGTCTTGAAAGGGAAAACGACGAGGCTGCCCATCGCAGGGCACGGTACATGGCAACGGGGTGTCGGGGCCCGAAGACCCCGACACGTTGCGAGTCGGTCTGTAAGCCGGATTCTGTCGAGGACGGCCATCCATCTAGGCGCTCCGTTACCGGCGCGCTCACGCGGCCCACCCGGGACTTTCGGCGGGCCACCGGTCGTCCCTGCTTGGCCTTGCTCCGGGTGGGGTTTGCCTAGCCGCCACGATTGCCCGTGACGCTGGTGGGCTCTTACTCCACCGTTTCACCCTTGCCTGTGCCCTGACGGGCCATCGGCGGTCTGCTCTCTGCTGCACTTTCCGTCGGGTCGCCCCGCCTGGAAGTTATCCAGCACCCTGCCCTTTGGAGTCCGGACTTTCCTCGGTCTCTCGACCGCGGCCGTCCGACGGACTCGCAGGGGCAAGTCTACGGCTTTGTCAGCTTCCTTCTACCGGCGAGCCAACCGGCAACACCCGACACGAATATTGACAGCACCGCCAGCCAGACAACGGTGGGCGTTGGGGCAGGGCTGCCCCCAAAGCGGGCGATGACGATGATCAGGGAGGCAATCAACAGACCGGTCACGGCCCCATGGAACCTCTCGGAGTGCTTTGCCTTGGCTCCGGCAACCCAGCCGCCCAAGCCAAGACCGACGAGAATCCCTATCACAAGTCCTATGTCGGAACCGGTCTCAATGCCAGCGATGCTCAACCCTCCGGCTACGAGAAGGGCGAGAACCGACGCGGCCAGGGTGCCGGAAGCCACTCCGAGGGCGACAGCACCAATGTTGAGAGCAGCAAGCACGTGACAATGTTGGCAGGAGCCGTCTCCAAATCCGCCGATCGCCCACGAAGCATCAATAGCCTGACCCCGAAACCTTTGGCAATTGCGTCGAGTCGAACAAACCGGACCCGTAGAGAGGGAGACCAACTTGGTTATCAACAAATATCTGGCCGAGCTATTGGGAACGTTCATTCTCGTCGTCGTCGGATCGTTGGGAATACTGGCAGTGGGAGGGGCAAACGGAGCGGCCGAGATCATCGCGATCGGCTTCGCCTTTGGCCTGGCTCTACTCGCCGGAATCTGGGTCGTGGGCCATGTGTCCGGCGCCCACTTCAACCCGGCGGTGACGCTGGCCATGCTTCTCGACAAGCGCGTTTCGTTTAGCGATGCCATCGGATACTGGATAGGCCAGTTCGCCGGCGCCGGTGTCGCTTCCCTCGTGATTTGGGCGATAACAGACAGGGAAGCCGTCGGCCTGACGACGACCACCTACACCGATCTCAACACGGCGATCGTGGTCGAGGTCTTGCTCACGGCAATCTTCGTTTGGACGATCATGGCGGTCACCAAGACCGGAGCGAATCATGCGCCGGCGGCCATAGCGTTGACCCTTGTCGCTGTTCATCTTGCCGGTATCCCGTTTTCGGGTGCCTCGGTCAACCCGGCCCGCTCGTTTGGCCCGGCTGCCGTGTCCGGAGGAGACTTTGGCCAGCTCTGGGTCTACATCTATGCGCCCTTGATTGGAGCCGTCATAGCCTGGGCTCTATACAGGCTCTTCCCTGTCGAGGAGTCCGGTTAGGGGAGAACGGGTGGATTAGAAGGGTGGGGGTGTTACCGCGGGCCCTTCTTCATGACCGGAGAGTGTCTGCCTCGAGATCCTCGAGACCCATCACCCAACCTGCCGGGAGGCTCCAGTGCCGAGCTCCTCTGATCATCGAGTCGAGATACTCAGTAGTGGGCAAATGGTCGTCGTCGGGCGAACCGGCGGCGACAAAGGCGAGGCAGTCGTATTTGTTCCCCTCACGGTCAACCGCTTTGTGGTCAAAACCGGGTGACCTGCCTTCGTGCGCCTCGGCGCTCACCAGGGCCTCGACCTGATCGTCGGGAATCTCAAACACACCTCCCCAAACTGTGTGTGCCGGATCACGGGTGAGCGTCGCCGTGGCTCGGTTGGTACCCGAGTGGACGAACCCGAGCTTGGTCTCTGGATAGTGGGCGGTAAAGAGAAACTTGGCTCCGGGAGCCACCTCCCCAATGCGGTCCGGGTCGAGAAACGATGCGTAGGCGAAATACAGCGTCGGGTTGGGCACGGGAACCGAATCTTACCGGGAATGGCGAGTTTGGTAGTGCAACGGCCAAGACATCATTTACTGGTATTAAACGTGGGTTGGCCTACCGTTTTGGATCGTGCGTCGTCTTGTGGCCCTTGTCGTGTTGATAGCCGCCTGTGGCGGAGCCGCGTCTGACCAGCAGATCCGAGGAAGCCAGGAAGCGGCCGCTCCCTCATCGTCTGCTGTCGACTCGCCGAGCACGACTGCCGAGGACGGCGTTTCACCAACAACGTCTGGGTCGGATTCCCCATCGACGACAGACTCGGGCAGGCCTGTGGCGCCTGATTTCACTCTGGTATTGGGTGAAGGTGGCCAGTACACCCTTTCCGAGGGGACCAAGCCTGTGTACCTGGTCTTTTGGGCTGAATGGTGACCAACTTGTCGACGGGAGTTGCCCGTCGTAGATGCCCTGGCGGCTGATTACGCAGACGAGGTCGACTTCGTTGCCCCCGCCTGGAAGTCGAATCTCGAGGCGACGCGAGCCCGTGCCAACGAGTGGTTCCTCTCCGGAAAGATCCAGTGGGGACTCGACGAGCAAGAGATGATCTTCGAGCTCTATGCCGTGCCCTACCAACCGGTGACGGTCCTCATTGCCGGCGACCAAACCGTTGTGGAGGCCTGGGCGGGGATTCGCAGCGAGGACGAGCTTCGCGCAGCCATCGACAACCTCATTGCCCTCTCCAGGTAGTAGGTCGCTTGAGACTGTTGAAGGTTCGAGAGGGTCCCTGGGACATCACACGCTTGGAGACCCTCTTCGGACGGTTCATCAGGGCACTCGCATCCCCAACAGTTGAGGCGGGATCTCATGATCCCCGACTGACTTCCCTAATCACGCCACTCTCTTAATCTCGCTGGAACTTGAGACAGTACGAACTCGTCCTCCTCTTCGTTGTGGTGTTTGCCGTCGCCTGGCCCGCCGTCTTTGGAGTGCGACCACGTCGTGGGATCGTCACAGGTCTCCTTTTGATCGCCACCGTTCTCCAGATTCAGATCGAGGGGTTTCGTTGGCAGATGGTCCCGCTCTACGCGGTGGCGATGGGCCTCGCGGGAGGGGACCTGCTGTTCATCGATCGCTCCCTGCCTTTGACAAGACGGCTGGCGCGAGGTTTGTTTGGCTTGGCGGGCGTGGGCCTTGCGGCAGCGCTGGCCGTCATTCTCCCCGTGCCCGAGCTTCCGGTGCCTCCCGGACCGGAGACCATTGGCACGGTGACGGTGGAACTGGTCGACGTGGAGCGAGAGGAGATCTACGGGGAGACGCCGGGCGGCCCGCGGAGATTCATGGCGCAAGTCTGGTATCCGGCACAGCCGAGCGACGGGATCGAGCCTCTGCCCTGGAGTGAAGACTGGGATGTCGTGGCACCGGCAATGTCACGCCGTCTCGGTGCACCTTCATGGTTCCTCGACTACCTGAAGTACACGGTTTCCAACGGCTATCCCTCAATACCGATTGCAGATGGCACATTTCCGGTCGTGATATACAGCCACGGCTGGACCGGGTTCCGAACGATAGCCATCAACCAGATCGAGACCCTCGTCTCCAACGGCTACATGGTTATTGCCATCGACCACACCTACGGCGCCGTTGCCACGAGGCTGACGAATGGCGAAGTGATCGAGCATGACCCGGCGGCCCTACCCGACGAGGAAGTGGTGGGCGAGGAAGCCTACGCGGAAGCTTCCGCCAAGCTGGTGTCGACATTCGCCGCGGACATAGTCACCGTTCTCAACACATTGGAGCAGGGCGAAGCGGGTGCATTCGGAGCAGTTGCGGCCAGTGCCGACCTCACCAGGATCGGTGTCTACGGCCATTCCACCGGTGGGGGAGCGGCCATCCAGGTATGCCTCGAAGACCCGCGTTGTGCCGCTGTTCTCGGGCTGGATCCATGGGTGGAGCCGTTATCGGATCGCGTGATCAAACTCACCGCAACTCGTCCGGCCCTCTTCATGAGGTCAGATGAGTGGCGTGGCAACGAGAACGACAACCTCCTTCGTGGAATTGCCGGTCGCAGCGAGACCGTCACCTACTGGCTCGGGGTTGACGGTGCCGAGCACAACGACTTCGTCGCAGCCCCCCTGCTCTCACCGATCGGTGCTCAACTCGGATTGAAGGGACCGATACCCACCGGGCGAATCCTCCCGATCATCGACAACTACCTGCTTGGCTTTTTCGATGTCTTTCTCCTCGGGACCGGCTCGGCCGCCCTGGACAACGTCAGTTTCGAGGAAGTGTCGGTCGAGGTGATTGAGCCATAGGGGTCGACCACTACCCGTCGGGGACCTGCTGGGTGTCACCGGTGACGGACTGACCGGGTTGCTCACCACGCTTGATCGCATCGATGGTCGCGCCGAGCGTCAAGGCGTCAGTCTCGCCGATGATCTTGCCCACGACGACGCCGTTGTCGTCGATGAAGAAGGTCTCGGGGATGCCAAAGACGCCGTAGGCGATGGCTGTTCGGCTTCCCGGGTCGGCTGCATATCGGGTCCATTCAGAGGTACCAGCCTGTGCCAGGTATTCGAGTGACTCGGAGGGGCTCTCCTGGTATCCGATCTGGACGAAAGTGACCCCGTTTTCGCCGAAAGCGTCAGACGTGGCGACAAGATCATCGTGTTCGGCCCGACACTGGAGACACCAGGAGGCGAAGAAGTTGACCACAACGATGTCGCCTTCGAGATCCCCCAGTGCGACCCTGTCCCTGCCATCCAGGGTCGTCAGGTCGAAGTCGGGTGCGGGTTGACCGATCAGCGGCGAGTCGACCAGAGTTGGATCACTACCGAACCGGGAGGCGAGAACAACGGCGAGGGCGACAGTTCCGAAAGCAATTCCCAGACCTACCCAGCGGAGCAACCTGCCTCTCATGCGCAAGACTCTCCCCTGGTCACCGCTTCGAGATTTGAGCCGACCAAAGCCTTCGAATCATCGGACAACTCGGGATCTGCAAGTACGACAGAGAACAAACCGGCGGCGGCATCGGCGTCCCCGGCACCACACCAAAGGACCTGACCTTTGAGGAACATGGCCGTAGTGGAATCAGAGTCGATGGTGAGTGCCTGATCCAACAGCCCGATAGCGGCTTCGACTTCACCATTACCGTCCCAGGCCATCCACCCCAGTCGGACGAGGGCGGTTACCAACTCTGCATCGGATGCGCCGGTTGCTTTGGCAACCGCAAGGTAGTGGGGGAAGGCGGAGCGGTAGTCGCCGGCCTCGTAATAGCGCTCGGCGAGAGCGAGGCGCATCCCGTTTATCTGAGGATTGTCGAGATTGGCGACGACGACCGCCTCCATCGTCTCGTTCGACACCTCCGAGAGATCTTGAACTTCGAGGTTGGCAACCCCTGCGGTCGGTCCTTCACGGTCTTGGAGGAAGAAACCGGCGACAATCACGACAACGGCAGCAGCTCCCGCCAGAACGAGTCCGCCAACCAGGGTCCGGCTTCGGCTGCGACTCTGGGGCATGGCATCGGCAGACACATCGGTCCCCGGGTGACGACGCCACCACACAATCATCGACACTCCCACGGCCACAGCCACAAAGGGCGCTACCCAGAGCACGAGAGTGGCTCCGCTTGCCGGCGGGTCAAGGAGCACGGCCCCGCTATACGCCGAGAGGAGTTCATCGATGATCTCCTCGTCGCTGGCCCCTTGGGCTACCCGTTCCTCGACGAGGGCCATCATGTCTCTCGCCATTTGCGAAGGTGAGTTGGCTATCGACTCTGCCTGACAGACCGGGCACTTGATCCGTGTGCCGATCTGCTCCACGCGATCTGCCTCGGACGGACTTGATGCGACCACGAAGACGAGGACCACGGTCATGAGGACGATTGCCGTGACTGAGAAAAGATTGCGAGCCCGCTCAGACATCGGCTTTTTGACGCTCCTGACCAGCCTTTCTTTCCCGTCGGCGCACCGCCATCGACGCGAAGCCACCCGCAGCGGCGGTCAACCCGCCTACCCAAAGCAGGCCTATTAGGGGTGACGTGTCGAAGGCCAATGTTGCGCTCTCCGAATCGATGTCAAGCAGGGTGGCGTACAGATCGCCACCAGGTCGGTGGAGAGCGTCGGGTGTGCTGACCCCAGCACTGTTGGCTCCGAAGAAGTTCGCTGCCGGTGTCATCGTTGCCACCAACCGGTCACCCTTGGTGACGCTGAGTCGGGCGCCTCGGGTGGTCTTGTTCGGGTCTTGCTCCTGGAACCGTGATTCATACGTGATCGTGAATCCGGCGAACTCGACGGACTCACCGGGCGTCATCTCGACCTCGGCATGGGCGCCGAGATTGGAGGCGAACGCTATTCCTATGGCGATCAGGACCACTCCAATGTGGCTCAACTGACCAGCCCAGAAGGGTGCGTCACCACCGACCACGGTTTTGGTGGCCTCCCATCGACTCACTCCCAGCTTGGACATGCGTCGTTCGGTCTGCTCGAGGAGAACACCCACGATCGCTCCGGTGACAAACGTTCCGAGAGTGACTGCCAGCACGACCCACCCGACCCGACTCACGGCGAAGGCTGTGAGCAGGCCCGCGGAGAGCCCTAAAACCAAAGGTGTCCTGGTGCGCCGCCATATGAGGCCAATGTCGGCCGAGTCCCAAGGAGTGACGGGTCCAAATCCCATAACCAGCAGCAGCAGGAAGGACAGCGGCACGGCGAGCCGGTTGAAGAAGGGCTCTCCCACCCCTATCTGGGTTCCTGTGAAAGCTTCGAGGATGAGGGGGTAGGTGGTCCCGATCAGCACCACAAACGCGTAGACCGAGAGCAGCAGGTTGTTGAGTAAGAATGTTCCCTCGCGTGAGACGAAAGACTCGATGCGGGGTGATGAAGCGACCAGGTGTGCCCGTGTCGAGAAGAGTGTGAACGATCCCACCAGAACAAGAACGAGAAATCCAAGCAGTGCAGGGCCGATCGCCGACTGTGTGAACGAGTGGACTGAGTTGATGGTGCCTGACCGGGTCAGGAACGTACCCAGGATGGTTAAGGAGAAGGCACTGATGACCAACACGATGTTCCAGGCCTGGAGCATGTTGCGACGCTGCTGGACGATGGCGGAGTGAAGGAAAGCAGTCGCCACCAGCCAGGGCATGAGTGAGGCGTTTTCGACCGGGTCCCAAGCCCAGTACCCACCCCACGAGAGAACCTCATACGCCCACCAGCCGCCGAGCACGATGCCGAGAGTGAGGAAGGACCAGGCGACGACTGTCGACCGATGGCTTCGGCTCAACCACTCCGGTCCGGGCACACCCAGGGCAAGGGCGCCTATGGCATAGGCGAAGGGAACGGTGAGCCCCACGTATCCGATGTAGAGCAGCGGTGGGTGGATCGCCATCAGAATGTGGTTCTGAAGAAGCGGATTCGGTCCCGGCCCGTCAAGCGGAGCGTCGACGGCGGCAAAAGGCCAGGCACTCGAAGTGAGACACCGATTCTGTGCCGCCTCGACACACACCTCGAATGGGTTGGCGACGGTGAGCATCAGGCCAAAGAAGAAGATGCCCACCCCACCGATCACGGCAAGGGCGGCGGCACCCAACCGGTCAGGAGATCGGCGGTAGCGTCGGGCAACGGTCCACGTGAACACGGCCAAGACCAGTCCCCAAAGAAGGATGGAGCCCTCCAACGCCGCCCAGGCTGTGGCGACATTGAATGGAAAAGGTGTAGTGGATGCGTGGTGGTTGGCGACATACGAAAGCGAGAAATCGTCGGTTAGGAGGGCAATCTCCATGGCGCCCATCGCCGCCACTGATCCCCCAAGCATCAACTTGGCGGGGCCGATCAGATCGGGTGCGACGAAAGACCGTGAAGCCGCTACGCCACGCCAGACGAGAAGAGATGCCCCAATGAGCGCAACGACGAGACCGGCAGTGCCCAGAAAGGCGAGCATCAATCGTCCGGGTAGGCCCCGCCCTCCTCGGGGATCTCGTAGTTCTCGTCGTGACGGATCAGCGCACTGTCCGCTACGAATACATCACCGCTCCATGCACCCTCGACAAGAACCGGTACACGCTCGTCGAACAGGGGAGGAGGGGTGTTGCTGAGGACAACGGCGATCGTTGCCCCACCGTCGGTGACGTCGAATCTGAGGTCGTCACCATCCTCGGTGAGGGTTCCGTGGACAACAAGTCCGGCGAGTCTGAAGCGCTCGCCGTCGGGGAACTCCGATCTTTGTTCGACAGCCTCAGTCGGGTACAGGTAGTAGGTGAGGTTGTCGTTGAGCCCGGCAATGGTCAGGGCGATGACGAGGACTATCACCCCTCCGATGCCAAGGAGCACAAACTGGCGATGGGCCATCGATCAGCTCCCAGCCCTGCGTTTCCGCAGATGCAGGTACACCGCGTAGGCGAGGATCAGCCCGTAGGAGATTACGAATACGCCAGCGACGATGACGGTGTCAGACATCCTTGACCTCACTCAGTTTTGGTGGCTTCACAGCGTCGCCGGCAAGCAACTCGGATTCCCGGAATGTCTCCTCGGTACGTGCGACATCGGTCCGAGCAGCCATCAGGGCCACGTAGAGGATGGTGAACGCCGCAAGATTGACGAGCATCGCAAAAATCATCTCCGGTGGCATGTTCGAGCCGCCGGGGCTGATCGATTGGATCGGGTGGAGAGTCCTGAAAAGATGGACGGAGAAATAGACCAGGGGAACCTGGACGACGGCAACAACTCCCAGGATGGCGGAGCGCCGAGCCTTGGCAACGGGGTCGTCCACCGCATTGCGAAGGGCGATATAGCCCAAGTAGACAAAGAACATCACGGCTGTCGTGGTGAGACGAGCATCACCCCAATCCCAGGCCCTGCCCCACACGGCCTGCCCCCAGACCATTCCGGAGAACAGGCCGATACCGGTGAATAGCACACCTATTTCAGCCGAGGCCGAGGCGAGACGGTCCCATCGTTGAGTTTTTTTCCACAGCCACACGATCGAGCCGAGGGCCGTCACTCCAAACGCCAGAAAGGCCAGCCATAGCGAGGGCACATGAACGTTGATTATTCGGCTGTACTGGCCCTGGAGCGTGTCGGGAGGGGCGGTGAGCGCGAACCACAGCCCGACCGCCATCGCAACCGCAGCAACGCCAAAGAGCGCTCTTATCCGAGTCATCGTGTCGCTTCCTCGAGAGGTCTCGCCAGACCTACCCCGACCACTGCCAGGGTCAGATCGGTGGCGAGCATCAGCAATACCCATGGGAGAATACCGGTGCCCCGGGATAGTGCCT
This sequence comes from Acidobacteriota bacterium, assembly GCA_004356805.1. Lineage (GTDB taxonomy): Bacteria > Actinomycetota > Acidimicrobiia > Spongiisociales > ZC4RG35 > SZUA-217. The sequence continues at coordinate 8,735 of SMXW01000073.1, read as the reverse complement.
CCAATGACTGGGAGGCACCGATGACGAGGGGAAGTGCCAGGGGAGCGACGATCAGAGATGCGAGGGCAGTGCGATTTCTGAGTCCGGCTGTCACCTCGCCGGCAAGTGTGCCCAGTTCGGTGAGTCCGATCGAGAAGAGCACCGTTCCAATCAGCACGGTCGACCAGGATCCCGGTGGGAGGGTCGGCCCGTATATGAGCACCATCGCGATGAAAAGGACCACGAGGAACGCCAGCATGAGAACACCACCGGACAGCATCCGACCGACAAAACGGGCGGCCGGATCAACCCCAAGTAAGGCGTGAAGGTCCCGCCGCTCCTGGGTATCGGCTACCGACTGGCGGAGAGCAACTTGCATCCCGAAGAGGATTCCCAGCGACCAGAACACCGCCGGCCCTATTCGCCTTATGACCGCAAGCTCAATTCCAAGAGAAAGTGGAAAAACCATCAGGGCGACCACGGCGAAAGGGAGCACGATTCTGAGGGTATCCCCGAGTCGTCTCTCGACACGGAGATCCACCCTTGCGATCTCCAGGGTCTGCCCCCAGAAGCTCATTGAACATTCACCAGGCGACCGGAAGCAATGCCCATCACCTCTTCGCATGTCTCGGCTAGCCGTTTCTGGTCATGGGAGACCATGACCACTCCACCACCATCAGCAACTGTTCGGTCCCTGAGTGCGTTGATGAGCTCGTGGGCTGAATTGTCGAGACCGGAAGTTGCCTCATCGAGTAGTACAAGCCGTGGCCTGGTCAGCAGCAAATGCGCCACTTCGATTCGTCTCCGCATGCCAAAGGAACTCGCATCCGCCCGTCTGTCAGATGCCTCGGCGAGACCAACCACCTCGAGGACCGTGCCCACTCTCTCCTCAGATACTCCGGCCAGCCGAGCAATATGAATGAGATTCTCGAGAAGCGTCAGCTCACCGATCAGTGCCGGGTTGTGACCGATCATCCCGATGGATGGCCTGACCCGGAACACCTGGTCGGAGTTGACGTCGGCTCCCAATACCGATCCCGTTCCCTCGCTGATTCTGAGCAAAGTGGCCAACACGCGAATCAAGGTGGTCTTGCCCGATCCGTTCGGCCCGGCGATACCCACAACCTGACCTGGCTGCAGCTCGAATTCAACGTGTCGGAGGATGGGCTTTCCCCCGAGGGAAACCCCGGCATCTTCGAGATGGATTAGTGGATCCACGTTGGGAGTGTCATCACCGAGAGGAAGACTCTCAAGTTGGGGCAGTGGACAGACGGTTGCTGATCCTCGGCCCGAACCAAACGCCAAGTCCTCCGACTACGACGGCGGCGAGATACCAGCCCACCGGACCGCCGGTGAGGCTCAGCCGCATGGGCTCGGTGAGGAAGCGGACCAACCCGACGAGGACCAGCGCCGTTCCCGCCCTCGTAAGAAGCCGCCAAGGCAATCGGGAGGTCAGCCATGCGGCCGCCATCAGGCCGAAGGCGGCATAGAGTTCCACTGGATGGCGAGTGACAGCACTCCCCGGCTCGGCCCATCCCCAAGGGAGCCCCGACGCCGTTCCCAGACATGCGCCCCGCCAGAGACACCCGGCATGCCAGCCTGCCAGGCCGAGTACTGCCGCAGGTGCGGTGGCGTCCAGGTTGGCGATCTTCCACTTGCCGGCCCACAGGTACGTCACGATGGCACCGATGGCGGCTGCACCTGTGTGGACGCCTCCTCTGACAATCACGATGTCCAGGGGGTGGGTGACAGGATTGATGCCCTGCACCATCATCGCGACAAGCCGACCGGCGATGAGCCCGCCCGCCGCTGCTCCAATCATGCGGTCTGTCGGATGATCGGGGAGACGGTCGCTCCAGAGACGGGTGCCCACCCAGCTGAAGCCGATGGCGGTGAACGCCGCCCACAGAAGGGTGAACTCCAACTAAGTGTTCTCCAACGTAAGTACGGTCGCATGTTTCAGCGAGACATGGGCGTCGCCTCGCCAGGACGCGGCGACGTTGCCCACCCGTAGCGGTGCGTCAAGGACGAGGACGCGACGAGTGGCGTCCTCCGTCCGTTGAAACGTCAGTGTATTTGCGTTGGGGGGCACTAAGAGTCCAGTTTGAGCAACTCGTCGATGTTCAGGGCGAGGGTTCGCTCATCGAGAATCCCACTATGTGTCTTGACCAACTGACCGTTGGGTGCGATGAAGAAAGTGACCGGTGTGCCAATCCCGCCATAGTGGTTGACGATCTCGCGGTCGAGGTCGAAGAAGTGGTCAAATTCGAGACCGAACTCAGCCAGGAAGGCCTTGGCGTCTTTCTGGTTGTCCTGAACATCGAGACCGATGAACTCGATCTGCTCTCCGTACTTCTCGTTTGCCTGGTTCAGCACGGGAGCCTCCGAGCGACATGGCAGGCACCATGACGCCCATACGTTGACGACCGCCGGTCTGTCGAGGCCGGCGAGGTGCGCCTCGAACTCGTCCGACGTGGTCGCTGGCAGGTCTGCCCGGTCACCCGGCACAGTGGGTGCTGAGGTGGCAGCACCACCACAGGCGGCGAGGATCAACACGAGCACGACCGACCGTTTCAACATCGTGGCCGATTGTCCCACCGGGCTGCTCCTAATTGGCATGCAGTTCCGCCAACGCTCCTGTCACGGTGCTCATGCCGCCCTACGGGAAGGAAGGTCGAGTCTGACGACCCGCCGGACTGGCAAGGCGAGTCGGCCCGTCGACTCGATCAGACGCACTGGAGTTCCGGTCAACCAGCGCCAGATGATCTCTGCTTCCTCCCCGGCCTCCACACTGGGCGGGACTTCGGTCATGGACGGGTCAACCGTCTGGGCACGGGCGATGAGACCAGGGGAGTCACCGGGTCGTCGGGTCTCGACCAGAGCGCCGTGGTCGATGACGGTTCGACAGCCCTCCGCATCCTCGATCTCGAAGAAGCCGGCTCCCGTCAGGGCCTGCCAGCGGTGTTTCCTCTCGATGGCCCGAGCGAGAGCGTCGTGGCGATCACGCACCCAGGCCGCTTCCTCATAGCGCCGTTCGTTGGCGAATCGTGTCATTCGATCGACAAGGGGATCGAGCAGCACGTCTGGTGACTCGGCAAACCCGGTGAGGAGTCGATCGACAACCACCCGGTATTCGTCTTCGGGTAGTTGTCCATCACACGGACAACAGGCGACGCCGAGTTGGGCGGCTGCACACTTTCCTTCCCTGGAGCCGGCGGGCGTTCGACACCGTCTGATGGGGTGTGCGTCCCAGATGGCCGTCATCACCAGATAGGCGGCTCGCTTGGAGCGAAACGGGCCCAGATAAGAGATCCCGTCATCCTTGAGGGTTCGGACCACCGAGAGTCTGGGGAACCGCTCATCAGTCACCTTGACGAAGTGTGAGGACTTGGGCGGGCGTGACCGCCGGTTGTAGCGAGGTCGGTGGGCGTGAATAAGCCTGAGCTCGGTGACCTCGGCCTCGAGCACCGTCTCACACACCTGGTGGTCCACGGAATGGAGCTCCTTCATCAGATTGGCGATGGTTCTCCGCTTGTCTCCGTAGAAGTACGAGCGGACCCGGGTCCTGATGTTGGTGGCTTTGCCCACGTAGATCGGAGTGCTCTGCCTGTCCCTGAAGATGTAGATACCCGGGCGTCGTGGCAGGTTTTCGGTCAGCTTGATCTTGGAGTAGTGGGCAGAGCCTCGTGCTGTGGGAAGTTGGAGCAGGTCGTCGAGATTGGTAACACCCAGCGATCCAACACGCTCCAGAAGTCCGTGTAGGACGTGTGCCGTTGCCCTGGCGTCATCCAACGCCCTATGAACCGGTGTCACCGGACTCCGAAAGTGGTCAGCCAGGGTCTGAAGACGAAGGTTGCGAACCTCGGGTCGGATCAGTCGCCGGGCGAGCGCGGCGGTATCCACCGATTTGTTCTCCAGGTGCCCATACCCAAGTCGGATGGCCGCTGCATTGAGAAACGAAAGGTCGAATCGAACGTTATGTCCCACGACGATGGCGTCGCCGATGAACTCGAGAAACATAGGCAGCGCAGATTCGATCCGCGGTGCGTCGAATACCATTGCGTGGGTGATCCCGGTGAGAATCGTGATCGAAGGGGGGATGGCCTGACCGGGGTCGACCAAAGTCTGGAACGAGCCGAGCAGTTCTCCCCCCCTGTACTTGACGGCTCCGATCTCGGTTATCTCACAGTTGGCGGGCGAGCCACCCGTGGTCTCCAGGTCGAGCACGCAGAACGTGACATCGAAGAGCGGGGTGGACAAGTCATCGAAGCTGGGTTGAAAGGCGGTCTCCACTGCCCACTTGAGACTAAACCGAACATATGTTCGATGTCAATGATGCCCCTTTGAACGCTGTCTCACCGCTTCGAAGGCCAGCAGAGCCAGGCTCACCGATGTGTTCAGCGAGTCGGATGACCCGGACATCGGGATCGTGACAAGGCTATCGCTCATCTCTATCGCCGATTCGCTGAGGCCTTTCTCTTCCGTGCCGACCATCAAGGCGGAAGCACCCGTCATGTCGCTATTCCAGAGTGAGTTCTGAGAATCAGGTATTGCCGCAACCAATCGAATCGAGTGCTCGCTGAGCCACAGCCCAAAGTCAACGAGACTGCATATGGCGACAGGCACGGTGAAAAGCGCACCCGTGGATGCCCGGATCGCGTTGGGGTTGAAGACGTCGGTAACTTCGCCAACTGCGACAAAACCGTTGGCCCCGGAGGCGTCGGCCGTACGAAGCATGGCGCCGAGGTTGCCCGGCTTCTCGATCGATTCCGCGGCGAGGATGAGAGGAGTGCCACCGGTATCGATCCTGTCGAGTGTGAGCGGAAACTGCTCAAAAACAGCGATAACGCCTTCCGACTTCTTACGGTATGAAGCGCGACTCAACACAGCTGGCTCGACTACTAGCGCATCGAAAATCTCTAACTCGGGTGTCGAGTCATCCACGTAGATCTCGAGAGGTTCCAGGCCTGTCTCGATTGCACGACCAACCAGTCGGGGACCCTCCACTACGAAAACCTCATCGGCGTCACGCTGTTTCCGATCGCGGAGACGGATCAATCGCTTGATGCGCTCGTTGGTCGTCGAGGTGATGTCGTAGGGCATCGGTGGCGAGTATCGCAGCCGACTCTCTCGGGAGCCCGTCCAACGATGCAGGTCCGCCCATCTCGCTGACCAACGGCATTATTCAACAGGCTCCTAGAGTTCGATCATGAAGCTCAGCCGATTGGGTACCTACTCCACTCTTACTGAGGCCAGTCTGGTCAAGGCGAAGCTCGAGACGTTTGGAATCGATGCAATCGTCGAGGCAGATGCGGGGTCCTCGTCACTGCCGACGTTCGATCAGATCGAAGGAATCAAAGTTCTGGTTCGGGAATCCGACCTCAGCACTGCATACGAGGTCCTCGGGCGGGAGCCGGCATCCGGCGAAAATCAGTCGTCTTCGCCCCAGTGATCGCGGTGAATCGCCGATCCCTTGGTCTTTTTGGGTCTGTCGAGGCTTCCTGACCGTCGATCCGGAGCCGGATGACCGATCGTGACCACACCGATCGGTATGTGGTCGTCAGGCAGACGAAGGGTGTTGGCCAGGTCCGGGACCGAGTGAACGCCAAGGAAGCCGGCAGCCAGGTCTTCGTCCACGGCAGTCAGCAGCACAGCCATGAGCGCTGCCCCGGCATCGACCCACCAGTAGGGGATGGGCCACTCGATCACTTGGCCGTCCGGTCCGAGTTTGTCGGGTTCGGCGTATCTGTCCCGATAGACCGTTTCGCTGACGGAAATCACGATGTGTGCCGGCGCGCCGGATATCCAGGGGTCGAATCCCGCGCTCACGTATCCCTCTTCGCCGGCGAGGTGGGCGATATCGCTGCGTACCTGGCTGTCGGTTACCACCACTACGCCAATTGCCTGGCTGTTGCCAGCCGAGGGGGCTCTCAACGCAGAAGCGGCGATGCGGTCGAGGGCGCCCTCATCCACCGATTGATCGGTGTAATTCCTGACCATGCGACGGCGGGCTAATACCTGTGAGAAATCCATGCTCCAATCCTGTCACTTCCTGTCGGCATGATGAGGCATTAGAGCAAGACACAAGCCGCATGAGGCTCAGACCCATGGGGGGTGATGTGGTGGTGTTTGAGGACACTTGGTGGCACACTGGGGAGCGGAGATGAATCTGACATCCCCCAAAGGGGACAATTCGACGGTGGTTTGGACCCGGGGCAAAGGGTGCGCCGAACTCGCCGACCTACTCGCAGACGGCACGCCCGACCGTGTTTCCGGAGACCCGGCTGAGGAATGCATCAGCCATCGTGCAGGTCTTCTGGTTGCCCGGAGACTGTCCGGCAGCTTCGACCTCGTCAGTGTCGCCGTTCCAGTCGACTTCCAGCCGGACAACGTCACTCGCGTGGTGGCAACCGTCGCAGGTGGACCACACTCCCTCCTGGCCGCGCAAACAGCTGCTCAACTGGGTTCCTCTCTCGATGTCCCGTCTGAGATGGTCTCCGCTTCTGGACCTGACCACGACATAGCATCCGCGCGAGGGATCCTCGACGAGATCGGAACCCGGCTTCCCGGGATGGGAAGTCGTGTGATCGAGGTCGATGGCATCTCAGAACTGGTGGAGACCCTCGATGAGGGAGCCCTTTTGGTCCTTGGCGCCCCGGGAGGCTCCTGGCTGCAACGGTTGATGCTTGGTCCGGGTGCAAGACTTCGTCGGACTGCCCAGGCAGGGGCCGTCATAGTCCGCAGCGCTCCTGACCGGGTGTTTCGATTCATGGGAGAGCCTGTTTACGTGGCACCACTCCGCCAGGCCGACGACACGCTTCGCTTTCATGCGGAGAACACGCTGGCGGTGGCCGACGAGGGTCGGCTCATCGGCTTGGTGCGCCGACAGAGACTCATGGGTGCTGGTGGAGACCCGGTCGAGTCGGTCATGGAGGGGGCAGTCTCGGTGAGAGTGGACGAAACCATTTCTGAGGCTTGGGAACTGGAGCCTACCTTCGGAGAAGATCCGATTCCCGTGACCGACCACGAGGAACATCTGGTCGGAGGATTGTCACTGCCAGTCGGCTGAGATAGGCAAGAATCTAGGGCGATGCCCGCCAGATCACTTTTTCGTGGCCTCCTCTGGACGCTTGTCGGTCTCCTCTTGGTCGCCCATGTCGGTGGCGGCTGGTATTTCTCCAGTGAGCTGATCGCCGACGGTTTCATCCCGGACCCAAGCCCTGTGGTCACTCCAGTCGGTGACTACGAGATTGTCGAGGTGTCCTACCAGACCCCCCTGGGGCAAATGGATGCCTTTCACCTGCCGGCAAGCGGAACCACCTGGGTGATCCACGTCCACGGCAAAGGTGCCACGCCTGATGAGGCCGAATATCTCTTTGGCCCTCTCCAGAAAGCCGGCTATCCCCAGCTCTCGATCAGCTATCGCAATGACGAGAATCAGCCTCTCGACCCGAGCGGCTATTACCAATACGGCTCCACCGAGTGGGAGGACATCAGAGGTGCGATGGAGTTTGCCCAAGCCAACGGCGCCAAGGGTGTCGTCTTCAGCGGGTTCAGCACCGGCAGTTCGCATGTCCTTTCGTTTCTCTACCGCCATGACTTCGACGAGATACAAGGTCTGATCCTTGATGCCCCCAACATCGACATGGGTGACACCGTCGACTTCGCCGCCAGTCAGCGAGACATGCCTGTCCTGCCGATGAAGGTGCCGCCGACCATCACGTGGGTTGCCAAGTTCATCACCTCACTGCGCATTGGAGTCAACTGGAAAGCGATCGATTACACCGACAAGGCCCAGACCTCACTTCGGGCACCGGTGCTCATCCATCACGGGGCAGACGACCAAACCGTTCCGGTCACTCAAAGCATCGCACTTGTGGAAGCAGCCCCGGACTTGGTCAGGCTCATCCAGGTACCTGGCGCCGGCCACGTCGAGTCATACGAGACGGATCCGGAGAAATACCTCGAGGACGTCCTGAGTTTCCTTCAGGAAATCGGTTGACCCGCTAGGTCTACTGGTCAATCGGTTGTGGAGCCGGTGGTTTGACCGTGAGTTCGACCTCGCGGACCCTTCTTCCGTCCATGCGTCGAACCCTGATCTCGAAGGTTTCTGCGGTAATCGAGTCGCCACGGCGAGGGACCCGCCCCAATTCGGCCATCAAGTACCCGCCGACGGTCTCGTAGTCGCCCTCTTCGAGCACCGCTCCCACGTCGGCGAGGCGATCGAGGTGAGTTTGTCCGGCCACGAGGAATCGGTCACGTCCCGCCGGTCTGATCTCCATGACCTCGCGAATGTCATGCTCATCGCGGATGTCGCCAACGAGCTCCTCGACAATGTCTTCGAGGGTCACCAAACCGGCGACACTCCCATGCTCATCGATAGCCACGGCGATGTGAACGCCCTCCGAGCGCATCGTCTCCAGTAAAGGTGACACCGGCATTGTCTCCGGGACGACAGGGACAGTGCGAATCAGACGACCCTCGATCGGCTGGTGATATCGGTCGGCGCCAACAGTCAGGAGATCCTTTGCGTGAACAAAGCCCCTGATGTCGTCGAGATCGTCTCCGTATACCGGGATCCTCGAGTGTCCCGTCTCCACCACCGTACGTTCGACCGCGGCCGCTGACTCTCTTATCGACACAGCGATCAGATCGGGACGTGGAACCATGACTTCCGACACGACCGTGTCTTGGAACTTGAGTGCCGATGTGAGGAGTCGTGATGAGCCTGGATCGATGACTCCTCCAGCACCGAT
>SMXW01000072.1 GCA_004356805.1 Acidobacteriota bacterium | reverse complement strand
GTCGAGGACGTAGTACGGAATCTTCAGTTCGGCCGCGACACGACGGGCATCTTCTGCGTCCGAGACCGTGCAGCACCCGGCGGTGGGTGCTTCCCCACCGGGGCCTGACCAGAGTTTCAAAGTCACCCCGATCACATCGTGGCCTTGATCTTTCATGAGGGCTGCTGCGACCGACGAGTCCACTCCACCCGACATGGCCACCAGAATCTTCATCGCAGCTTCTCCACTAGTTCCACAATGATGTCGGCTGCCTCGACGGCATCATCCATCGTCGACGTCCAGCCAAATGAGAAGCGAACACTCTCCCGTGCCTGGTCGGGGGTCAACCCCGTTGCCTCGAGGACGTGTGACACCTTCGCCGCTCCCGATTGGCATGCCGAACCGGCGGAGGCTGCCACCCCCCGCTGATCGAGCCTCATGAGCAGAGTCTCATTGCGAACCCCCGGAATCCTTATGTTGAGATGATGCGATGACCGTCCGAAATGGGGCGTGTTGAGCATTACGTCGTCGACGCCGGCGATAAGTCGCCTCTCGAAGTCGTCCCGGATCTCACCCACCTGTGACCGGAACCTCTCACGATTCGCAACAGCCAGCTCCATCGCCCGAGCCAGACCGACCACACCAGCCACGTCGTGGGTGCCGGATCTGCGCCCCAGTTCCTGACCTCCACCGTGGAGGACGGGTTCAAGCACGGTTCCCTCACGAACATAGAGAAGGCCGGTGCCCTTGGGCCCCCCAAACTTGTGGGCGGTGATCGTCATCATGTCGACATTGAGAGCGTTGACGTCGATCTCCTCGGATGCGAACCCTTGAACCGCGTCGGTGTGGACGTACACGTCGGAATCAGACTCTTTGACGGCCTTTGCAATAGCACCGACATCTTGGATCAACCCGGTCTCGTTATTGACCAGCATCACGGAGACAACTGCTGTGCTCGGGTCGATAGCACCGACTATTGCGTCGGAGTCAACGAATCCCTCGTTGTCGACCTCCACGATCACCGTCGGGCCACCGAACCGACGCAAAACGTCGACGGTCTCCAGGATCGCCTCGTGCTCGGTGGCCACCGCGACCACGCCCGAACGGTCCCTCGGGCTCCAGGCGGCCCCCTTGAGAGCGAGGTTGTCCGACTCGGTGCCACCCGATGTGAAGACAATCTCCATTGGTCGCGCACCCAACATCCCCGCAACCCGCTCCCTCGCTTCCTCGAGGGCGTTCTTGGCCTGACGCGAAACCTCATGCACACCCGAGGAGTTGCCGAAAACAGTGGACCCATAAGGCGACATGGCGTCCCAGACTTCGGGGTGCATCGGCGTTGTGGCGGCGTGATCGAGATAAATCATCAGTGGCACTGATTCTCGCAGGATGCGCCGCTAGAGCCAGTTCGGAATCTGCCCGAAGAAAAAATGACAGCCGGCTCAGCCGCCCTTGAAGTGGGCCTCGCGCTTCTCGATGAAAGCATTGACTCCTTCGACGGCGTCATCGGTGGCGAACGAGATCCTGAAGGCTGCCTGCTCGACCGCCAGCGCTTCTTCAAGTGGTAGGCCACGGCCATCGGCCAAAGCGCGTTTGGCTGCGGCCAGCGCCACGGTTGGACCGGTCGCCCATTGGGCCGCATCGGATAGGGCCAGGTCCAGCAATTCGTCCGTTGAGGCCACCTTGTCGGCGTAGCCGATGGCCAAACCCTCCTCGGCCCCAACCTGGCGACCCGTGTAGATGAGTTCCTTGGCCTTTTGGAATCCGATGACGCGCTGTAATCGCTGGGTCCCGCCTGAACCGGGAATGATGCCAAGAAGAATCTCAGGCTGGCCGATCTTGGCGTCGTCGGCCATGTACCTGAAGTCGCATCCCAGTGACAACTCACAACCTCCCCCCAGCGCGTAGCCGTGGACTGCTGCGATCGTCGGCTTGGCGAGGGTTTCGAGAATCCGAATGGCTTCCAGGAGTGTGGACGCCGTCGGCCGCTTGCCACCCGAGTCCAAAGTCTTCTTGAAACCCTTGATGTCGGCTCCGGCGGCGAAATGAGGCTGACCGGTCACGACAACGGCGCGAACTGAAGAGTCCTCGCATTGGAGGAAGGCACTCTTCAACTCCTGTGCGACCTCATCTGACAGGGCGTTCACCGGCGGACGATCGATCCGCACCAGGGCGACTGCGCCGTCCAATGTCACGTCTACATATTCCATGGCCGCGACCTTAGACAAGCGGGATTGATGGGCCGGCGGGTGCGACCTGGCGTAGTTACGGTTCGGCCTCATGAAGTGGCGTGCCCTCATCGTGTTGAGCGCAGCCCAATTCCTGATGGTTCTCGATCAGGCCGTCATGAACGTTTCGATCAGTCAACTGGTCGAGGACTTCGAGACCACGGTGACGGTTATCCAAGGCGTGATCACCTTCTACGCGCTGACAATGGCGGCGTTGATGCTCACTGGCGGCAAGCTTGGCGATCGTTGGGGTCGCAAACGTGCCTTCTCGATTGGTCTCCTGATCTATGCCGCGGGCTCAGCCTTGACCGCAGCGTCGTGGAACATCCCGTCACTCCTGCTGGGATGGTCGATTCTCGAGGGAATTGGAGCCGCTCTGGTGCTACCCGCCCTCGTGGCGCTCATTGCAGGCAGCTACAAGGGCAAAGACAGGGCCGTCGCCTACGGTGTGATCGGCGGGGTGGCCGGAGCCGGGATCGCCATCGGACCCATTCTGGGCGGTTGGGTAACGACCAACTACACATGGCGATATGTGTTTGTCGGCGAGGTCATCCTGGCTGTGCTCATCGTCCTCACGGTGGGGTGGATTGCGGAAAGTGCCCGCCCCGATCCGATTCCGAAGGTCGATTGGGTCGGCTCGGGGCTCTCGGCTCTGGGGTTGGGTCTATTCGTCTTCGGGATTCTTCAAGCCAGCGAATGGGGCTGGATCGCCAACACCAACTCGCCCATCACACCATTCGGGCTGTCCCTGGCGCCATTCGTGGTAGGCGCCGGATTGGTTGTCCTCGGGGTGTTCAGGCGGTGGACCGAGCGAAGAGAGCGTCTGGGGCTCGACCCTCTGTTCCGACTGGAACTGCTCGAGATACGACCACTCATGGCCGGTCTGAAGATGTTCCTCGCACAGAACCTCATCCTCATGGGCGTCTTCTTCTCGATACCGCTTTACCTCCAGGTGGTGCAGGGACTCGATGCACTCGAAACGGGGCTTCGGATGCTTCCGGTTTCGGTGACGATGTTTCTCATGTCCTTCATCGGCGCTCGCATGAGCCAAGGCTCGACGCCACGACGGATTGTGCGTATGGGATTGTGGATTCTGCTGGCATCAATCTTGATCCTGGCCGGAACAATCCTGCCCGAGCTGGAGGGTGGGACCTTCGCCCTCGCCATGGCATTGCTCGGTGTCGGGATGGGGCTCCTGGCCAGCCAGCTCGGAAACGTCATCCAGTCCTCCGTGGGTCCCAAGGACCGGAGCGAGGCAGGCGGGCTCCAATACACCGCTCAGCAACTCGGATCCGCGGTGGGGACCGCACTCATCGGCGCTGTAGTCATCAGCGCCCTCGCCGGGGTGTTCGTCAACCTGGTGACCAACGACCCAAGAGTATCCGAGGAAGTCAGCACCGAGATTGGCGTCGCCTTGGAGGGCTCTATCCAGTTCGTGACCACGGATGCCCTGTCGGCTGCCCTGGCCGAGACCTCGCTTGATCCCGCCGAGGCCGAGGCGATTGTCGACGCTTATGGAGAGGGCCAGTTGATTGCTCTGCGGATGGGCCTGTTGGTTGCAGCCGCCATTGTGGTTGGCGCGCTGTTCCTCGCCCGAAAGATCCCGGATATGTCATTTGCGGAGATGGCTGCGGCCGAAGAGGACGACGAGCCGGCGTCTGTGTAGGAGAGTTGGAGAGCCGGCAAAAGGAGGTACACTCCGGCAACGGGGTTGATCCAGAGGTCGAGAATATCCATTGTCGCTGAGAGGAAGATCTGTCCCCGCGTTTCCGTGGGGCCCGGGTTCGGTTCCTCTCCCCTCCCCCACCCACCGGCCCGGGTCCTGCGACCTTTGTCAGGAAAACCCGCAGAGTCACTGCGGGTTTTCTCGTGCCCGGGGTGGGTTTCGAACTCCAGCATCGGGGGTGCCGACCAGTGTCATTGGGTACTGCACATCGGCCCTGATCAGGGCAAACGCGATCTTTCTTGGTCGGCAAGTGTCGTGCTGTACCGGGCTGTTATGCAGCTTCTGTGACCACGGCGTGACCACGTCCGCGTCGATGACGTATGGAATCCGGCCAAGTTGGACCTACGCCCGATCCACTCTCGCGGCCTAGGTAGCACGGGAGATCTTCAACCGCGAGACGACCGGCTTCGGCAGGGATGTCGAAGTTCCGAGATCATTCTTGGAGATGGCTGGTAGCGGGGTCACCTCAGTGTGCTGCCACTCGATGGCAGCCGGTTGCTTCATCGCCCGTCCAGGAGTGCCTCCTCACGGCGGACCTGTGCGTCGCTGAAGGGTCGCCGGCCCTAGGCATCCCAGGCGTGAAACGCCGACTCGATCCCCCAACCCGCGACCTTCGAGTTATGAGCCCGATGCCTGCCGTCTGTCTAGTGACATCCAGTGATGCCGAATCGCTCCTGATCTGGGCTTTTGCACGCTGTCATACCCTCTGCTGCTGTCTGGTGATGCTGCGATCTTTACAGTTCCGTTAGAAGGTCCGCAATAGAGCGCCCTTTTGTCTCAGCGAGTGGCATCCAGACCCAATGATGATGACCTGGACAGGGAAGACCATTGAAGTCGGCTGGCCTTCCTCGAAGTGACAGTCCAGTGTCCTCGAACAGTTGATGGTCTCGAGAAAAAGGGACTCGCTCCCCCAAGCGCCCCAGGGTGACTGTGAAAGCTCAGGTCGATTGTGGAGCGATAGTGACCGAGATAGGCGTGGTTAGGTGACCTTGATGGCCTTCTCAGAAGTGAGACGCCCAACAACCGCTGAACGGGGGACCGAATGGAGATAACCGTCAGCCGAATCAGCGGGCAACGCCACCAGCAGGCCCCCTGAGGTTTGGGCATCGACGAGCAGACGCAACGGGTCGTCGTCAACACTCGAATCGACGTCCGGCCTGAGCGATTCGAGATTTCGCTGCGATCCTCCGGCCCACATTCCCCGGGCCAGCAGGTCAGCGACGCCTTCCAAGATTGGCACCCGGTCGAATTCGATCTCGGCACCGACATTCGACGCCACGCACATCTCACGAAGATGGCCCAAGAGCCCGAAGCCGGTCACATCGGTGGCTGCGTGAGCGTTGTGCTCATGTAGAGCAGCACCAGCGACCGCATTGAGAGTGGCCATCACTTCAATTGCCTTCAATGCCAGTTCGGGGGGACACTTCCCCCGCTTGATCGCCGTGGTGAGGACGCCCATGCCCAGCGGCTTGGTGAGAATGAGGACATCATCGGGTTGACCACCGTTGTTGGCTATCAAGCGATCTGACCCGGCAACACCCGTGACGGCGAACCCATAGGTCGGCTCGGGACTGTCGATGGAGTGACCACCAACAACCGTGCAGCTTGCTTCCTCCATCACGTCCATCCCTCCGGCGATCACCTCACTTGCCAGGTCGAACGGGAGCACGTCTCGAGGCCACCCCAGGTACTGGAGTGCGGTGAGAGGTGTCGCCCCCATCGCGTAGATGTCACTGAGGGCGTTGGCAGCGGCGATGCGACCCCAATCGGTCGCCTGGTCCACCACCGGG
>SMXW01000071.1 GCA_004356805.1 Acidobacteriota bacterium | reverse complement strand
TAGGAAGATCGCCCGGTACTTGTCGAAACCTTGCGACACCTGCGCCGCCACCTGCTTGTCCCGCTGTGCGAGCTCGTTGGCGGTGTTGACGACGAGGCAGCCCTTGGGATCGGCCCCCTCGATGGCCTCCTCGATCGCCCACAGCAGGGTGTCCTCGATGAAATCCCGCCCGGTGGCGGCACCGTGTAGGCGGGTGCTCAGATCGAGAGCGGTCGCTTCCTCGTACCGCTGGAGACAGCTGAGGAACAGCTGCCGTTTACTGCCGAAGGCGCTGTAGAAGCTGCTGCGCGACAGACCCATCTCTCCCACCAGATCCTGCAGCGACGTCGCCTCATAGCCTTTGCGCCAAAACAGCCCCATGGCAATGTCGAGCACCTGCTCCGAGCCGTATTCCAGCGGCCGGCCTATGGACATGATTGGACTATAGGACCGATCGGTCCACAAGTAGCAGGGCAGTGTCGAAGACCGATGATGACCCAGCGAAATGGAGCGTTTCTATCGCCCACGACGCACAGAGGATTGGCCGATCTTCAAACCTTTCCAAGGTGGACAACTGCGACGATCCATATGCACCCGTTACAGGAATCCCGCCGATATCGGGTAATTCGCATACCGTGGATCACAGCCTTGATCATTCGGTCGCTCCACCTGATTGTTTTGGCGGACAGGACGATGGATCCACTTCCAAATCTCGCAGACCGCACACGTCTTCAGGGTCGATGAGGACGATCTACCCGCCAACCAGGGCACGCCTTTCCAGTAGATTCTGGACGTGGGCTCATTGGGCACAGTGGAGATCGGAGGGACCAAGACACTGGTCGCAGCCGGCATCCATCCAGATGATCTCTACGACGCAAGCCGGATCGAGACCACCACACCGGAGGAAACACTCACCGCTGTGGTGGCCCGCCTACGGGGAGTCGACATCGATGCGATCGGGGTGGCCGCGTTCGGTCCCGTGGAACTCCGACATGGTCACCCCGACTACGGGCAGATCACCACAACGCCCAAGAAAGGCTGGCAGTCAGCTGACATAGTCTCGTTCCTCAGCCGGGAATTAGACGTTCCGGTCGGATTCGACACCGATGTCAACGGAGCTGCCCTGGGTGAGGGCCGCTGGGGAGCGGCGAGGGGTCTCAACCAGTTCGTGTATGTCACCGTCGGTACCGGGATCGGTGGTGGGGCTGTCATCGATGGTTCCCCACTCCACGGGTGGGTGCATCCGGAGTTGGGTCATCTCATCGTTCAGCGTCATCCCGATGACGACTACTCCGGGCGTTGTCCCTTCCATGGCGACTGCTTGGAAGGGATGGTTTCCGGACCCGCGATAGAAGACCGCTTCGGTGTTTCTGCTCCCGATCTCGTTGAGTCCCAGCTCGCTACCGCGTTGACGTTGGTCACCTCATATCTGGCGCAGGGCCTCAGAAATATCACGTACGCGCTGGCCCCACAGCGGATCATCGTTGGGGGAGGGGTTGCCAAGCTACCCGGGTTTTTCGATTGTCTTCGTGACGCCCTCATCGAACAGTTGGCCGGATACCCGGGTCTTCACGAACATGGCGACGTCTCGTTTGTGAGTCCTCCCGGTCTCGGTGATCGGGCAGGTCTGGCAGGGGGTCTCGTGCTTGCCGAGCTGGCTGTCGGCTGACCTCTCATTGCTGTTTACAGAACCTCGTCCATCATCACTGGTCGACCCTCGTCGATCGACAGATGTCCGGCTACTCCCACCGCCACGGCAAGCCGCCCGTCTTCGAGTGTCACTTTGGGTTCGGCGCGCTGTCTGACCGCCTCGATGAAATCGAGGTGTTGCAGGTAGCTCGATCCGTCATGGAGCCCGCCGTAGGCGATGCGGTCGTCGCTCACCTCGAATTCGGTGACCGTTCCGCCGTCGCGTTCGCCACACCTGACGATCGACTCAGGTACAAACGCCTCGATCTTGCCCCTGTCGCCGACAACGTACAGTTCTTGCTCGTTTCTGGACCCTTCAGCGAACATGCACAGGTCGAGCATTGCCCGGGACCCGTTGTCGTAGTCGACGATGACATACGCGTTGTCGAGAATGTCTGGTGTCTCACCTTCGTATTCCTCATCCAGATGGTTGACGTCCTGGGCGCCTGAGGCGAGCACTCGGACTGGCGCAGCTTGCGTGATCAGCGTCATCAGGTCGAAGAAATGACAGCACTTCTCAACAAGAGTGCCACCGGTGTACCGCTTGAACCGATTCCATGCTCCTACTTTGTCGAGAAACGGGTATCGGTGCTCACGTATGGCCACCATGTGCACCCGGCCGGCGCTACCGGCGTGAACCTCCTCGATCAGGCGAGCTATGGGCGGTTTGTATCGGTACTCGAGGCCCATCCAAACCATTCCATTGTGGCCTCGGGCTGCGTCGATGATGCGATCGCAATCGGTCACTGTTGTCGCCAGCGGCTTCTCAATGAGGAGATGGGCCTCGGTTTGGAGTACATCGATCACCACCTCGGCGTGCGTGTGGTTAGGTGTGGCGACAATGATGGCGTCGAGGGGGCCCCAGCCAAGCAATTCGCCGTAGTCATGAAAACAAGAACTCCCGTCGAGGTTGGCTTGCTTCTGCCCCAACTCGAGAGAACCTGTGTCTGGGTCGGCAATGGCGACGACCCGTGCTCCTGGGATGACGTTGATGTTGGCGATATGCTCCTGCCCCATCATCCCGGTCCCGATGACTCCGTATCGGAATTCGTCCATCACCGCTGCCCTCTCAGCCGCCGCCATACCCGACTCACAGATCGATCACAGGGACGCCGATGTGGGCGGCATAGGCGCGAAGACCGTCCCGATGGTCGCCGTAGGCAATTCCATAGTGGTGTTCGAGGCCGTTGGCCATGACGGTGTCGAGCACATCTGCGACGTCGCTGTCGAAACGAGCCACCCCCGAGGTCCCGGAGAAGGGAAGCGGCTCGTGGAGCATCTCCGCACCGCCCACGACAAGGCTGTGCCTCCCTCGGGATTGGCTGAGCCGTGCCAATGTGATTCGGCCAGGCCTTAGAGAGAACTCGTTGAGCAGAGGCTTGTTCCGGTTGGAGTGGATCGTTGCCCGAGGCATATCACCACTTTGGGCCATTTCGTGTGTAGCCAGCCCGCAGTGCCAGAACACGCCCGTGTTTGAGACTCGATCCAGGTCGACGAGATCGGCAATGAACGGTGGCTGACCAGAGAGTTGTTGCAGCAACAGTGCCGTGACGTTGCCGTAGACATCGGCCTCACAGCAGCCGGGTGTTCCGTTGGAGGTCAGCAAGGCCATGCCTGCGCATGCCGCACCACCGAACTCGGTGAAACACTCTGGCCAACAGCGGACGGCGACACCATCCCAGTCGCGCCGCTCGACCAGGTCTGCCAATCCGAGGTGTATGCGCAGACTGCGATCCAGTGCGGCTTGGTCGACATCGTCGAGGCCGGTCATCGTATCGGCCAACTTCCCTCGGAGTCCGGCGACCGCTTCGGTGCTCGCCTGGTTTCCGGCCTCGAATAGCGCCGGCAGGTCGACCACGTCCACCGAGACGCCGGTCAAGGAGAACAGCCGTTCGGCGTTGTAGTCGCAGGGCTCGAAGCCATCGGGTCTTCTACCGACAAGTCCCACGACGGAACCATCGAGTGTGGGTGGAGCGATCGTTTGAAGAGGCTCGAGGAGGCCATCCGATTCGGTAGGCCTGTCGATCCCGTGGGGAGGGTGATGCAGAGCGGCCTCGAGGTCAGCCACCGTCTGCTGATCGTCCGGGTGGCGGTAAACCCACCGGTAATCGACACCATCCCTGGCAAGGGCGTAACCGGCGAGGTTGATGCCGCAGAGCGAGTTGAGCCGGAGCCGTTCTCCCGTGCGCTCTTCGGGAACTGCCCATAGGACGATGGGACACTCAACGATCTGGGCCACGGCAGCGATCAGTGTTGAGTCGGCGAAGGTCGCCTGGAGGACGCATAGAGCCCCTATTCCCGATTCGGCCAGTGCGGTCGCTCGCGATCGTGCTGTATTGACGTCCATGACCAGAGCCGCGTCGCCGATCACGCTAGTCACGGCCGACTTCAGTGTCTCCAGTGCCGATTTGGTGATTTGGTCGGCTAGATCGACGTCGAATGTGGTGCGTGCCAGGGCGAGAAAGCCCACGGAGCCCGTCATGCGACCTCCTGAGCGTGCGATGCCCGGAATTTCGAACCTGCTTCGGGCGGGAGGTGCCCCCGGTCACCGAAGCGTGGATGCTCGAACCAGCTCGAGGCGCGCTCATTAGTGATCGCATTCGGTCTTCGCATGAAAGCCAGTGATTCATCAGCCAGTCGCCGGAGACCAAACAGCTCTCCCGGGGTGATCCGAGTCATGGGTGCTCCTCGAGAAAAGCTCTTAGTTCGGCAGAGGTGGGTATCCCGGCGCGACCACCAAAACGCGTGCAGGAGATCGCGGCAGCAGCCGATGCGAAGCGAATAGCGCCGTGAATATCCGACTGATCTGCCGCCATGCACATCGCAAAGGCACCGTGAAACACGTCACCGGCACCCAACGTGTCAACCGCGTCGATCTCAAACCCTGGGTGATGGGCAACGCTGTCTCCCTCTATCCAATAGGTGCCATCCGGGCCCGCGGTCACGGCGACCCATGCCGGGCATCGATCGGCGACCTCGCGTATACCTGAGACAGGGTCACGGTTGCCAGTTAACCCCCAGAGCGCGTCCGAGGAGAAAACGATGTGTGACGGTGTGTCGAGGATCGCCTCCGATATGTTGCCGACGTCGAAGTCCAGCACACCGGGGAGATCCATTTCCCGGGCCCACGCGAGGGCGTCTTCTGCGCCTCGGGGCCATTTGATGTCTGCGAGCACCGCGTCTGCGCCGACTAGGTCTGAATCTCCGATCGGCTCAACATCTTCAAACAGCTTTGGGTCGCTGTGATTCACGATGGCGCGCTCGCCGTTCTTATCAATGGTGACAACAGACATCGGTGAGGAGGCGCCGGCGACGACACGTATCTGCGTGGTATCCACGCCATCTGATCTGAGCTCGTCGACGAGGTCGGTGCCCGTTTGGTCGTCTCCAACCGGGCCAACGAACCGGGCCTCGCCACCCAATGCGGCGATGGTGACGGCCGCGGTGGCTGCCGGGCCGCCTCCAACTTCTGTTCGCTTCGTTGCAAGATTCTTCCCGGGACCCTCGGGCAGACTGGGTACGGAGAAGACGATGTCGCGAACTACAATACCGACACACACAATGGTGATCATCCTTCCTCCGCAAGGACCTGCCGAATGGACCGCGCCGCCATTTGACCGATCCGCACATCTGATTCCCGGGTGACCCCGGCGATGTGAGGTGTGAGGAGCAGATTGGGTACGTTGCGGAAGCCCTTTCCCGTCTCTGCATCCACCGGCTCGCGAGCAAACACGTCGAGTGCCGCGCCGCCGAGGTGACCATCTCTGAGAGCGTCTAACAATGCCGTCTCGTCGACGACAGCACCTCTCGAGGTGTTGACGAGCACTGCCCCCTCTGGCATTGAAGTGATCTTGCCCGCATCGACGATGCTCCTGGTTTCCTCGGTGAGAGGGACGTGTACCGATATGGCCTGACTCGAGGCGAAAAGTTGGTCGAGGTCCAGCCGAACTGTGTCTCCCCAAGCCTGGGCGTCCGGAGGAAGATACGGGTCGTGGGCGGCGACCTCCATGCCGAAGGCGGTGGCGCGGGCGGCCACTTCTCTGGCAATCAGCCCGTAGCCGAGTAATCCGAGACGTTTCCCCATGAGTTCGCCGCCAGACGACGTCGGGCGAGGCCAGTCTCCGGAAATGACTTCATGAGTTCTTCCGTATACGCCACGAATGAGCACAAGCAGGGCCCCGATCACGTACTCGGCGACGGCGACTGCATTGGCCCCGGTTGCGGGAGCGACTTCGATCCCACGCTGTTTGCAGGCGTCGAGATCGATGTTGTCCAGGCCGACCCCGAGCCGGGCAACGACCCGCAGCTCAGGTGCGGTCGCAAGCAACGCCTGGTCCACGCGCGTCCGATTCCTCACGACGAGCGCCTGGGCAACCTGGAGCTCTTCGGCGAGGCGCTTCCCGTCATCGACGAGAGTGGGATCGTAAAGCACATCAAAGTCGTTGCTCAGGTCGGCAACAGCGGTTTTGTCCATGAATTCGGCCACGACTATGTCTGCCATCGGCACCTCTCTAGTTGCGCGGGCATACCACCTGCTGTGTGAGTGATCCAAAGTGACGAGGTCGGAGTGAGGGCTGGAATGGGCGGACCAAGTGTAGGGCCCGGGAAGCTGCTCCAAGTTGGAGAGTCCGCCGGTTCCTCCCGGCAGACACCGCAGTTCTCCTGGTGTCATGCGATAGTCGCAACATGCTCGAGCCCGCCCAAGCCCTGCGTTTCAACCCTGAACAAGGGGTCGTGGTTCGTACCCCTCCCGGGTCTGGCTGCGGCAATTGGGTTGGCGGCAAAGTCTCTTAGGACAGCGGCAGTGGCCCTTTTGTGCTCTTCTGCCGGGAGCGGCGGCCGCTGGAGAAAGGCAGAGCTGGAGAATGCGCGGTCGCACTCAGTGAGGACGGGGTCGCCTTTGTCGACGCTTGGAGAGCTACCAAGGACGACTTTGCCGCCAACTCGATAGAAGAAGGGCACTGCGTATGGCAGGGGGACGAGTGGCGGTTGTATGTCTCCTATGGGATGGCGGGAACCTCCACCTGGAGGATCGATCTTATTGCCGGTGCCCACCCGAGCACTTCGACGCTCAGGCACGACGAACCGTCCTCTCGCCCGGTGATTATGGCCTCACATGGATCAAGGATCCGTTTGTGATGGCTCACGATGGAGCATGGTGGCTCTACGCCGCGGTGCCTCCTCGCACTGGGCCGAGCGTCAGCGGCAACACGGTTACTGCCGGCCCGCTCGACGCTACCGTGCTGGCCGTCTCTCAGGATGGACGCTATTTCCCTGAGATCGAATACGTGTTTGAGGCACCGACCGATGACTCCTGGCATGGTCGTAGAGCGAGGATCAGCTCCGTGATTCCCTGGAACTGCGGTTTCCTAGCATTCTTCGACGGTGGGCGCGCTTTCCATGACAACTACGAAGAGAAGGCCGGTCTCGCCCGGTCGCCCGACGGGCGGATCTTCACCCGTCTCGACACCGGGGCCCCTGGGTTTCCTCGCCACACGATGCGGTTCTCTGCGGGGTGCCTGTTGGAAAGGAAATCTTCCTTTATTACGAGCTCACGAAGGCGGACGGATCCCACGACTCGAGGACGTCACGGGTGAGGCCGGTGCTTGGTCAACCCTTGACCGAGCCGGCGGTAATACCTCGAACAAAGAATCGCTGCAACGCAAAGAACACCACCAGCGGCACCACCGTGATCACAAAGGCGCCAGCGGTGAGCAGATGCTCCCTGAGGCCAAACTCTCCGGCCAACGACGCAACGACGACTGTGGCAGGCAGGGCCACGCGATTCCCACCGATCATCGTGAGAGCTATGAGATAGTCGTTCCAAGTCCAGAGAAACTGGAAGATTGCAAAGGCAGCCAGCACAGGTATGGATAGAGGTACGACCAGCTTCCAGAAGATCTTGAAGTGGTCGGCGCCGTCGATGCGGGCCGATTCGAAGAGATCCTTGGGTAGTCCGGCAATGTAGTTGTGCAACAGGAAGATGGCGAAGGGAAGGGCGAAGCCGGTGTGGGTGAGCCACACGGCCGGTATCGTTCCGGCCAGGCCCATGTCGGGGATAATCGTCACGGTCTTCTCGATTATCGGTATTGTCATCCGCACTCCGCTCGAGTAGGCCTGCAGCAGAGGAATCAGCGACACCTGGGTCGGAACGGCGAGCAACGCGATGGTTCCGATGAACAGCCACTCCCGACCACGAAAGTCGATCCATGCGAACGCATACGCGGCAAAAGCGGCGATGGCGATGGGGATGATGGTTGCGACGATCGCGATCGACGCCGAGTTGAGGAGGCCGTTCGCCAATCCTCCGGTTGCTTCGGCGCCCAGCACTGCCTCGTAGTTCTGGAGAGTCGGAAAATCAAAGCCGTTGGCGCCGTCCTGCCATGCGAGCCACCAACCACTGGTGCGCTGCGCATCACGAGTGCGCAATGAGTTGACGAGCAGCCCGAAGGTCGGAATCGTCCACAGCACGACCAAGATCCACAGCACCCACGTCGGAATAGACCGCAGGAATCCGTAGATCCTCGGGCCCAGCGGCCGCCTTCCAGCGGTGGTTGTTGCCGTCATCCGAGTCTCTCTCTCTGCATTCGACGGATGTTGAGGAAAATGATGGGCAGCACCCCTAGGAATATCACCACCGCGAGGGCCGAGCCGAGTCCGAAGTTGAGCTCGGTAAATGCGCGTTGCCACATTTCGTTGGCAAGAACCTGGGTGTCGAAGTTTCCGTTGGTCATGACCTTCGGGATGTCGAAGACTTTGAGCACCGTGACTATCAATGTCGTGGCCACGACCCCAATGGTCGGCCCGATCTGCGGAACAGTGATCCGCCAGAACGTCTGCGACTCTGTGGCTCCGTCAATCCTGGCCGCTTCCAACAGGTCTTCGGGAACAGATTTGATCGCCGCGGAGAAGATGATCATGGCGAACCCGGTCTGGATCCAAATGAAGACGACCATCATCCACCAGTTGTTCCACGGCGACTGGGTCAGGAACAGGATTGGGTCCGCTATTGGCTCCCCGGTTACCGGGCTTGGTGCCACGCCTCCGATCCCAGGTCCGAGAAAGCGGTACATGATCCAGACCAATGGAATAGCGAGGACAACCGACCCAGACAGAACCGCGTTGTTGCCCGCCTGCCAACCACGCCAGGCCAGGTACCCCAGGCCGACGACGATGAGCCCGAGGATCGCAGATATGGTGGCGCTCGCTGTTTCCGACTGGCTCCACACCCCGATCTGGACCCAGAGTGTGTTGATCACGCCGGTCTGATCATTTTGGGGCGGTCTGGCCACATACATGAATCGCCAGATGATCGAGGCCCCAACGAAGGATATCGCCATCGGTAGGAAGATCAGTGACTTGGCCACATTCTCGCCCTTGGCTCGATCGGCGAGGACGGCAATGGCCAGTCCGGTGGCCATTGAAAAGATGGTCACGGCGAAGATCCACCAAAGGTTGTTCGGGATCGTTCCACGGATGAAGCTGAATACTGCGAAGCCGAATAGGACGACTGCCGAGCCAATCAGCATTGCTGTCCCCGCGTTTAGCGAGAAGCCAGTTCCGAGACCACTTCCCCCGGAGCGTCCGAGCCATACACCGAGCCCGATGGCAATCACTGCCAGGATGACTGCGGCCCAGAACAGTCTGCTGCTAAAAATCAAGGTCCATTCGCTGAGATCGAGAATCCCAGGATCGGTGAATATGTCTCGATAGTTGGTGAGTCCTGTCCATGCCAGATTTCTCGGCGTCCCACTAAGGAAGCCGAGCCAAATTGTCCTCGCCAGTGGGACCACCAGGGTTGCAGTGATGAACAGCAGGGCCGGCGCGAGGAATATGTATTTGCGTGAGCCGGCGGCAATACCGCCGCGGGTTTCTCCCGAAGGGTAAGGGACGGTCCCCACCCAGATGCCGGCTAAGAGGCCGAAGATGGCGGAGGCCAGGAGGACTTCCGCTTTGGAACCGTCGAAGTCCGCGGCCAGCCACCCGCCGAACAGCCAGCCGGTGGCCAGCCAGAAGGACAGCAGGGGGACTAAGGCCGTCTCACGGCGGGCAACTTGCCACGAGATGGCGGCCACGGCTGCCCCAGCCGCCAGGCCAAGCAGCGCCGCGAGCGGCTCGATGCTTGGCCACACCACGCTTCTGAGCGCCGACCCTGCAAGCAATCCGAGGGTCAGGCCACCGGCAAGACCGATACCCAAGCGGGCCCACCTGTGTCGCACCAACCCGAGTCCGAGACCAACCGCAACGCCTACCACCGCCGCAATCAGTGTGACAAGCAGGGGAGAGACGATGAGCCGGTTCCCCCAGAGAAGTCCGAAGATGACGAGCGATGCGGCTCCACCGATCGCGGCGTTGAAGATCGCGAACCGCTTCTCGGCGAGATCGAAGAGTTTGTTGATGCCGATGAAGACGATGGCGCTCAGCCCGATGGCAACGACAATCCCCAAGATCGTGGCAGCAACGCGACTCATATCGCGACCCTTTCGTCTCTGACTTACGCCAACATATCAGGAGGCCGGCCTGCGATGCAGGCCGGCCTCGATGTTTGACTACTTCAAAGGCTTAGGGCCAAGAAGCGTCGATGGCGGCGACAGCGTCGGCAACCGACTTGTCTCCGTTCACCGCACTTGTGCCTTCCGTCCAGAATGTACCGGCACCGACAGCGGCCGGCATCAGGTCAGAACCGTCGAAGCGAAGGACTTCCGCGTCGAGCATGATCGAGATCATTTCCTGCTCCAACGGCAGGTAGTTGGAGAGATCCTGGTTCTGGTTTGCCGAGAGGAAGCCCGAGAGCTCCCCATCCTTGCGGATCTGCTGTGCCTTCTGGCGCTCGTTGGCGTACTCGGCACTTGCGTAGTACTGCATCACAGCCCACACCTCAGGTGCGTCCCGGAATGCCGTGGCGAGAGTGCCACCACCAAGAACCGGCTTCTCTCCATTGGGTCCCGCCGGGAAGTAGAAGACGGAGATGCCGTCCGGACCGGTCGGGGTGCCCTCCGGCAGGAACGCCGAGAAGAACGACGCCTGACGGTGCATCATGCAGGTGCCATCGGCAAGCGGTTGCCCGTTGGCGCCGAACGCAGTTGCCGCGATCGAGCCATCGATCGCAAACACATTGCCAGGCGCATTCCACTCAGCCAGCACTTCCTCCCAGATGGCGACCATGGCAGGATCGCTGAACGGAATATCGTGGGCGACCCACTGGTCGTAGTAGTCCGCGCCCTCGAACCGCAATGTCAGATCCTCAATCCAGTCGGTGAATGGCCAACCGGTGGCTCCGCCCGACTCGATTCCGATGCACCACGGGATGTTTCCATCGGCGACCATCTGCGCGCTGAGCGCTTTCAGAGCATCCCAGCTCTCCGGAATCGTGTACCCGTTATCGGCGAAAGCCGAGGGGCTATACCAGACAAGTGACTTGATGTCTGACTTGTTGTTCACCCCGTACTGGACGCCATCGACGTTTCCGAAAGCGACCCATGCCGAGTCCCAATTCTCCTCGAGAGTTGCCAGCACATCGTCGGGTAGCGGCAGGATGAACCCTTCACGCGCAAAGTCGGCAACCTTGCCCGGTTGTGGGATGATCGCGATATCAGGGGGGTTCCCGCCTGCGGCCTGGGCATTGATCTGGTCGGAGAAGTCACGAGCCCCGGTGAAGACGATCGTCATCCCGTTCGCTTCTGCGAAGACGTCGAGTGCGTCTTGCATTGCACCCGCTTCTTCATCCGAGCTCTCCGAACCGAAAACTGTCACTGTCGTGCCCGACAGGTCCATTTCGGCTGCTGTTGTCTCGGTTGTTTCGGCTGCTGTTGTTTCGGTGGTCTCTGCTGCCGTTGTCTCGGTGGTCTCGGCTGCTGTGGTGGTCGATACACCCTCATCAGTCGCACATGCCGCAGCCACCAGAGACATCACGGCCAGCATGGCGATAAGCCAATGCCATCGTTTTTTCATGATGTTCCTTCCGCCAGGTTTGTTTCAAATACCGAATGCCTCCCAGTAAGCATCAACGCCCTGGGAACTTCGAGCACACGACCCTACACAAGAGCCGACCTTCGCTGCCAGAGACCCTTGGTCGCATCGGGCACATCCAGTGCGCGTGGGTAGGGAACCTCCTCGGGCGGAGTTAACAGAGGATTTGCCGTCGATACGCGACGGCCGCCGAGGCGCTCATCGGTTCTAGGCTGGCTCCGATGATTTTCAACGGCTCGAACGAGTCTTTGTGGTGGCGAGAGGCTGTCTTCTATCAGATCTACCCATTGAGTTTCTCGGATTCGGACGGTGACGGCTTTGGCGATCTGACCGGCATCATCTCCAAGCTCGACTATCTGTCTGACACACTGGGGGTCGACGCGCTGTGGCTTTCACCGTTCTACCGAAGTCCGATGCGCGATTGGGGTTATGACATCTCGGATCACACAGACGTCGACCCGCTGTTTGGCGATGTCGAGACGGCCGAACGGCTCATCGAAGAGGCCCACCGCCGCGGTTTGCGCGTGATCGTCGACTATGTCATGAACCACACATCAGACGAGCACCCGTGGTTCATCGAGTCTCGGTCGTCGAGGGAGAGCTCGAAGCGTGACTGGTACGTATGGAGCGATCCGAAACCGGATGGTTCCCCACCCAACAACTGGGTAAGCGTCTTCAGCGGCCCCGCCTGGACGTTAGATGAGGCGTCCGGTCAGTTCTACAGGCATACGTTCCTGCCCCACCAGCCCGACCTGAACTGGCGAAACGAGGAGACCGTGGAGGCAGCGCTCGAGGTGGCTCGCTTCTGGCTCGATCGCGGTGCGGATGGGTTCCGTCTGGACGCTGCTCATCAGATGATGAAGGACCCTCGGGAGCGGGACAACCCTCCGGTACCGGATGGCTACGAGCGCCCCTGGAAGGACATGGGTGAGTATGACGATTTCGTGCATCTCTATGACCTAGGGCATCAAGACATCCACGATGTCCATCGTCGCTTTCGCTCCGTGGTCGATTCCTATCCGCACCACCCGTACACAGTGGGGGAGATCCACATATTCGACCTCCCGGAGTGGGCCACCTACTACGGCGAGAACCTGGATCAGCTGCACATGCCGTTCAACTTCCATCTCATGGCCTGCGACTGGGATGCGAGCTCGCTGCGAGTCTTGGTCGAGGCGGTCCTTTGGCATGTTCCCCCCGGAGGATGGACCAATTGGACGCTGGGGAATCACGACGAGAGGAGGCTGGCAACGCGGTTGGGGGCCAGGAATGCCCGTCTCGCAGCTCTCTTGCTTCTGACCCTCCGAGGAACACCTTTTCTCTACTACGGGGACGAGTTGGGAATGCAGGATGTGGAGATCGCCGCCGGAGAAGGAAAAGACCCTTGGGGTGAGAATGTTTCTTTCCTGAGCCGAGACGGGGCCCGGACACCCATGCAATGGGACAGTTCAGCGGACGCCGGATTCGGATCCGATGAGCCTTGGCTTCCCGTCAACACCGACTACAAGACCGTAAACGTCCAGTTTGAGCTGGAGGATCCGGGCTCGATGTTGAATCTCTACCGGAGACTGCTCGCCTATAGGAAGAGCTCCAAACCGCTTCGCTCGGGGTCGTTTCTGACTCACCCGTCATCAAACGAGGATGTCTATGTGTTCGAGCGCTCAGCCAACGGTGACACCGTGGTCGTCGCCATCAACTTCTCCAGCAAGATGCAAACGGTCGACATGGCGCCGGGTCGGGTGGTGGTCTCCACAGCCCCCACGAGTGAGCGCCTCGTTGGTCCGGAGGGACTTCGCCTACCCAAGCAGGAAGCGGTGATCATCGAGCCCTACGTTTGATAGGTAACAGATCGCTATCTTCCTAACTGAGCAGACATTGGAGGACCCAATTGGCCGAGATAACGCTTGATGGCATTGGAAAGATCTACCCCGACGGTACGAGGGCAGTTGGTGACTTCGACCTGGCCATTGGGGATGGCGAGTTTCTCGTGCTGGTGGGTCCGTCGGGTTGTGGGAAGACGACAGTGTTGCGAATGATCGCCGGCCTCGAGGACATCACCGAGGGGACGATCTCGATTGGTGACCGTGTCGTCAATGATGTCCAGCCGAAGGATCGTGACATCGCGATGGTGTTCCAGAACTATGCGCTGTATCCGCACATGTCGGTTCGGGACAATATGGCCTTTGGTCTCAAACTTCGAAAATTCAAGAAGGAAGAGATCGATCGCAGGGTGAGTGAGACTGCCGATATCCTCGAGATCACCGAATTTCTGGAGCGCAAGCCGAAGGCGTTGTCGGGTGGTCAGCGGCAACGGGTGGCGATGGGTCGGGCGATCGTCCGGGAGCCGGCAGCGTTTCTGATGGACGAGCCGCTGTCGAACCTC
>SMXW01000070.1 GCA_004356805.1 Acidobacteriota bacterium | reverse complement strand
GGTCGACCAGCCCTATGAGGAGATGCTCAGCTCGACGGGTTTCAAGGTGGAGATCCACGACTGGACTGATGTATTCAGGAATACCGCTGAAAGGGTGATGGCGGCGAGAACGTCACGGTTCGATCGTCTTGTCACCGAGTTAGGCGCCGACGACGCGTCTGACGCGGTGAGTCGGATTGAGCGCAATATCGCTGCTATCGATCGTGGCGACCTGGTGCGCCGGTTCTATGTTTGCCACACAGCCGATCTGAATGGATGACCAAGCCGACTCCCGTTTGTCTGAGTTGTTGGACCCTCGATGGCTCCTATGAGTCTGTGATCGCCGAGGAGGAGCAGACCGGCTGAGCGGGCTGATCACTGACAAGGTCCTGGCTCATGTCGAGTCCGCCACTCGACCAGGTTCTTGGCATCTCTCTTGACCGTGTTTGCTGCCGACTGGCTAAGCCCGCGGACCTCATGATCGAACTGAGCCCTACGCACCAGCGAGTTCAGGGTGAACCAGCGATCCTTGCCCTTGAGCACTTGGAGCTTGCCTATGTCGAACTCCCAGACCTTCTCGACACACACCCAGCCCTGGTCCTGTCTGCACTCCATGATGTTGTATGGAGTGGCCGTGATGAACTGGTAGTAGAAGCTACGTCGCACTGTGAAGATTTGATAGTTGCTCATCCACTCGGTGACCTTGCCCGCGACAAACGCTCCGAGTTGAGCCGTTTTCTCCAAGAACTCGGTCCCGACTTGAAGTGGTGTCGTAGGCACGTCGGGAACGAGGTCGGTTGCTGCCATCATCGCGTCAATTCCTCCCTTGAACACCCCTGCCGCCGTTGCGACGTACTTGACTTGCCCGTAGCCGGTGGCAGCACCACCAATGTGGAGTCCGGCGGACCGTGCGTTGAGCATGTCACCTGCGAAGTCGAGATCCCGGGCCAGATCGTGGAGGTTCAACACCAGTTGTTGGCCGGTCTCCACCCTGCGTTCTGAGCCCTCGTAACGGCCGATGATGATCGAGAAGTCGACGTTGACTTTGATCCGATCGGCGTCGCCCGCGACCTCGTACTTGCGCTTCGGGTCCACCCCGTCACACGGATCGGAGATCTCCTCAGGCCCGCCAGGGGTTGAACCGGGGCCACTAGGGCCATCGGGCGCGTCTTCGGTCTCATCAGCCGTTCCGGCCAAGGCCACCTCCTCTGTCACGCATTCCTCGTAGGCCTTCTCCGCAGCTTCGGCTGCGGCGCATGCTTCATCAGCTTTCTCTTGGGCCTCGGCTGCCTTATCGCAGGCCTGCTCGCGGGCTTGTTCGGCGGCTTCGATGTCGGCGTCGATGTCGTCTAGAAGATCCTTGAAGGCCTCGTCGTTCTCGCGCATCTCATCGCGAAACTCCGCGGAGTCCATTTCCTGCCACTTGGCCTCGACCTGCGTTGCCGAGAGTCGTCCGGCCTTGTAGTCCTCCCAGATCTCTCCAAGGGCCATCTTGCGCATATGCACGTCGCGTGCGGTGATTCGGTTTCCCCGGTCGTCCTCGATCCAGCCTCCATCCTCGGTGCTCCAACAGGCCGGAGGCCAGGCTTTGCAGGCTTTCTTACGCTCATCTTCGAGGTCTTCGAGATCGAGGTCGGCTTCCTCGCAGTCGTCGGCGGCGTCGTCGGCAGAGGTCTGTGTGTCATCGCAGGCCTTTTGCGCCGACTGCCAGGCCTCGAGAAGCTTTTTGCATGGGTCGCCTCTCATAGCGAACAGCCAGTAGCCCAGGATGGCCAGGCCCAGCCCACCAAGCAGAACAAGCCACCATGGGAAGCCTCCGAGCTCGACGGGACTTGGCTCCGGTGTGGTGGTGACCGGTCCTGGCTCTTCGACGACAGCAAGCCCGGTCGTCGTGGTTGTGAGGGTCGTGGTGGTTGTTGTGGTGGCGACTGCCTGTTGTTCGATGACGATTGTTCCGAGGTCTTCGAAGGTGACCTCAATGAGACCGCTCTGGTCGGCGCCCGAGTGGTCGGCGGTCTCGCTGAAACCCTCCTCGACACAGAAGGAGTAGAAGTTGACGCCGGCCAGTTCGCCGATCTGATTGCGGGGGACGGTCAACCCGACGTAGTTGGGGGTGATGAAGGAGCGAATATCGGTTTCGGAGTTGGGTGCGGAGCCTCCATCCTCCGAGTCCAACTCGAGAGCGAAGGTCGACGGGAGCCCCTGACCCTCGGGATTGATGACCAGGCCAAACGCGATGTTGGTCCCAGCGGCGGGGTCGTCGGGAAAGGCGGTGTCATTGACAAAGGTGGGGCCCCGGGACAGGTCGTGGACCCATACGACATACTCGCATCTTCCTTTGACTTCTACCGGCGGGGTTGCCGCCAGGGTGAATCCGAAGAGGATCGCCCCGTCCTGATACTGGCTGCCGTCGTGGACTTCGTCGCCGGTGAAAGTGGAGAAGGGCTCGTAGTTGGGTGGCTCGACCTGGAACTTGCCGGTGGGGGCCCAGAAGTGGTTCTGGTCCGTGGGTGCGAAGAGGTCGATTGGACCGGGGTCGAAGTCGAGGGTCCAGGTGCGGAGGATGTCGAGATGGTCAGGTGTAAATCCAGGGGTTTCACCAGTGGAGTGAAAGAAGTCACCGACAGGATCTGAGACAGTGCTCTTCCCGGCGGTCGGCTGCTCGAGGAACCGCGTCGTGAACTCCTGGCCAACAGGGGCGTCGAAGGCATCGATGATCACATCAATAGGATTGACTTGCTGCTGGGCGACGACCGGCGCCGCCACCAGCCCGAGGACGAACAGGGTGAGGGTGACGGCTGACAGACGCCGCATACAAGTCCTCCGCGATTAGGCCTGACCGAAAGGTATCAACTAGATGTCGTGGTTTGTGTCAACCGGTGAACCTTGCGTGCAGTAAAAGCACGCGCTCGAGGGGTCAGGCGGGGGCCAACCCCACCCGTTTCTCGAAACGCTCGGCCTTCTCCATGATGTCGGCC
Organism: Acidobacteriota bacterium; assembly: GCA_004356805.1. Taxonomy (GTDB): domain Bacteria; phylum Actinomycetota; class Acidimicrobiia; order Spongiisociales; family ZC4RG35; genus SZUA-217. Next base: position 8,743 of record SMXW01000070.1, on the reverse strand, counting down.
GGGATGGCCATGATCTTGTCCTGGAACTCGGATGCCTTGTTGGTGAGGCCAGTCAGGTTCCCAATCTGCCAATCGCGGAGAAGCGGCGTAACGACCCGGTCGTGATGTATGCGCAGGTTGTAGACGCCTGCCTTCGCAACATTGATCGAGCGTCGCATGAATCCTGGGACGGCCACACCAGGCATCTCGAATTTGGTCAGCATTCGGTAGATCCCGCTGAGCACCGCTGAAGGGTTCTCTGCGAGCATTGCCGCCATGACACCTTTGTAGAAGATGTAATGGTGGTTCTCATCGGCGGCGATGTTCTTCATCAGCTCGAAAGCAGCCGGGTCGTCGGTGATCTTGCCGGCGTTGCGGTGGCTGACTCTCGTGGCCAACTCCTGAAGTGAGGTGTAGGCGAAGATCTCGGTCGGGTCGTCGTAGGTCGGCTCATAGCCGTGTATCACGGTCGCCATGCGATCGTCCTCGAGCTCATCGGGATCACAGTTCCGCGAGGTCAGCAGATATGAGCGAATCGCGATGGCGTGCTGGCCCTCCTCGGCCGTCCAAAGATGATTCCAGGCAGTGAACGCCGACGTCTTGGGCATGTACTTCTCGATGAGGACGTGGTAGTAGGGGAGGTTGTCCTCGGTCAACAGGTTGAGGATGAGGCTGGTTCTTGCGTTCTCCGAGATCGTGGCCTGTGAAACATCCCACGGCTTGTCACGAAAGCTCTCGCCTCGCTCCCACGGAATAATGTCGTGGAAATACCAGTGCGTTCTGCGTTCCAGGTGCTCTTCAGTTAGTCGGGCAACCACTGGCTCGATGGTCTCGACGAGTTCGTATTGTTCGCTTTGGGGCATTGTGGGGAAGATCCTATACGGGAAGGCTCTCAGGATAGAGAGGTTCGCTTCCGATCCGGAAATGACAACGCAACTGGGCCAGGTGGTGAGTGTCTTGTCGTGTCGTGACCGGAATGGTGGCGTGACTCTGGTCCGCCCAACCAATGCTGAAGCTCGGCTGCGCGCTCCGCAACCAGCCCGGCAGTCTGAGGCCTCATGTCCTCGACCGAATAGTGCGTCTCATGCCCAGGAGGCCGGTTCGGCAAGACGGTGTCTCCAGGCAAGCCGAGCTCGTCGCTCGTCCCTCGTCGGTGGAGATGGACCTGATCGGTCAGACGATAGGCCCGAATTGATGTCGGACATCCACCACTAACGTTGCCTGATGCTGACCTCCGACACCGGCCTCGCCAAGGCTCTCGATTCCGCCATCATCGGCTTTCTCACTGCGGTCAGTGGCGGTGGCCAGCCCCAGACATCGCCTGTCTGGTACATCCGTGACGGCGAGGATCTGGTCGTTTACAACCGGCCCACCGCAGCGCGTTTGCGAAGCATCGCCAACAACGACCGGGTGGCGTTCACCCTCAGAGCAGACCGGGGAGCCAAGTCTGGCATCAGCCTGGAGGGAACGGCCGTCGTCGACTCGAGCCTTCCGCCTGCAGTCGACTTTCCCGGGTATGTCGACAGGTACGGCGGGGAGATTGCAGACCTCGGCTGGACCCCCGAGTCATTTTCCACCGACTACTCGGTTGGGTTGCGTATCACTGTCACCCGTGTCCGGAACTGGGGTGTCGAGAAGCTCAATGCCGATGAGGTCGGCTGAACCGGAGATGATCCGCCCCGGATACGGGGCGTGGTACCTGAGGTTGGCGGGTCTGGGTGTGGAATCAGCCAACGCGTGCCAACGCCCAGAGATCGACTGACAACAGCATTGAGACGGCCCCGGCGACGAAATCGAGCGTGATGTGACGACGACTGCGGTCGAGACCACGGGTTCGACACAAGGTGAGACCGGGGAGACGGCTAGGCAAGGCTCGGTCACTCTCGTATTGTCAGGTTGATGAAACAGATTCAGCATTGGATCGACGGTTCGCTCACAGCCGGGGCCTCATCTCGGGTCGGTCCTGTGTTCAACCCGGCCACCGGGGAGCAGACCGGTCAGGTCGCTCTAGCCAATAGTGACGACGTCGACACCGCCGTCCGGTCCGCAAGAGAGGCGTTCGACTCCTGGCGGAACTCGTCCCTGACCAAGCGTCAGAACATCATGTTCGCCTTCCGCGAGATCATGGCAGCTCGCAGCCAGGAGATGGCCGAGACACTGACATCCGAGCACGGGAAGACGGTTGATGATGCCCTGGGTGAAGTCCAGAGAGGCATCGAGGTCGTCGAATTCGCTTGCAACATCGCCCATCTGCTCAAAGGTGATTTCTCCGAGCAAGTGTCGACCGGAGTCGACACATACTCCATCAGGCAGCCCTTGGGTGTGGTTGCCGGAATCACGCCGTTCAACTTCCCGACGATGGTCCCGATGTGGATGTACCCGATCGCCATCGCCTGCGGTAACACCTTTGTCCTGAAACCCTCGGAGAAAGACCCGTCGACATCCCTTCTTGCCGCCGAGATGCTTAGCGAGGCGGGGTTGCCAGACGGTGTGTTCAATGTGGTCCACGGTGACAAAGAGTCGGTGGATGCCTTGATCACCCATCCAGATGTCGCCGCCATCTCGTTTGTGGGGTCAACCCCGATTGCTCGCCACATCTACGAGACCGGCACCCAGAACGGCAAGAGAGTCCAGGCCCTTGGCGGTGCAAAAAATCACATGATCGTCCTTCCAGATGCGGATATGGACCTGGCCGCCGATGCAGCGGTGTCTGCCGGGTACGGCTCGGCCGGGGAGAGGTGCATGGCCATCTCGGCCGTAGTGGCGGTTGGTGAAGCCGGCGATCGACTCATCGAAGACGTGCAAACTCGCATCGAGAAGCTCACCGTCGGCCCCGGAGATCAGCCCGGAGTCGAGATGGGCCCGTTGGTGACCAGCCAGCATCTCGACCGGGTGCGTGGGTACGTCGACTCCGGTGAAGAGCAAGGGGCCTTGCTGGTCGCCGACGGCCGTGATTTCGTCGTTGATGGCTATGAGGATGGCTACTTCTTCGGCCCCACACTGTTCGACAACGTCACAACTGATATGTCGATCTACACCGACGAGATCTTTGGGCCGGTCCTATCGACCGTGCGTCTGGAGCATTTCGAGGAAGCCATACAGCTGATCAACGAGAATCCGTATGGCAACGGGACCGCCGTGTTCACCAACGACGGGGGCGCGGCCCGCAAGTTCCAGAATGAGATTCAGGTCGGCATGGTGGGGATCAACGTTCCGATACCAGTACCGCTGTCCTTTTATTCATTCGGTGGTTGGAAAGACTCCATCTTTGGAAGCCACGCTATCTACGGCCCGGAAGGTGTCCACTTCTATACCCGGCAGAAGGTTGTCATTTCCCGCTGGCCCGACCCGATCCACCGTGGTGTGGATCTCGGCTTCCCGACCCACGGCTAGAAAATACAGCATGTCCAGATAAGTCGACCCAGGCCACGTATGGGCACACGCTCAGCCGGCTGAGTAGTGTCTCGCCGACCCGAGACCAGGATGGTATTGATGGCACTCAAGAGCACAGCTAGCACCCACTGGGATGGCGATCTCTTCAACGGAAGCGGGACCACCAGTCTCGACAGCGGCGCAACCGAACCCTTGCGAGTCACATGGAAGGCACGGGCGGAAGGCCACGGCGGGCTCACCAGCCCCGAAGAGCTCATCGCCGCCGCTCACGCTTCGTGCTACTCGATGGCGCTCGCCAACACCCTGGCGGAGAACGAGACTCCATCGGCCAGCCTCGATGTCCAGGCGACCGCCACCTTCGTTCCCGGCGACGGGATCACGTCCATGGAACTCGAGGTGACAGCCAACGTCGATGGCATCAGTGATGACAAGTTTCAGGAACTCGCCCAGACTGCGAAGGATGGCTGCCCGGTGTCGCAGGCACTCGAAGGAAACGTGCCCATCTCGCTGGTAGCGACCCTGGGCTGATCCGGGGTGCCCTGGTCAGGCGTTATGTAGTTCGTCGACCACGGCGGTCATTGCCTCTATAGCCTGAATCTTGTTTTCCACTCCGCCCTCGTAGACGAGGTCGCAGCGCACCTCGCCGATACCGAGCTCGGAGAACTCCAGGAGAGCATCCGCGATCTCACCGGTTGTTCCTCCGATCTCAACCATGTGGACATCAGGGTCAAACCCGATTCCGAGTGGGTCAACCGAGTAGATGTCGAGGGACCGCCGCAACGTCGCTGGGTCGCGCCCCACATCGGCACATGCTTGATCGAGTTGCTCGATGATTGGTCTCACCGATTCAATGTGGGCTTCTCCGTGTGCCCACCAGTTCCACTCATCGCCGAAGCGGGCGGCGAGACGCAGCATCTTTGACTTTCCGCCGGCAAGCACTATTGGCGGCCCCTGAGCACGGGGGCCACGCATAACCATCTTGGCGTTGTTGGCAGACCAGAACCTCCCCTGGTGGTTCGCTTCTCCGCTCTTGAGCATCGAATGGATGATCTCGATTGCCTCCTCGAAGCGCGAGTAGCGAAAGTCGGTGGGGAATCCGAAGGACTGGTAGTCCTCCTCGGGTGTGTTGCCGGCGCCGATCCCGAAGATGAAACGCCCATTCGAGATCTCGTCGATGGTTTCTGCGATCTTGGCCAACATTGCCGGGGATCGGTAAACGCCGTTGAACACCGAGGGTCCGAATTCAATGGTCGAAGTGGCCTCGGCTATCGCACCAGAGATGGCGACCGCCTCCCACAGCCCGGAGTCTTCTTCCTTGCCTGGATAGAAGAGCCCGTCTTCGAAGACAACAGAGTCGAAACCGACCCTTTCAGCCGTCGAGACCTGTGATCGGATGTCATCCCATGTCGGTGAGGCTCGGCCATCGTCGCCCATGCGACCGTTTAACTGCATGATCAAGCCGATACGCATGGATCCCCTTTCGACCGAAACCGCGAACCTAGCGAAGGGGTGTCAGCGGGGGAGGAGATCATTGAGCAGCTCTTGACAACCCGACGCGCAACAGATATGTTGCGCTAATACATGCAACAAATCGGTTGCGCGTCTACGTTGGGAGCCAGCAATGAGAGTCGATGAGATCAGAAGAGAGCTTGTAGTCGAGGCACCCATCGAGCAGGTGTGGGAGGCGCTGACGAATGCGGAGCATCTGAGCAAGTGGTTTGGTGACAGCGCCGAGGTCGATCTTCGGCCAGGTGGGCGGGCCCGGTTCGGATGGTCGGAGTTCAACGATTCGTCGGAGGCGATTGTCGAGGTCGTCGATCGGCCGTCCCGGTTCTCATTTCGGTGGGAAGCCCTCCGTGACACACCAGTCGAGCAGGCATCGACCCTTGTGGAGTTCAGTCTCGAGTCTGTCGGCGAAGGAACGCGTCTGACCCTGGTGGAGTCGGGGTTCGCTGCTCTGCCAGAGGATGCCTACGACCATCGCTTCGAGGAGAATTCTTCGGGTTGGACTGCGGAGTTGAAAGACCTGAGTGTCTATCTCGCCGCGGTGAGTTCGGTTGGCTGACTCCGACGTCTTCTCGGCTCTCGCCGACCCAACCCGACGTCAGTTGGTCGACTGGTTGGCGGAGGAGGGGAGTGGCACAGCTACCAGGTTCGCCGAGCGTCTCCCGATCAGTCGGCAGGCGGTCGCCCGTCACCTCCAGGAACTCGAGAAGGCCGGGGTGGTTGACTCATCTCGATTCGGTCGGGAAAACAGGTTCGTATTGCGTCCAGAGCCTCTGACCAGAGCCGCCGGGTGGCTGGAGGCCAGGGCGGGCGCCTGGGACAGGACCCTCGTTCGGCTCCGGGATCATCTCGAATAGCTGGCTGGGCTCCGGTCCCCACCAATCACGGCATGGTCCGGGCCCAATAAGATCGCAAGGTGTTCCCGCTGAAAGACATCAACCCGACGCGGATTACTCCGTTCGTCACGGTCGGTTTCATAGTCGCCAATCTGCTCGTGTTCTTCGTGATCCAGAGTCAGCAGACTGTGGCCGAGCGGGAGGAGTTCCTCTACAGGAGGGCGGCGATCGGTTGTGAGATCACAACACTTCAACCGCTGAGTGCAGAAGAGATCCTCACCGGCCGATGTCTCTCCGGATCGGAGGAGCCGGTATTTCCTGAGAAGATTCCGCTCTTTTCCGTGCTGACCTCGATGTTCCTCCATGGCGGGATAGCCCACGTTGTTTTCAACATGTGGTTCCTCTGGATTTTCGGAAACAATGTCGAGGAGGCGTTCGGGCGGCTGAGATACATCCTCATGTACATCGCCGGGGGGGTGGGCGCCACACTCACCTTTGTCGCCGTGAACCCCGACTCGACTATCCCTCTTGTGGGTGCGTCGGGGGCAATCGCCGCGGTTCTCGGCTCCTACGCGGTGCTTTTTCCGGGCCACCGGGTGCTTTCGCTTTTGGGCTGGTTCATAGTGCCGGTGCCGGCGGCAGTTTTTCTTGGCGTCTGGTTCGTACTGCAATTTGGCCTGGGCGGCACCAATGTGGCCTGGGAGGCCCACGCTGGCGGCTTTGCGTTTGGGTTTGCGCTGACCCTCTTGTTCAGACGGCGGCTGCTTCGACGGGTCAGCCTGAGTCGCTGAAGTTCTACTTGCCCTTGGCCTTGGCTTTGTCCTTGCGCTTGCGATGGGCGGCGACGGCCTCCCGTGTGGAGCAGGTGGTTGAGCAGTTCAACCGAGAGCGGTTACGCGAGGTGTCCACGAAGACATCATCACAGTCGGACGCGTTGCAGGCCCCGAAGCGACCGACCCCGTCCTCGACGATGACAGCGGCAAGACCCATGGCTGTGGTCGTTCCCAGCCAGGAGGTCATCGTCCCGTTGACAGGCTCGAAGTGGAGGTGGGGCTCGCCGTTGTGCATGGAGACCCGTGGAACCGCGCCGTAATCGCTGAGGATGGCGTTGACATGGCCTGCAGCGGTGGCGTCGTCGGGGGACACCATCACCGTTCTCAGGGAGTCACGAAGCTGATGAATCGCTTTGAGCTCGGAGGCTTTCGGTGGTTGGGCCACGCCTTCCCAGAGGTCGCGATAGCCCTCGAGAAGCTGGTTCAGGTCGTCAGCCTCGGCGATCTGATCGCCGTCGGCCTGGCAGGTGTTGACCAGATGAACTGCAAGGTCGACAGGTCGGTTCGTGTAATGGTTGAAATACATTTGACAGCTTACCGTTGTGTGTCTACTGTAACCATCATAATGGATTACACCCCTTACAGTCAAGGGCCAATGATAGGAGATATCGTGTTCGAGCTCGCCAGGGCGCTTCAAGAAGAAAAACGCCGCGAAGCCAGTCTGTACAGGTTGGCCGACAGTCTGCCCCGCTGCCACTCATGGTCCATCGGACGCTACCGACTCACCGTCGCCAAGGCAGGCGAAGGCTCGGTTCGCTCTTCCAGCCTCCGCTGAGTCTCGCTACTCTCGGGGCTCGTGATGGGCGAGCCCCAGGAGAATTTGGTTGATCGTCTCATCCACGAGGCAATGGAATCCGGTGATTTCGACGACCTGCCCGGCGCGGGGAAGCCGCTGCCGGGTGCCGGCACGGCCGACGATGAGTACTGGTGGCTCCGGGACTGGGTGAAGCGGAACCAAAGCAAACCGGACCACCCCGGCCAAAAGACCTCGGAGCCCGATTAACGAACCCGCTCCATTGCGGTTCGCTTGCCTCACCCTGCCGATCTGGTGGATTCAAGTGTGAATCCGGCTAGCGTTCCGGCACCCCAATGTCGCAAATTCCAGTCCCGTGACCACGTGAGTTAATGCCGGCTCAACTCCAACGCCACCTCGGTCTCTACGCAGTGTTCGCCCTGTCCATCGGGGCGATGATTGGGTCTGGCATATTCGTCCTTCCCGGTCTCGCCTTTGAGTTGGGCGGCTCCAGCATGATCCTTGCCTACATGTTGGCTGGCGTGATCGTGTTTCCCGCCGCCCTCGCCCAGTCAGAAATGGCGACGGCCATGCCTCGGGCCGGAGGAGCCTATCTCTATATCGACATGGCCATGGGCCCCCTGATGGGAACCATTGCCGGGCTCGGTGTCTGGCTCTCGCTTGTCTTCAAGGCGGCGTTTGCCCTCGAGGGACTCGGTCTCTATCTCGGCCTGTTCACCGACGTCGACGAATTGACCCTGGGACTCCTGATCGGCGCCGGCTTGCTGGTTGTGAACCTGGTCGGCATCAAGGAGTCGGGAACCATCCAGGCCCTGCTGGTGACGATCGTTTTTGCCGTCTTGCTGATATTCATCGGGCGTGGTGCAATCTTCGTTGAGAGTGCCAACTACCACCCCTTCTTCCCTGAAGGTGTGGGAGGCCTCTTCGCCACGGCAGCCCTCGTCTTTGTCTCTTATGCCGGTGTGACCAACGTGGCCAGCGTTGCCGAGGAAGTGTCCAACCCGACGAGGACCCTTCCGGTGGCGATCATCTCTTCTTTGTTGGTGATGATATTCGTCTATCCCGCGGTCACCTATGTGATGGTCGGAGTGACTCCACCGGAGCTTCTGTCCGGCAACCTGACACCCTTCTATGCGGCGTCTAAAGAGCTGTTTCCCAACTGGCTGGCGACTATGGGTGCGATGGTAGGTGTTCTCGCCCTGGCCTCGATGGCCAATGCCGGACTGCTCGCCTCCTCGCGATACCCCTTTGCCATGGCCCGACGTCGTCTTGCCCCTTCCATCCTCACCAAGGTGGGCGCCCGATCAGGCACTCCGACGTGGTCGCTGATACTCACCGGAGGTCTGCTGCTCGGATTGGTGGCCTTCGTGCCCGTCTTCCTGCTGGCCAAGTTGGCATCCGCCTTTCTGGCTCTGGTCCTGGCGATGATCTGTGTCGCTCAG
>SMXW01000069.1 GCA_004356805.1 Acidobacteriota bacterium | reverse complement strand
TGAGGGCGTTGGCAGCGGCGATGCGACCCCAATCGGTCGCCTGGTCCACCACCGGGGTGAAGATATCGACGGTTTGTACCAGGGCGCGACCGTCCCCCAGCGCATAGACGCCGGCGTCGTCGTTCGTCCCGATCCCAATCAGGAGATCGGGATGGGAAAATGCGGGATGGTTTTGCACGGGACCCAGAACCTGAGCCAACTCGGCGGGGCCGAGCTTGCAGGCTCAGCCGGACCCGTGGCTATATCTGGTGAGACGGGTGTCAGTCACGGTGGATGAGGTTAAGCGTGTGCACAGGTTGAGCCCACCCCCAGCCTGTGCACACACTGAGAACTGTGGGGGCGATGCCGGCTGAGCTAAGACTCGTCGTTGAGACGAGTGCGGATCAACTCCTCGAGTTCGGCGAACAACGTAGGCATGGAATCCCTGAGAGCAGTGAGCTCGGGGCCAAACATCACTACGGCCGAAATCGGGCTGGTCGCAACAACGGTTGCGGTTCTCTTGTGAGTCTCGAGCACACCGATCTCACCCACGATGTCTCCCGGCCCGAGCTGTGCGATGAGGTCGTCCCCATCGAAGACGTCGGCCGTCCCTCTCTTGATGACAAACAACTCATTGGCAAGACGACCCTGCTCAAAAATTCTGTCGCCAGCCGCGATATCCACTTCATCAGCATGCTGGGCGATGGTCTTTCGCTGCCGACGAGACAACCCGGAGAACAAAGGAAGATCTTCGATTTGGGCTGGATCCATCGTCTGCTTTCGACCTTGGATGGACAAGACTACCGCGGAGGGTATCCCGTCACCTTCCCTAGTCAATCTCCCCAGGCCAGCGAGCCAACCATCAAGGGTTCGCTGATTCCCTTGACCGTGATCGCCCGCTTGCGTTCTAAGTCGAATCCGGACACCCGGTCCATTGTCTCCAGCGAGACGAGTACTTCATCTGCTTCAGCCGCCGATGCCACTCTGGCTGCGACGTGAACCTGATGGCCGACCAAACCATCTTGTGATTGAAGCACCGGTCCAAGGTGAATCCCGATTCGAACGCGTGGCGCAAACCCCGCTTCCTTTCGGTGTCGGCGCAGGATCCTTTGAATCTGGGTGGCGCATCCTAGGACATCCTCAGACGAGTCAAAGGAGACAAAAAACCCGTCGCCTGCATGATCTATCTCGATTCCCGAGTACTCCTCGATCACGACGCGGATCGTCCGGTCATGCCAGGCGATCAAGTCAGCCCACGACTCGTCTCCAATCACACCCACCAGATCGGTTGATCCGACGATGTCCGTGAACATCATCGCGGCCAGCTTTTCCCTTGGAACCTCGACAGACGGGTCTACAGGTGTTTCCGATAGGCGGTCGCGTTCCAGACTTGCTCCCAGACGTTCGAACTCCGCCAGAGCCGCGTCGATTTCGAGACGTCCCAAACCTTCCGAGCCCACCTCGATCAGGGCCTTGCCGAGATCACGCCTTGCCCGAGCCGCCTCATAGGGCAAACCGTTGGTTACGAGGATTTCGACGGCCTTCTGGAAGAGCAGAACGGCATCGTCTTCCTCCCCGTCGGCCGCAGCAATCCTCCCGGCGCTCTGGAGAGAGAACGCCCTCAGCACGTCAGAGTCGTAGCGTTCGACAAGGGAGGCCAACTCGGATGAATGTTGGCGAGCTGCCGCCAAGTCAGAGGCGGCAAGAGCGACCTCTACAGCCGCGGGAAGAAGTCTGCTTCGGGCAGTTAGTCCCTCCAGGGACTTCAACCGTGTCTGAAGCATCGACAGCCCTTCGGCTGCATCACCCTGCGCCAGTTTCAGCAGGGCGAGCCCGGGCATCGGACTAGTGCCAAGAGAGTGTGCTTTGCGAAAGGCCTCCTCAGCTCTGTCGAGCTCCCCCAAATTGAGCCTCACCATCCCTAGCTCGTTAAAGGCTTCTCCCATGTAGGGAAGGGCCTGTGCAAGATCGTCCACTGCCCGCGCTGCCTCAGCCTCAGCCTCTGGCCAGGCCCCGCGGAGCCTCATGAACTCCGAACGCCTGACCCGGCACACGCCGGGATATCCCCCAGCATTGCCCAAACCCTCGCACCAGCGCATGGTTTGGTCGCTCCACTCGATCGCTCGTCCGTAATCGGCCACGGAAGCGCACGTCTCAATCATGTTGCAAAAGATTCGTCCAGTTACCTTTGGTGTGAGCTCCCCGGCGACCGCGCCAACCATGGCTTCTTCCATCATTGCCATGCCGCGGTCAACCTCGCCAGAGTCGACAAGAAACCGACCACTGTCGTGAAGACCGAGCATCTCGAGGTCTATGTCCCCGAGATCGATACCGATCTCGTGCACCCTCGCCGACAAATCAATGGCCTCCTTCAGACTGCCGGCCAAAATCGCTTCCAGTCTCATCAGGTGACCATGTTCGGGAACCAAAGACTCATCTTCCAGAAGGCTCCTAGCTTTCCCCATCCAGCCTTTGGCTGTTGATGACTGAAGCACGAGCATGTGATCCTCCGCCACCTGAATGGCTACACGGGCGGCATCTACGGTCCGTCCGACAGCGGAGTACTCGGCGTATGCCCTTTGACGAGCATTGATCGTCGTGTTGATGTCGCCAACCCACCACGAGGCCGACCCGAGAGCCTCGGCCACTTCAGGTGTTTCCTCTTGAGATTCGAGGAGGGGGCTGAGGAGCTGATAAGCCTCGTTCCAGTCGTGGCGCTCGTAGGCCTCGAGGCCGACGACGGTGTCAGAATCTTGAGTCAAGAACCGAACCCTACTCAAAGCAAAAGACGCCTCCCGATCGTTATAGAGGCACCTGTGCATGGGATTGGCTCGAATCTGAATTATCCTGCCGGGTTCCATGTCCGACCAGACAACCTTTCTCACCCCTGCCGCGTTCAAGAAGACCCAGGATGAACTGGAGCTTCTCAAAGTCGACGGTCGTCGGGAAATCTCGGAGCGGATCGCCGAGGCTCGCTCCCATGGGGACCTGCGCGAAAACGCCGACTACGACGCGGCCAAGAACGAACAGGGTCTGATGGAGGCCCGAATTCGGAAGCTCGAACACGTGATCAACACCGCCGAAGTGCGTGAAGTGTCAGACACCGGCAAGGTTGAGATTGGCTCCGTAGTGACCGTGGTTGACTCCGATGGCGACGAACTCGAGTACTTCGTCGCACCGCAGGAGAACAAAGCGCCTGGTCTCCTTCTGGCCTCCCCCACGAGTCCCCTGGGTTCGGCGCTGATCGGCGCAGCGGTTGGCGACGACGTCTCTTATGAAGCCCCTGCCGGGACTTTCACCGTGAAGGTCACAGCTGTTCGACCTTACGAGGGATGAGACTCGCTGTAGCCTGACCTCCGTTTCAACCGCCCCGGGGGCAACAGTGAGACTTCGACTCAGAAGCCCACGTCAACTCGCAAGAACGCTCCTCGCGGCCGCACGACGCGAGCCGGAGGATGTCGCCGACTATCTCGAGTCGAATCTCGAGGAGTGGGAAGCCCTTGCTGAGGCGGCACCCGGAGACGCCGCCGACGTCCTCGAACAACTCGAAGAGGACGACGCTGCCCGATTGCTGTCCGAGCTCCTGCCTGGCGGTGCCGCCGAGATTCTCGAGGAGATCGCACCGGAGCTAGCGGCCGAGATGATCGAACAAGTCCCCCTCGGAAACCTGGCTGCTGCCCTCAACGAAATGCCCGATGAGGCCGCCGCCGACCTCATAGACGAACTTGACGAAGACATCCAAGAGGACGTCTTCGCAGCGATGACCGACGAGGCAGAGCAGGGAGTCCGCGACCTTCTCGTCTACCCGTCGGACACTGCAGGTGGCCTGATGACCACCGAAATCGCTGTCTTGCCGCTCGGACTGACGACCGGCGAGGCAATAGAGCGGATCCGTCAGCTGCACGAAGAGTACGAAGATCTCTCATATGTCTACATCGTGAACGATGACAACCGACTCCAGGGGGTGCTCTCGTTCCGAGACCTCGTATTCAAACGACCCGGCTCTCCCCTTGCCGACGTCATGGTTGCCGATCCCATAGCGGTAACGGCTCATACCCACCGGAAAGAGGTGGCCGAACTCTGTCAGCGCTATCACCTCTTCGGTATCCCCGTAACCGATGGCGACGGCGTCCTGCTGGGAATGGTCACCACAGATGGGGTCATCGAGGCGGTTCAGGACGAGGCCACCGAGGATTTCGCCGCTGCCGTCGGCGCCGGTCTCGAAGAGACCGTCTACTCAGACATCACCGAGTCTTTTCGGATGCGGGCGCCTTGGTTGGTCCTCAATCTCTTCCTTGCACTGCTTGTCGCCTTTGTCATCGAGCGGCAGACAGGCCTCATCAGCAGGGAGCCCGTTCTTGCCGTCCTCATGCCGGTAATCGCACTACTCGGCGGAAACGGGGGCAACCAAAGCCTCGCCGTGATGATCAGATCCCTTGCCACCGACGACGTGCCACGAGCACAGATCCCGAGAATCCTGGCCCGGCAAACCGGGGTCGGCGTTCTCAACGGTCTTCTGCTGGCAGTGGTGTCCGCTGGAATGACCTATCTGCTCGTTGCCACCGGCGTCTTTCACACGGAGACCGAGCCGGCAAGGTTGGCTGTCGTCGTAGCCATTGCCGTTATGGCCAACCTCGTCATTGCCACGGTCGCCGGAGCAGCGATTCCCCTGGTTCTGAGGAGACTCGGCCAGGACCCAGCCCTCGCCTCGTCGATATTTGTCACCCTGATCTCCGATGTCGTCGGCTTCGGCGGATTTCTACTGGTGGCAGGGCTACTGCTCTGATGAGTGCCTAGCCTGTCCTTCGCAGAACGCACCAGGTTCCCGCGCCGGCTCGGCTTTCCCGCCCGTCGACGGGGAACGGCAACACTGTCACGACATCCTCGGTCGACAGATGGATCGGAGTCTCCTCGCCGCTCGAGTTGACCCAGATCAGCGTCCCTCCGACACGAAGGACCCGAGCAACCTCATGAGGGAACAAAAAGGCGTTGATCGCGATCACAGCGTCGGCCGACCGGTCAGAAATCGGCAGGAGTCCACTGTCGGCAAGCACCTGGTAGGTCGGCCCGGCAGGTGCGTGGCGGACCATCTCGGCGGACACATCCACAGAGAGAACGGTATCGAACCGATTGGCAATCAGCGCCGAATAGCTACCGATGCCCGAACCCACCTCGATTGCCACGTGATTGTCAACGGTGTTGCCACCAAGTCCACGCTCAAAAGCGTCAAGAACCACCGCGGTGCGTTGGGGGGAGCTTCGGGTATGCCATTCCGGTGCAAGGGCGTCGAACACCTCAACCACTTCGGCTCGGGCTTTCCCATCCCAGCCAACCGCGTCCAATCCGGCAACACGACGCGTCATGATCCGCATCGGGTGCTCCTCGTGGCCTATCCCAGAAGACACATGCCCTTCGATCTGGGTAGGTGGGAGAACTTCGACGAAGCCGGCCATAACAGCCAGTATCGCCCGCTAGCTGCCGATCACGAACTCGCCGAACTCCGCAAACGGGCCTTGGAACTTCACGGTGTCACCACCGATGAGGCTGACAAAGTGGCTGTCATCCAGGAGAACCTGCTGCTGCTCTGTTCGCTGATCCTCAGGGATCACAAAGGCCTGGACCGCAGCCTCATCGTCGAAGACCTCCGCCCCCCACAGGTCAGGGTTGGCTTCCAACAAGTCTCCGACGAAGTTCACCAGATCGACATCGGTGTAGGCCCCAGGAGGGATCACGACGTAAAAGATCTCCCCGTTGTCTGTCGAGATTCGGACGGCAATCTCATAATTCGCCACCGTTTCGCCACGAAGGATCGTCGTCGTGGTGACCACACTTTCGGGCGTTGTCGTTGTGGCGGCCTGACCAGGCGCCTCGGTAGTCCCAGTGACCAAAGAGGAGGTAGTCGAGAGCTCCGCTTCCCCGCTATCGCAAGCGGCAATCACCATTCCAAGGGCAACGAGAAGGAAGATCAGAGTTCGGGACGCCATAACACCCCAAACGTAACCGGTGCCGGCGCTAGTTCCCGGGTTTCGGCCGCTGACGGGTAAGCGCTTCGAAGACCGAAGCAAGGCGGGCAGTGATAGGTCCGCGTGGAAAAGACTCCTCACCAATCTGGCTGACAGACTGCACCTCACGAATTGTGGAAAGAGCCATCACCTCGACGGCTTCAGCGAGACGGTCCAGAGCCCATGAACCTTCCGACACTTCGATGTCGAGCCCACGGGCAGCTTCCAATACGACTCGACGGGTTATCGAGTCGAGAATTCCCAGATCGAGCGTCGGCGTCTCCATCACGTCTTCTATGACCCAGGCGATGGAGAATGTTGGACCCTCCAGAACGCGACTATCGGTCGTGACCAACAGGGCATCCTCAAAGCCCTCTTTCCTCGCCCGTCTGGTTGCGGCCAGGTTGGGGGCATACGAGAGGATCTTGGCGCCGGCCAGATCCCACTCCACACCGGCGGCGTGCCACGGCGCCTCGACCGGGAATAGTCGGACCGGACCCGGGTCACCCGCCCATTCGTGTCCGAAGACGATTACCTGGGGTAGCTCGTCCTCACCAGGAACACTGGATCCACGGGTAACCACGACCCGGACGGCGCAGTCCCCCAGACTCTCGGCCGTCCGTGTGATCCAACTCGAGATGTCGCCACGATCGGGAAGGTCGATCTCGAGCCTGCTGGCGCTCGCCTCTAATCGATCGAGGTGCGCGTCAAGCCCGAATGGTCGTCCGTCATAAGCCTTGAGGACCTCGAAACATCCGTCACCACGAAGAACGGATGAGTCGGTGACCGGGATCCGGCCGTCGCTGGCCTCGCCGTTGATGAGAACCTGGCTGATCATTCGCCCGAACGGTAGGCATTGGTGATGGGGAGACGCCGGTCCTTTCCAAAGGCTTTGGTTGTGATCTTGACGCCGGGAGCAGCCTGGCGTCGCTTGTACTCGTTGCGATCGACCATGCGGGCTACCCGGGTGACCAGATCTTGGTCGTACCCCGCCAGAACGATCTCCTCGGTACCCATGTCTCGCTCTACGTAACGCTCGAGTATCGCGTCGAGGACCTCGTAGGGTGGAAGTGAATCTGAGTCCTTTTGATCGGGACGCAGTTCGGCGGACGGTGGTTTGTCGATCGTGTTCTGCGGGATCACCTCATGGTCCTTGTTACGCCAACGAGCCAGTTCGTACACCGACGTCTTGAACACGTCCTTGAGAACCGAATAGCCACCAACCATGTCGCCGTAGAGAGTGGCGTAGCCGGTTGCCATCTCCGACTTGTTGCCGGTGGCCACAACCATCGGGCCGAACTTGTTTGAGATGGCCATCAGGGTCGCTCCCCGGGATCTGGCCTGGAGATTTTCTTCGGCCACCCCGAATTCGGTGCCTCCGAACAACGCCGAGAGAGAATCGAGGTGAGCCTCATAGACGCCATCTATCGGCACGACGTCGAAGCTGATGCCAAGCTTCTCAGCGAGGGCGCGGGCATCCGCCAATGAATGCTCTGAGGAGAAGCGCGACGGCATCGCAATGCCCTGCACCGCGTGTCGCCCGAGCGCGTCTACGGCGATTGTGGCGGTGAGGGCCGAGTCGATGCCGCCAGAGAGACCGATCACGACACTCTCGAATCCGTTCTTTCGGACGTAGTCCGCGAGACCGACGGTCAAGGCCCGGTAGATCTCCTCGGTAGGATCGAGAAGCTGACATACCCGGGCGGGTGCGGCACCTTCCCCCCCGGTAGGGATGTCCACTACGAAAAAATCCTCTTCGAACTGCGGGGAGCGATGGACAACGTTCCCTTGCCCGTCAAACACCACCGACGCCCCATCAAACACGAGCTCGTCCTGTCCACCGACCAGGTTCAGATAGATGACCGGTACACCGGCAGCCCTGGCGCGGGTGGCAAGCATCTCCTCTCGCTCGACAGCCTTTCCGAGATGAAACGGCGATGCATTGATGTTGAGGAGCACCTGGGCCCCTCGCTCGGCCTGTTGGCTGGGGGGCCCGCCGGGCAGCCAGATGTCCTCACATATGGACACACCGACCGACACGTCACCGACTCTCCAGATTTGGCCTGGATCGACTCCAACCGAGAAGTATCTGTCTTCATCAAAGACCCCGTAATTGGGCAGTAGAACCTTGTGATAGATCCCCAAGACGGCACCATCGCCAAGAATCGCCGCAGCGTTGGCCACCGGCCTCTCTTCCGAGTCGGCTGCACCTCTTGGGATATCGGGCGCATGGTCGACAAACCCAACGATCGTCGTCACATCGGTTGCGGAGAGCGCTAGTCGATGGAGCGCAGCCAGGTTGGCATCCACGAAGTCGCGGCGATGAACAAGGTCTTCTGGGGGATAACCGGTCAGCGCGAGTTCGGGGACGAGAAGTATGTCCGCCTCCGCCTCCGCCGCCATGATCATCGCGTCGGCAATC
This sequence comes from Acidobacteriota bacterium, assembly GCA_004356805.1. Classification (GTDB taxonomy): domain Bacteria; phylum Actinomycetota; class Acidimicrobiia; order Spongiisociales; family ZC4RG35; genus SZUA-217. The sequence goes on along the minus strand of SMXW01000069.1, from coordinate 24,829 downwards.
GCATCCTCATTGCCCGAGATGTCGCCAACCGTGAGATTCATTTGGGCGCCTGCGACCCGAAATGTCATGCCAACACGATACGCGTTGGTCGGTGGCATGGCACCGTCATAGCCTGGCTTGGTGACAGATCGAGCTCACGGCCCCAGCGACGCTGCCTTTGTTGATCTTGGTTTCGATGAGACGACGACGGCCCGGATACAGACCGCAATCAGGGCTAGCGCTGACCCTGATGGCGCGTTGGTTCGTATCGCCCCTGTCCTTGTTGCCGATTTGTCAATCGTCTCCGACAACGACCGACTCGTGAAGGTGGCGGCGATCGCCGGGGCCAGTCGAGCACTCAGCAAGACATTGGCAAAGAACCCTCATCTGCTCAGCGGGGCGACCAAGAGCGACTCGGTGAGTCTCAGGGTTCAAGCTGCCCTCGTGGAGATCGCAGGAGATGACCTCGCAGGCCGTACCGGAGTCAGGGAGGCGACCGGGAGGTTCTCGTCCGCAATCGATGAAATAGTCGGCGAGGCTCTGGAGGCTGTCACAGAGCAAGTCAAGGAACGGCATCGGATAGCCAACGAGGTGGGGTTCGCCGTCATTGCCATGGGCAAATGGGGCGCAAGAGAGCTCAACTACTACTCCGACATCGATCTGGTCTTTGTGCACGAACCGGTCGAAGGGCAGGATTCGGAGAGCCGCAGTGCGGCGCTGGCTATCGCCAGTCGCCTCGTTTCGAGCCTTTCGGCACCCACCTTTGATGGGCCGGCGCTGCAGATAGACGCCGACCTGCGCCCCGAGGGTTCGATGGGACCTCTGACGCGCAGCCTCGATGGCTACAGGTCGTACTACGCCAGATGGGGTGAGGCGTGGGAATTACAGGCACTCCTCAAGGCCAGACCTGCAGCCGGTGATGTGGATGTGGGTCAACGGTTCAGGGAAATGGCGGACCAGATCATCTGGGATCAGGGCCTCGATGTCGATGCTCTCCGCAGTATCCGTCTTCTCAAAGCCCAGGCAGAGAATGCCGCATCCAGCACCGATCTCAAACGGTCTCGAGGAGGAATTCGGGATATCGAGTTCACGGTTCAGCTTCTTCAGCTGGTTCACGGGAGGTTCGACTCCGACCTGCGTGTCAAGTCGACCCTCGATGCGATCGAAGCCCTCGGCGACCATGACTACATCGAGACCCACGAGGCCGAGAGTTTGACCGACGCCTACATCTTCCTCCGTAACGTAGAGCACAGAATCCAGCTTTGGGACCTTCGTCAGACCCATCAATTGCCGGCCTCTCTCGAGGCGAGGGAACGAATCGGAAGAAGCCTTGGATTCACAACGGACCCGGCGGGAAGTCTGATTGCGCATCTCGACGAGGTGAAACGAAAGGTGAGGGAGCTCCACGAGCGCCTCTACTTCCGACCAATACTCGATTCGCTGGTTGGTCTTCCGACCGCTCGTCTCGACCCGACCGAGGCAGCTCTTCGACTCGAGGCCCTTGGATTCAGTGATGTTGTGGCTGCGGCCACGGCATTCGAGGAACTCACCGCCGGACTGACCCGCAGGTCGAGGGTCATGCATCAGGCGCTTCCGCTCATGCTCGACTGGTTGTCTCAGTCTCCTGACCCGGATCTTGGGCTGAGCCAACTCCGGCTCCTCCTGGCTCACAGCCCGGATCACGGCGCCTTGGTGACACTGCTGCAGAACAATCCCGTCGCCGGCGAGCGTCTATGCCTCCTCCTCGGCACCGGCAAGCTGCTCGGCGATCTGATCGATCGGATCCCCGAGTTCATCCCTCGCCTGACCGACGACAGCCAGCTTTTGGATGTGCGGGATCGCCAAGATGCCACAGAGAGACTTCTGGGGCTTCTCGACTCCAGACCCGATGCTGATGCAAAGGTCGGAACCATTCGCCGTTTCGTCCGCCGCCGAAAGCTTCGGATCGCCGCCCGCGATGTCCTGGAAGAAGCGCCGATGGAGGCAACCCTCGGTGCGTTGTCGGATAGCGCCGACGCCGCCATCACAGGGGCTCTCCACATCTTGACGCAGGAAGACCCCAACGGATTCGGGGTTATCGCCATGGGCAAGTGGGGTGGTCACGAACTGTCCTACGGCTCGGATGTCGACCTGATGTATGTGTTTGACGACGAGCACAGCCGGGATCGCGGTCTTCATCTGGCCATCGGGCTGAGCAGGGTGCTCTCGGAGCCGAGCCGGTACGGGGAGGCCTATGAGCTCGACGCCGACCTCAGGCCAGAGGGCCGCAAGGGCCCGATGGCGCGTTCACTCGATGGCTTCCGCCGCTATTACGCGGAATGGTCCGAGCCCTGGGAGCTTCTCGCATTGGTCCGGGCGCGACCCGCCGCTGGTGATGAGGATGTTCTCGAGTCGTTCACCAACATCACCGAACCGGTGATCTGGAGGGAGCAACTGCCCGATGAGATAGCTCGGGAGATTCGCTCCATCAAGGCAAGGGTGGAAGCCGAGCGAATACCACCGGGAGAGGACGCCGACTTCCATTTGAAGCTTGGCCCGGGCGGTCTGTCAGACATCGAGTTCCTAACCCAGCTACTCCAACTGAAACACGGCGGTGCGATGCCGGAGTTGAGGGTCACGGGTACATTCCCGGCGCTCCACCGTCTCCGTGAGGCCGAAATCCTCTCGGCTGCCGCATACGACTCACTGCACGATTCCTACCTCTTCTGCACACGTGTCAGGTTGAGGCTCCACCTTCAACAAGGCAGCGTCTCGAATTCCCTACCCACCGACCCGGATTCGACGGCTCGTCTCGCTGCGTCCCTCGGGTTCGAGAGGACAAGTGAACTCCGGGAGCAATACCGTCGATACACCCGACGTGCCCGGCGCAGCTTCGAGCAGCTCTTCTACGAGTGAGACGAGGCATCGCCCCGGCAACCTGCTGGAGTGGGGGGCGATCTCGACCAGGCCTCCATTCGGGTCAACGAATCGACAACAAGCTTCGGCACAAGGCAGGCGTATCGGTGCTGATCGGGTTGACGGGCCGATTTGATCAGGAGCGGCCGACCGCGGCGGCTACCAATCGCAACTCACTCATCAGTGCGTCGAACTCGTGAGGGAGCAAAGCCTGCCCGCCATCGACGAGAGCCTCGTATGGGTTCGGATGAACATCGACCAGGACGCCGTCGGCGCCGGCGGCCACCGCGGCAAGGGCCAGGGGTAACACCAGGTCTTTGCGACCGGCCGCGTGCGACGGGTCGACCATGACCGGTAAGTGGGTGAGGAATTTGACCAGCGGCACCGCAGAGATATCAAGTGTGTTCCGCACCGAGTTGTCGAAACCCCGAACTCCCCGTTCCACCATCACGATGTCGCTGTTCCCCTCGTTGGCGATGTACTCGGCGGCATCAATCCACTCCTCGATGGTGGCGGCCATTCCCCGCTTCAACTGGACAGGCTTGGGCTGGCGGCCAACCTCACGAAGAAGGGCGTGGTTGGACATGTTCCTCGTGCCGACCCGGAGCATGTCTGCATATGAGCCGACAAGATCGACATCTCTTGGGTCGAGGACCTCGGCGACGAAGGGCAGGCCGGTCGTTGAGCGCGCCTCGGCCATAATCTCCAGGGCGGCCTTCCCCAACCCCTGGAACGAATACGGAGAGGTGCGTGGCTTGAAGGCATCTCCCCTCAGGATGTGCGCCCCCGATGTCTTGACCGCAACAGCCGTGGCAAAGAGTTGTTCCCGGCTCTCCACCGCGCAGGGGCCGGCGATGACCTTGACTGGACCGTCACCGATCTTGACATCACCCACAACGACAACGGTGTTGTCCGACTTGTTCTGACGCCCGACCCTGCGTCCGCCCCGCACCACCGGCACCACTCGCTCAACTCCAGGGAAGGCGTCCCAGGGAGCCTCGTCTCGAAGACGCACCTCGGTGGTGCCGTTGACAACGGTGCGGCCGTCCTCAGTGGAGATGTGGACGTCTGCACCCAAGGCTCCGAGTTTCTCGACGACCTGGGCAACCTCGTCGCCGGTCGCATCTGGGCGCATGAGAATGATCATGAGTAAGGAATGGGAGGGACCTCAACGCTAGCCGTCACAGGTAGCGCACTCTCATTCGGGAGACGGCTGCGAGTCGTTACCATCGGCGGATGGACGTCGAGAACCAGGAGACCCACGAGTACATATCCCATATCGGTGAGTTCCGTCCGTACTGGCGAGACATCATCCTGGGAGTCAACGACGGTCTCGTCTCCATCTTCCTCCTGGTGGTCGGTGTTGTCGGAGGTGGCTTCGACACCGCCCAGGTGCTGCTGACGGCGGTCGCCGGGGCTCTGGCAGGTGCGGTATCCATGGCGGCCGGCGAGTACCTGGCGACCAAGTCGCAGGACGAGATCCTGGAGGCAGAACTGGCCTTGGAGCGAACTCACATCATCCACTTCAAGGACCAGGAGTTGGAGCAGCTCCGCGGGTTCTTCACCGACATGGGTGTTGGTGAAGCAGATTTGAACGGTGTGATCGCGGGGTTCGAAAACAATGATGAAGCCATCTTGAACGCCATGGCCGCCCTCGAGTTCGGAGTTGTCGAGTCGGAGCGTCGCTCGCCACGCCTGGCGATGGCGGCGTCGGGTCTTCTCTTCCTTGTCGGCTCATTACCCTCGGTTGTACCGTTCATCTTGATCGACTCGACCGGCACAGCCCTGATCTGGGCGACCGCTTTATCGCTTACCGGCCTCTTCCTTGTCGGAGTGGTCAAGGCACGAGTCGCCAAGAGCCACTGGCTGCAATCGGGTTTCGAGAATATGGCCATCGCTGGTGTTGGCGGAGTGATCGCTTGGGCGATCGGCAACGCCATTGGGGCCACTCTGGGTTAAGCCGTACGCGTTCGCGACCCGCTTGCAATAATTAGCGCTTGCTATAAGCTAACTAGAAGTGAACGAGAGCAAGCACGGCGATTTGGGCGCGTTCATCCGCCAACAGCGGGAACGAGCGAACCTCTCACTGCGACGTCTGGCCGACAAGGCAGGTATTTCAAACCCATATCTGAGCCAGATCGAGCGAGGGATTCGCAAGCCGTCTGCCGAGATTCTCAAGAGCCTGTCGAGAGCCCTCGAGATCAGCGCCAACTCCCTCTACAAAAGGGCTGGGCTGATCGACGAGGAACTGGTTCCGACATCGGTGTTCGAGGCCATCGGGGCAGACAAGCGGCTCGCCACCGAGCACAAGAAGGTCTTGCTCGATATGTACAGGGCACTTGCCCGAAGCAATGGGTCGGTGACCAAAGAGAAACAGGAGTAAGTAATGCAAACAAAGAGCGTTTTGTACGCGGCAGTTGGCGCTCCCGTCGTCGTGGCCCGCAAGGTCGGCGACAAGGTCAGCATCATCAAAGACAGAATGGGAAAAGAGAAGGCCGCCCGCAGCAAGGCTGCCGGAGCGACCATCGAGGACTGGGCCGCCGAAGGCGAGAAGGTCGTCGCCCGTATCAGCGAGGGCAAGGTCGTCGAGGAGATTTCCTCCAAGGTCGACCTCGACCAGGCCAAAGAACAGGTCAGCAAGCTTCGGGATCAACTCGAAGACATGCTTGCCACATGGCGCACCTCATTCCGGCCCGACAAGGCAGATGAGAAGACAGACGTGACGGAGGCCGAAAAGGCCCCCTCCACCAAGAAGACGGCTGACAAGAAGCCGGCAGCTTCCAAGACGGCTGACAAGTCTTCGGCTGCCGAGACGACCAAGTCGTCCTCGGCGGCGAAGACAAGCTCAACGAAAACTGAAAAAGCTTCCTGAGCTCACCTGCTCACACTGAGAAGGGGCCCCTTCTCTTTATCCCGATTATCCCGACCGCCTTCCTGATGCTGTAGCGATCACCTGTGATCGTTTCACCGCGGGAAATGGGGTGAACTCAGGTCGAGATTGAGGGCTGCAGGTCGCCGGCCGCCCCGATCCAGCTTTCGACCATTGACTCGGTAGGAAGACGGTCGACCACTCGCATGGATCCGTTGAGACCAATGATCTTGGTGAGAAGCGCAGTCGGATTTCGTCGTCGTAGATCTCGCAATGTGTCGACACCGGAGGCAACCAACAGTTCCGCATACTCGGCGCCCACACCGCGGACTCGAAGCAGGTCGGCGTGATGAACCCAAAGCTGAAGATCCTTGGGACTGATCCCGGTTGCCCTGGCGACCTCAGTCCTACCCCGTCGGGTAGAGGCCTGCTCCGCCAGACCACGCCCTGTGCGAATGCCAGCCTTGCGCAGCTTTGTCGCCTGTCTCTGATCAACACCCGCCACCTGATCGATACGAGCCATTTGCCCTTTCTCCGCTATGTGACACCGGCCCCAGTTTTTGCGACTCTAGACCCTCGCCAGAACCGAGGTCAGGCCGGATGCCGGGGTTTCAAGTCAGATACATCTATCTCGGTGTCTACATCTCGGGGGTGTACGTCTGAGATCCAAACCTCATTGACCCAGTCCGGGTGGGCCAGCCAGAGCCGCTTTGCTCCATCGTCACCCTCGAGCGACATGACCCGCGGCCAGAGGGATCGATTGATCAGGACGGGGTTGCCCGAACTGTATCGGTACTTGGGAACAGTCACCGGCTTGCCTGCCTTGGCATGAGACTCAAACAAAAGGTCGACAACCTCAGCAGAGATCTCAGGCTGATCTGCGATCACTATCAGAGCCGTATCACATCGGGAGAGTCGGGCTAGTGCGTCAAGCCCAACGCGAAGGGACGAAGCGATCCCTTCCTCCCACTCCGGATTCTCCACAACTCCGGCATCTCCGAGTTCGGTCTCAGCAAGGATTCGATCGGAGTCATATCCCAAAACCACCCACACCTCATCGACCGGGAAGGCTTGGGTCCGACCGACGACATGACCAAGCAGGTTGGTGTCACCCCATGGTTCTAGCTGTTTCGGCCGACCGAGTCTCCTGGAGGCGCCGGCGGCGAGCACGATGGCTGCGGTTGACATTGCGGGCGAATCTAGTGGTCAAGCCGGGACCGGGAAGCGAGTGAGAGCACCGATACCTTCGACATCAAGGGGTGAGGCCACGTCGAACTGGTGGGCACTTCCCCCGGCCACAACAGTGGCATCCATCACAGCAGCAACCACGTCATCGACGGCGAACATCGGTGAACCGCATACCGGGCAGGAGTCTTCGTTTCTGGTCAGATGGGCACATTGGCTGCACATGGCTCCACTCCTGGTGAATGGCCCGGCCACCGCCAGCGTGTCGATTGCCTGGGCGTTGACGGCCTCTAGCGTGGAACTCAGCCCCAGGACTGCATTCCCTCCGCCCCAAGCCGTGTCGCAAATCCGCCCGGCCAGTGCTTCTTGTCGATGACGCCGAATCTCAATGTCGTGGGCGGCCATCTCGACACGCAGGGTGGCCAGCCCCATCCCCTTCGGATTGGCGACGAACGTCGCCCTTGGCAATTGCGCAAGGTACGGATGAAGAGAACGGGCGATCTCCTCGACGGTCTCCTCATGTCCTCCGATCGCCATGTAGTCGAAGGGCCGATTCACGTGCTGTTCGAGAAGACGAGCTCCAGCCTTCCTCCAAAGCCGGGCGGAGGCCTCGTCGGCATGGGCACGCACACCCTTCTCCTCGTAACCGGAGAATCCCCCGAAGTTGCTCTTGCCGATGTCGGCGTCAGCCGGGTCTCCCAGTTCCTCGATGACGCCCTCAAACCCGACAAAAGTCCGGGCTAGAGAACGGTCGGCGACGACGATCCCGGAGCGAAGCGCACGGGGAGCGGCTCGGAGTGGTCTCAGGTAGGGACGAGGTCCAATGGTCGACACGTTTGGCGTCGGATGGGTCAGCGGTTCGAGAAGGAACAGATCGTCCAGGCTCGAAGCAAAGATCGCATATGCCGGCGCAGAGTCGACTTCGAGGGTTTCTGCCAGGTCATGGATACGGTCGGCGTCGGCTCGGACGCTCTTCTGAACCTGTCGGCCCATCCACCGGGACCGTTCGCGAACGGGTCTGACCAAATCAGAGAGAAGGGCGCCGAACCCTCCTCGACTCGGCCGATCGACATACACGGAGATCAGCGAGCCGTTCGGGCTTCTCAAGTCAGCGATCGGGTCGCCTATCACATTGACCTCCAGCCTCGACGCGGAACCTACACAAATGACCAAGACCCGCGCCCGGTGTCAGAGTGAGCGGGTGAGCTCCGCGGTCAACTCTTCGAGAATCCAACCGAGGTAGTCCAGGGCCTGTCGACCATCCTCCTCGAGACGGTCGTGATCCTCCTCGACCTCCAGACCCAAGCGAGCCCCAAGTGTGAGACGCGCCTGGTTGATGACTCGCAGGAATGAATCGGCTTCTTCGTCACTGAGGACCGTCGCGTCGTCACTCTGGACAACCTTCCGAAGGACATCACGGTCGGATTGGCGAGTCGCGTCCAAGTCCACCCCCATGAGACGCCACCACTCCTCGTTGGACTCGGGATCATCGAGATAGACGGGAACGTTGAGTCTGGTAGCGGCGGGATCGACACCCACCTCCCCTATCCCGGCAAGCAGCGGCAGAACGTCGGCAAGGAAGGCCCGTTCCTCCGGACCGAACGAAGCCGTTATCCCCTTGCGTGTCGTCTTGAAGTGGCTCACTTCTCCATGGTCGCCCATAGACCGTGGCTGTGGAGTCGAAAACAATCGATCTCAGCCTTCTCGCGTGGGCCATCGGAGACGATCGCCCTGCCCTCGTGATGCACCTGCAGCATAAGTTTCGTCGCCGTGGCCTCGTTATGGCCGAAGAGCTTGCGAAAGACATACACCACATAGCCCATTGTGTTCACGGGGTCGTTCCAGACCACCACTTGCCATGGACGATCGATATCGATTTCTTCGTCGCTGTCGGGAACGATCACCGGAGTCGGCTGCATTGCCATTTGCTCCGGCATCGTACGCAAAATAGGGGCGGTTGGATAAGTGAGCTATCCCGGAGCCAGCCGGCTCATGCAAGCATTTACGGCATCGGAGAGATCGGGGTCGGCGTATGGGATCTCGGCAAGTGGATAGGGACCGCCGATCCCGCGGTACTCCGGTATCGGGTCGGGGAATTCCGACACACCCCGTGATCTGACGCAATCACTGAATTCCTCCAGAAGGTCGACCACGGCCGACTGCAGGATCGGACTCTGGGTCAACTCCAGTGCACCAGTCCCAAGGTGGCTCGAGCAGACAGAAAGGGCGCTGACCGAGTCGGCGTCCGAGAAGTCGATGTCCCTCATCACCAGTTCGAGTCGCGGTCGGCCTTGGGCGTCAAGTGGAATCGGCTCGATATCGATGCCGTTCGCAACCAGACAATCGCGAAACATCTCGGTGGCCTCGAGGGTGGCAACAGTGCTCGTTGTCGTCACCGGGATGGTGGTGGGTGGGACAGTGGCGACCGTGGGAGACGACCCTTCAGATGTCACCGCGCACGCAGCCATCGTGTATGCAAGAACTGCGACAGCGCTTGGAAGAAGAAATTTCAAACGGAGTCTGGAGCGGTCTCTAGACCGTCGGCGAGAATCATCGCTATGTCCCTGACCGGAACATCCTCACGACCGAGTTCTTTGACACCGTCGTCGAGCATCACAAGACAGAATGGGCAGGCCACCGCTATTTCGTCGGCCCCGGTCGCCAACGCCTCCTCGGCCCTTTCGATGTTCACTTTCTTCCCGATTCGCTCCTCCATCCAGAAGCGCCCCCCACCGGCACCACAACAGAACGAGTTCGTCCCGTGCCGCTCCATCTCTACGACGTGATGGCCGGTGCCACCGACCACCTCGCGTGGGGCCACGTATACGTCGTTGTAACGGCCGAGGTAACAGGGATCGTGATAGGCGATCTTCTTGGGTTCACCATTCGGTTTGGTCGGCTGGCTGATCCGATTCTGGTTGAGTAACTCCGCCAACAGTTGGCTGTGATGGACCACTTCGTAGTCTCCGCCGAACTGTGGGTACTCGTTGCCGATCGTGTTGAAACAGTGGGCACATTGCGCGATGACCTTCTTCACTCCGATCTCGGTGAAAGTCTCGATGTTCTGGAGTGCAAGCTGTTGGAAAACGAACTCGTTGCCGGAACGGCGGGCCGGATCGCCGTTGCACAACTCCCTCGAGCCCAGGATGGCAAAGTCGATTTCGGCGGCATGAAGCAATCGAGCCAGGGCAACAGAAACTGCGATGTTGCGGTCGTCGAACGATCCTGCACACCCTACGAACCACAAATACTCTGCAGTGGTCTTCCCGTTCTCCCCGAATACGGGAACCTCGAAGTCCAGTTGTGAGGTCCAATCCGCTCTCGCCTGCTGGCTCATACCCCACGGATTCGACTGGTTCTCCATAGCGACGAACGCCTTGCCCAACTCGGTCGGGAACTCTGACTCCATCATGGTCAGATACCGACGCATATCGAGGATTCGATCGACGATCTCGATGTTGACGGGACAGATCTCGTCACATGCCCCACAGGTAGTGCAAGCAAAGACCTCGTCCGGATGGATGCGGTCGAACAGGGCTCCCGCCCCTTCCAGGAGGGCGGTCGATGACACCGGCCCGGAGACTCCCACGGTCGACGCCGCCACCTCACCCGACTTGAGCACCATTTCTCTCGGGTCGAGGGGCTTTCCGGTGATGTTGGCCGGGCAGACCGAGGTACAGAGTCCGCATACCGTGCAAGCGTCTGTGTCGAAGATCTGTTTCCAGGTGAGGTCGGAAGCAACACTGACGCCAACGGTCTCGATGTCCTCGGCCTCCATGAGGTTGGGCATCTCACGCATCGCACCCTTGGGGCGCTCGTGAGGCGAGAGAAACAGGTTCGCCGGAGACGTGACCATGTGTCGAAGCTTTGTGAGCGGAAGGATCATGAGGAAGAGAACGAAGGCCGCAGCATGGGTGACCCAGAAGGCCAGGTGCCATCCAGACGCGGCAGCCGGATCGAATAGGAATGAGATCGGATATCCGACAAAGGACCAGATCTCATGATCGGGCCGCCCTTCCATCGAGATCCGCGCCGCTTCCGTGAGCAGGCCAGTCAGACCAATGATGACCAGAACACCGAGAATGACGGAGTCCTCTGGCCTGGTCTTGGAACGGAGACGCCAGGTTGGAATCAGATACCGGCCGACAATGGCGAGAGCGAGACCGGCCAGGTACACGATCGCTGCCAGGTCGAGGATCGCTGAGTAGCCCATGTAGACCTGGCCGTGGAGAAACTTGAAGTCGGCTGGAAGAAGATGGTCGATTTCGAGCGTGACGGTTCCGAGGAACAAGACGAGGAATCCGTAGTAGATCAACGAGTGCATCACCCCGGCACGGGGATCCCGCATAAGGGTCTTCATGGTCAACCCTTCCCGAAGATGGTGGAGACGTTCGCCCCACCGGCCGGTGCGACGGTCGGCTTGGCCTTGACCCCAACTGGCCGCTCTCTGGGCAAACAGATGAAACATCAACCAGGTAAAGACGGAGAGCCCCACATAGAAAAGCACCACGACCGGGGCGGGAATGTTGCCGAAGACCCGGCGACCGACCTCGAAGTCCGGATGCTGAGGGAGAGTCCCGAGCACACCCAATGTCAGGGTCGCCAGCGCCGAGAGCACACCAATGGTTTCGAGAACGGAAGACGCCGTGATCCGCCGGGTCTCCGCCTCTTCTTCCTGTCGCTCTGCGGTCAGCGCCATGGGCGGCGAGTGTAGGTGCCACCAATCTCGAACCTCAGGTTGTACGGCCCGAATCCGGGTCGTACAACCTCATCTTCACCACCAGGCTCGACAAGGCGGGGGGCCGACGTCATCGGCACTCTCACCTTCCGAAAGCAGCCTTCACGAAGAACCAAGCATTGGCCGGACGCTCGGCCAGACGGCGAGTGAGGTAGGGATACCACTGTGACCCAAACGGAAGGTAGACACGGAGCGGGTAGCCGTCTGAGACCAACTGCTTCTGCAACTTGGTCCTGACCCCGTAGAGCATCTGAAACTCGAACGGGTGGTCCCGGTCGGCTGCCAGCTTTCGAGCCAGCTCGAGCAACGACAGGTCGTGAGTTGCGATCGCCGGCATGGTCTCCTCTGACGCCATCAGGGTCTGCATTTGATCGACGAAGGCAGCGTCGACTTCGGGTTTGGAAGTGAGCGCCACATCGTCGGACTCGACATACGCCCCCTTGCAGATGCGGATATGTCCACCCAGTGGGATCAGCCGGGTGAGATCCTCGGGAGTACGATGCAGGTAAGCCTGAATGGCGATGCCCAGATTTCCATGCTCAGCCTGGGCCTTCTCGTAGAGCCGCACCGTCGAATCGGTGTATCGCGAATCCTCCATGTCGATCGTGACGGTTGACCCGAATTTCTTGGCACGTTTGGCAAGCTGGTCGATCGACTCCACGGCGAGGTCCTCGTCGATGGCCAGTCCGAGTTGGGTCGGTTTGACTGAGATGTTGGAATCGAGATCCTCGTCGGCAATCCGCTGCAAAGACTCGAGGTACTCCTCCCTCGCCTGGATCGCAGACGCGCGGTCGTGTACTTCCTCCCCTAGATGGTCCAACGAGACAAGAAGGCCACTGGAGTTGAGCTCTCGAGCCGCCGTCACCGCGTCGTCGAGAGTGTCGCCTGCGACGAATCTCCTGGCCAGGGCTCTTCCAGGGCGGGTGGTCGTGACGACCCTCTCCACGGGTGGGGCGTGAGTGATTGAAACGGTGAGCTTCGAAAAGAGGCTCAGACCTTCCCCCCGAGTTCGGTGGCGCGAATGGCCGCCGCCCGCACGGCATCCTCCACAATCGCCCTGAATCCGCGTTCCTCGAGGACATGAACCGCGGCAGCCGTCGTCCCACCGGGGGAGGTCACCTCGTAGCGCAATTCGGCGGGGCTTTTCGACGTGTCCGTGAGGAGATGACCCGCCCCCCGGATGGTCTGATTGACAAACTTCTCTGCAATGTCCCGCGACAGGCCCTCCCTCATTGCCGCCTCGGTCAACGCCTCCGCCAGCAGAAAGACGTAGGCAGGGCCTGTTCCCGACACGGCGGTGACCGCGTCGAGAAGCGACTCGTCCATGACCCGGACCGAACCGACAGCTCCGAGAACCTCTCGTGCTGAGTCCAGGTCGTCGCCACCGGCGTACTTCCCAGCTGCGATACCAGTAACCCCCTCTCTGACCAGGGCGGGTGTGTTGGGCATCGCCCTGACCACCGGGACGGCGCCGAGCCGTGATTCGTAACTCTCTGTGGTCACACCCGCTGCGAGCGAAATGATGGTCTGTCTCTCTGCGACCGATCCGGCCAGCGATTCGAGAACTTCGGACACATCTCTCGGCTTCACCGCCACAACAACGACATCGGTTCCAGCGATCGCGGCGACGGGATCGGTAGTCACGGAGCACCCTGTCTTGTGTGCCAACTCGTCTGCCTGGTCCTGCCTGCGAACACACAAAGTGATATCGGATGGGCCCCAACCGGCGGAGAGCAGACCCGATAGAAGCGCCTCGCCCATGGCACCCACGCCAACTATCGCAACACGAATTCGCTCAGTCATGGCAGCAATTGTATGACCCGGGCGAGGTGTCAGTTCAAGCGAGACCTGATCAGCTCCACGACTGTGGCCACCGCCGCCGGGTTGTATCCACCCGGGATGATCAAGTCGGCGTATCGTCTCGACGGCTGGACGAACTCGATGTGCATAGGCCGCACCGTGGCGAAGTACTGAGCGATCACCGAATCAATATCTCTTCCTCGCTCCTCGATGTCTCTCTCCAGACGTCGTGCGAGACGCAGGTCGGCGTCGGTGTCAACAAAGATCTTCAGGTCGAGCTCCGAGCGGAGAGCAGGCTCGGAGAGCACAAGTATCCCCTCGACGACCACAACCGGTGCCGGCTCGATCCGAACGGTTTCTTGCGCACGAAGATGTACGGCAAAGTCGTACTGCGGGCGCTCGATTGCCACTCCCGTTCTGAGGGTTTCAAGGTGTTCAACGAGCAGTTCCGACTCGAGTGATGACGGGTGGTCGTAGTTGACCCTGGTCCTTTCCTCGTACGTCAGCTCCGGGGTGTGCCGGTAGTAGGCGTCGTGCTGCATGAGAGCGACCTTGCCATCGAGACGATCGACTACGGCTTCGGCAATGGTGGTCTTGCCGGACCCAGAGCCTCCCGCAATGCCGATAAAGAGCGGACGGTCGGGCTTCCACGGACTTTCATCGGGCATCGCAAGCGACGATACCGACTACTTCTCGGCGACCTTGCTCCGAAGTCGTCGAATCTCGTCGTAAACGCCGTCAGTAAGGGTTGTCGAGGCCGGAGCCGAGACACCACGTATTTCGGTCGCTTTTGCTTTTTTCGCCCCGGATTCGGAAGCCGCTTCTTCAGATGCAGCGACGAGTGCCTCCTCAGTGGAAGCTTCGGATGAGGAAGTCTCCTCTGTGCTCGCCGCGGTCTTCCCCTTCGCCTCCTCGGCGATATCCTCCAACCAGATCGGATCGTCAGACACGGGGGCGACGTCGCCGGCCACACGATCGAGCCAGTCCGACTCGTCTTCTTCGGTAATGACATCTGCCACACCCAATCGGTGGATTGTGTGGAGAACGCGAACCGTCCCGACGCGGCCCATCTTGGCTTCGAGAAGGTCAAACGTAAACGGCTGCATCAGCGAGACGAGGATTGCCCAATCGTCCGGTGAGATGGTGATTGGCTTCTCGATTTTGCCGTCAATTCGGATGCCGGCCGCTTGGAACAGCCCGGCTTCGACCACTTCACCTTCGAGCGATTTCAGAGCATCAACATCGGACAGAATGTCCTCGACACTCCAACCTGAGGTATCGGGCCCGTCCGCGGCTCCGACAGAAAACGATCCGGTATCCAGGGTTGAGAGAACGTAGACGATGTCGGCAACTCCACTTCGGTCGTTGCCTACGTCGGTATCTTTGGTGCCGACCAACTCGGCTCCGGTCACCGTTCCATCACGAAAATGGATACGACCGCGATGGTCACCTTCGATGTCGAGCGAGCCGGTCTTGTTGGTGACCTGCATGATTTGCAGCAGGTCGCTGATGCTCCAGTCAGCGAGCTGGCCCGAGAGATGCATCTGTCCTTCCATTTTGTCTGGTCCCTCCCTGTGCGCTGGCTATCGGCAGGAATCGACTACTGGTTGAGGACTTCAGCTCTTGCGCGCCGCTTTCATCGCTCGCTTCTGCTCGCGGAGGACAGAAACGTCATCGAAAACCGCCACATCGGCGATGCTGGGCCAGTCGGCTGCCTTGTCCTCCCAGCCGTCGGGTCGTATGCCTACCCGCTTGCCCAGAACACCCAAGAAGATTCGCGATTTTCCCACGCCGAAGCCGGGGAGAGCTTCGAGCCTCGAGAGGAGATCACCCGCATCCGCAGCGGTATCCCAAACGTTCTCAGCCGCTCCGTCGTACTCCTCGACGATCACCCGACAAAGATCTTGTGTGCGCTTGCCCATCGAAGCGGGGTAGCGATGAATGGCGGGCGGGCCACGAAACACGGCCTCCATCGCATTCGGATCCCACAAGGCAATCCGCTCAGCATCGAGATCCTCACCGAAACGATCCTTGAGCAGTTGCGGTCCGTAAAAGGCGCGTTCCATTGGGAACTGTTGGTCGAGGAGCATCCCTATGAGCAGGGCGAGTCCGTCGGTGGCCAAGAGACGATTGGCCTCTTCGGAAGCCGTGAAGTGGAGAAGGTCCGGTTTGTCCATCCTGGTCAACCGTAGTGATCAGATCACGAACAGAGGTTGAGAATCAGACGGTGGCCGGGGGACACCTCGGTTTCGCCGTCAGCCGGACGGGCCGCCGACCATAGGTGATCCACCGACTTGGTCGGAGTCCACAACCGCGGTCTCTTACAACAGAACATACGAGGGTTCTTTTGGCATCCGTTCTGTCGACGCTCTAACGAGCTTTGATCTTGGCCCAACCGTGACGTTCCACGGACTTTTCGTATTTCTCCTCCCGATATCGACGCTGGGCCCACCACGACGATGGTTTCGCCAGCCGGACGGCTACCAACAGCGAAATCGCCAAAAAGACCACCGCCGTCAAGGAGGCGACAGTCTTCACAGAACGAAAGTTCTCGACCAGCCACACCCCGGTCGGTTCATCTTCCAACAGGCGAATCGGGAAGAACAACACGAACATGGCAAGAACCCACCCCAGCCATCCGATGACAGCAGCCCACCGGCGCTCCTTCAACCAAGCAGTCACGTTCGTAAACAGTGCAACAAACACCGTTACGACGGCTCCCCACAATGCAGTCACTTCAATCACCGACGTACCGGCGCCATCAGAGAAAAGCGACTCCTATCCAGGAACCGAAAGACGTATCACAGACCCTCCACGACACTCATCACATCTAAGACCGGCCCCACGCCGGAGCACCGCAAACGACACCTCACTCAGGTCAAACCGGTCCGTAGTTGTCCCGGCCGCCCACTCTAGGGACCGTGCACGGAGTTGAATGTTTGCCCAGGACTTACGAGCACCGGGGGTTTACGTGGCCGCTCGGTCCGTCCATTAAGCGACGACCCGGTCAGATATGAGACCCACTGGGGTATCGGTCAGAAACGTCTAACCCATTGGACCGGTTGGTCCGACTGGCGCGGTTGCATGAACACGACCCGATCGCCCAGTACCGCCTTATCGACCTGGCTTCTTTCCACACGAACGGAAACCCGTTCGTCATCAGAGATGTCAACGACCAGGTAGCACCAATCCTCAGGTGGTGCCCCAGCCGGTGGTTTGAAGTGCTTACCAACCACCAGACCGGTGAGTCTTTGCGTCATCCTCATCCCTCCTTTATTCACCCCGTCCACATTCACCCGTCCACCGGGGAGCCGTAGGAACCCCATCGAGGGGCGCCAATCAGCTAGCCAAAGTTTATCTCAGGAATCAGATGATTCCAGAGCGTTTTCGAACAAGCACATTGCGACCGGTGAGGAACGTCTTGCTGCCAAAGGAGCGGATCGCCCCATCTGAGCGCGGCATCGACCAATATTGGGCCCAGATGACCGACATCTTCATCGTCGACGCCTGCCGGACCCCCATGGGAAAACTCGGCGGCCAACTTGCGTTTGTTCGACCCGACGATCTTGCGGCCCACGTTGTGGCGCGTCTCATGGCTCGGAATGCCGACCTCGACCCGATGGCCGTTGAGGACATTCAATGGGGTGCTGCAAATCAGGCCGGGGAGGACAACCGCAACATCGCTCGAATGACAGCTCTGCTTGCGGGTCTCCCGATCGAGATACCCGGTACCACGGTGAATCGGCTCTGTGGGTCCGGTCTTCAGGCCGTCGTTTCTGCCGGCCACGCCCTCAAAGACGGATGGGGCAACGTGATGATCGCCGGCGGCTCTGAATCGATGAGTAGGGCTCCATACGTCACTCTCAAGGGTGAGCGGGGATTCCCGACCGGTGTACCCGACACCGCCGACACGGTCCTGGGCTGGCGTCTGGTCAACACCCTCATGGAGGACATGTATCCACCCATCACGTTGGGAATGACAGCAGAAATGGTCGCAGAGAAGTACAACGTCAGTCGGGAAGACCAGGACGCCTTCGCCTTGCGCAGTCATCGGCTTGCCCTCGAGGCGATGGCCGCGGGCCGTTTCGACGACGAAATCGAGGCCATCGAGGCGTCTGCCGATCACCGTCGCCGCTCTACGAACCTCATCGAGCATGACGAAGGACCGCGACTCGATACGTCCCATGAGAAACTTGCCCAACTGCAACCAATCTTCAAGGAGGGGGGAACCGTGACAGCAGGCAACTCCTCCCCAATGAACGACGGAGCAGCGGCATTACTTCTGGCAAGCAAGAAAGGGCTGAACGACCACAGTCTGACTCCTCTGGCCCGCATTGTCTCGTCGGCGGCCGCTGGGGTGCATCCCGACATCATGGGGATAGGCCCGGTACCAGCCTCGGAGAAGGCATTTGCCCGGGCAGGTCTGACAGCAGACGACATGGACGTCATCGAGATCAACGAGGCCTTTGCCTCGCAAAGCATCGCCAGTCTCCGACTGCTCGGCCTTGACCCCGAGAAAGTGAACGTCAACGGCGGCGCCATCGCCATCGGCCACCCGCTGGGAGCCTCGGGCGCTCGCATTCTGGCGACACTCGTCCATGAGCTGCGCCGACGAGGAGGGCGTTACGGATTGGCCACCATGTGCATCGGTGTGGGACAGGGCATCAGCATGGTCGTCGAACGTGTCTGATCGACCGCTGGAAGGTGTTCTGGTCGCTGAGTTCGGCAATCTGATAGCCGCCCCGTATGCCGCAATGCTTCTCGCCGATCTTGGAGCGAGGGTCATCAAGGTGGAACCACCTGGCGGAGACCTGGGGCGGCGGTTCGGCCCTTTTCAGAAGGGAGAGTCGGCCTTCTTCATGACGGTCAACCGGGGCAAGGAGTCGATAGCTCTCGACACCAAGAATTGGGTATCCAAGAGAGTGCTCGACAACCTGATCAAGAAGGCGGATGTCTTGGTCCACAACCTGCGACATGGTGCCATGGAGCGTCTCGGACTCGGAGAGGACCGCTGCCGCGAGCTCAACGCAAACCTCATCTACGCCGTGGTCTCGGCCTTCGGCGCCACAGGGCCATACGCCAAGCGTTCAGGCATCGACCTCATCTTCCAGGGTGAATCGGGAATGATCTCCATCACGGGCAACAGCAAGGACGGCCCACGAAAGACCGCCACAACCATTGGTGACTACGTCGCGGCAACCAACACCGCTTTGGCCATCTCCGCCGCCCTCGCCGAGACACCGAGAAAGGGGCGCAGGATCGATGTCTCCCTCCGCGACGGGCTGATGGCCGTGCAAGCCGGCTGGAACGCCATCGGGTTCGTCAACCATGCCCAACCGGAACGGACCGGAACCGCCAGCCCCTTCCTGGCCCCGAATCAGGTTTTCGGAGCGGCCGACGGTCCGTTCACCCTGGCGATTGTCTCAGACCGTCATTTCGCTCAACTTGGCGACGCGCTGGGACGACCCGACCTGGTCGAGGATTTCCCCACCAACGAAGCCCGGATCGAGGGTCGGGAATCCCTTGCCCGCAAACTGACCCGTTTATTCAAGACACGCAATGCCGAGTACTGGATAGACCTGCTGACCGACGCGGGCTTGCCCGTGGGTCGGGTCCTCAGCCTGGCGGAGGCTTTCGACGATCCTCAAGCGCGCCACCACGAAATGCTTGTTGAGTTCGACCACCCAGTGGCCGGCCATGTCCGGACTACGGGGTCGCCTATCAGACTCGACGGTGGTCCCGCTCGCGCCCCAACTCTGCCGCCCACACTCGGTCAGCACACTCGTGGCATTCTCGGTGAGCTCGGATTGGACCCCAACACTGTCGAAAAGATGATCGAAGAAGGCACGGCGGTGGCGTCATGAACATCCACTGGACGGAGACAGTGGGTGACGACTGGAGTGAGATAAGGGCCGAGCTGGATCGTGCCTTTCAGATGAGTAGGAAGGCTGCCCTCGACGAAGAATCCTTTGTATATGTCGTGCACCACGACGATCTCCTCGGCCGACGAGGCGCTGGCAATGCCATGGTCGCTTCGGGACTTCTTTCGGCGGCCCGGACGGCGGCGCTCGAAGGAGTGAGAAAAGGCTGGACCGCAAACGTCATCGCACACGATGAGAACGCCGATCAAAGGGATGTAGAGGAGTGGGCAGAGCGAATGCTCGAGTCCCATGGGGTCACTGGTGAACTGATCCGGATCGGGTCTACCCACATCGGGAAGGCCCTACCGTGAACGGGTCGATCGTCGTCACCGGAGCGGCCCGCGGAATCGGGCGAGCTATTACAGGAAGGCTCGCTGCCAATCCTTCGTTCACCGTCATCGGAGTCGACATCGCCCCGGAACTCGCACTTGCCGAGGACATCGTGGCCGTCCAAGTCGACCTGACTTCAGACGACGGCATCGATTCGGTTCACGAAGCCGTCGAGGCCGCAAATATGCCACTCCTCGGAGTGGTGAACAATGCCGGGATCACCCGAGACTCACGACTCGTGAACATGACCGACGAGAACTTCAAGTCCGTTCTCGACGTGAACCTGGGCGCCGTCTATCGACTGTCGACCGACCTGGCACCTCTGATGACCGAGGGGGGCTCGATCGTGAACATCGCCTCACGTGCCTACCTCGGCAACTTCGGGCAGTTCAACTACTCGATGTCCAAGGGCGGAGTTGTCGGTCTGACGCGAGCTATGGCACTTTCGCTGGCGCCGCATGTGCGGGTCAACGCCATCGCTCCGGGGTTGATCGGGACAGAAATGGCCATGGCCATACCCGAAGATGTGCTGGAGCAAATGGTTTCGGCCATCCCTCTCGGCCGCATGGGGACACCAGAGGAGATCGCCAACGTGGTCTGGTTTCTCCTGACACCCCTCTCCTCATACATCACCGGCCACGTGGTCGTCGTGGGCGGAGGACGCAGCCTGTCCTAGTGGTGTGACGTCGTCAACGCTGGGCTGACCTCAGTAGTAGTAGCGGGTGACAGTCTCGGCGACCATTGCCGGCTTCTCGGTCCCCTCTACCTCCATGGTCACCGTCCGCTTTACCTGGATCCCGCCGGACACCTCGCTCACCGCGTGCAACACAACTCTGGCTCTGAGATTGGATCCGACGGGTACCGGGGCCGGAAACCGCACCTTGTCCAACCCGTAATTGATTGCCATCTTGGGCTCCCCAACATCAAGCTCGATGGCAAAAGAAAGAGGCACCGTCAACGACAGCGTCAGAAAGCCGTGTGCAATGGTTCCCCCGAATGGTGTCTGGCTTGCGCGTTCCGGGTCGACATGGATGAACTGATGGTCGTCGGTGGCGTCGGCGAACGCATTAACCCTTTCCTGGGTGATCTCCATCCAATCGGTGACCCCGATCTCGGTGCCGACCCGACCCTGAAGTCTCTCCAGTATCTGTTCCATCCCCTGATTCTGTCATGAGTTGGGCAGACGTCGGGAAACCATCTAAATTGGGGACATGGCCGAAGCAACCAAGCTGATGGTTTGGATCGATCAGGACCTCTGCACCGGCGACGGGATTTGCGAGGAAATCAGCCCGGAGGTTTTTCTGGGCCGAGACGATGGCCTCTGGGTCGTCAAAGAAGATGCCAAGTTCTTCGACGACACAGTTGTCTTCGACGGTGAGCAGGCGCCGGACGGCGCCCGGGGTCTTGCGAGAGTGCCCGATGCGCTGATCGAGGACGTCATCGAGTCGGCGGAGGAATGCCCCGGCGAGTGCATCATGATCGAGCCGTATCAGGAATCCGCTCTACAAACCGGCTGACCTCGCCATCTGCTCAGCAATCAGCGTCTAACTACGCTCCGCAGGCATGCAGGTATTGGGAACGCGAATCGACACGCGCTCTGAGGAATACGTCGCCAACCGGGCCGCCATGGAAAAGAAGCTCCTCGAGTTCGAGGGACTCCAGGAGAAGGCCCGCCAGGGCGGAGGCGAGAAGTACATCAAGCGACACCGCGATCGAGGCAAACTTCTGGCGAGAGAGCGGATTGAGCTCCTCATCGACCGAGATTCTCCCTTCCTCGAGCTCTCGACACTCACAGCGTGGGGAACCGACAAGCCGCTTGGTGGAAACGTTGTCACCGGGATCGGCGTGATCAATGGCGTGGAGTGCGCCATCCTTGCCAACGACCCCACCAGCCAGGCGGGCGTGTTCAACCGATACACCCTGTCCAAGTCTCTTCGCATCATGGATATCGCCATGGAGAACCGGCTTCCGCTAGTCAACCTGGTGGAGTCCGGGGGTGCCGACCTACCCGACCAGGCCGATGTGTTCGTCGTCGGTGGCAAGTGGTTTCGCAATCTGACCCGCCTCTCCAAGAAGGGCATCCCGACCATCTCGCTCGTCTTTGGAAGCTCCACGGCGGGCGGCGCCTACTTCCCGGCCATGTGCGACTACTCCGTCATGGTCAAGGAGAAGGCGAAGGTCTTCCTGGGTGGCCCACCCCTGGTCAAGATGGCAACGGGAGAGGAGTCGACCGAAGAGGAGCTAGGCGGTGCCGAGATGCACTCGAAGGTCTCGGGCCTGTCCGACTATTTCGCGAACGACGAACACGAGGCCATCCGAATGGGAAGGGACATCGTCGACCACTTCAATTGGCGCAAGCAGGGTTACGGACCGACCAAACCTTCCGACGACCCGGTACACGACATCGACGAGATCCTCGGAGTGATTCCCGCCGACCTCCGTATCCCCTTCGACATGCGGGAGATCCTCAACCGAGTGCTCGATGGTTCGCGCTTCGAGGAGTACAAGGCCGTTTACGGCACCTCGATCCTCAACGGCTGGGGATCTCTACACGGCTATCCAGTCGGTGTCGTCGCCAACCAGCAGGGAGTGATCTTCTCCGAGGAGGCCCAGAAGACCACCGAGTTCATCCAACTCTGCAATCGCTACGACACGCCGATCATCTTCATCCACAACACCACCGGCTACATGGTGGGCAAGGACTATGAACAGCGGGGGATCATCAAGGACGGCGCCAAGATGATCAACGCTGTCGCCAACTCCGAAGTCCCCCATATCTCCCTCATGGCGGGTGTCTCCTACGGTGCCGGCAACTACGGCATGTCGGGTCGTGCCTACGACCCCCGGTTTGTCTTCGGCTACCCGAATCACAAGGTGGCGGTGATGGGAGCGCAGCAACTCGCCGGAGTGATGTCAATCGTCGCCCGTCAGTCGGCCGAATCGCGGAAAGAGGATTTCGATGAGGAGGCTGACATGAAGCGCACCGCCGATCTCGTGGAAATGATGAAACACACCGAGCAGGCCTTCTTCTCTACCGCCCGGGTCCGCGACGACGGTCTGATCGACCCCCGCGATACGAGGACTGTCCTCGGGATCGCCCTTTCTGCAATCCATTCCGCTCCGGTTGAGGGGACAGATCGGTTCGGGGTCTTTCGCATGTGATGACAATCTCAAAGATCTTGGTCGCCAACCGAGGAGAGGTCGCACGACGGGTGTTCCGAACGGCGAGGGCGATGGGGATCGCCACCGTGGCCGTGTACTCCGACCCCGACAATGGCGAGCCGCACATGAAGGAAGCCGACGAGGCAGTGCGGCTGGCTGGAGCAGCATCGACAGAGACCTATCTCAACATCGAAGCGATCCTTGCAGCTGGCAAAGAAACCGGAGCAGATGCCGTGCATCCCGGTTACGGGTTTCTCGCTGAGAATGCCGATTTCGCCCGAGCCGTGATTCAGGCTGGGATCACCTGGATAGGCCCTTCCCCGGAATCGATCGAAGTGATGGGCTCGAAAATCCAGTCCAAGCGTCTGATGGAGTCGGTTGGCGTCCCGATCTTGCCGAGCATCGAACTCGAAGGGCTCCCAACCGTGAAGTCGGTTGCGATTGCCCTTGGCTTTCCCGTGCTGGTGAAGCCGTCGGCCGGGGGTGGCGGCAAGGGAATGAGAATCGTCATGCATCCCGACGACCTTCTCGAAGCCATCGAAGGGGCTCGTCGCGAAGCCGCCTCAGCATTTGGCGACGACACCGTCTTCCTCGAGAAATACCTGGAGGCCCCCCGACACATCGAGATCCAGATCTTTGGCGATACTCACAACAACTACATCTCGCTTTTTGAGCGTGAGTGCTCGATCCAACGGCGACATCAGAAAATCATCGAAGAGTCGCCTTCGCCGGCCATCGACGAGACCACGAGGACCGCCATGAGTGGGGCTGCGATCGAATCAGCCAGGGCGGTCGACTACGTAGGTGCCGGGACCGTCGAGTTTCTATATCAGGATGAGAGCTTTCACTTCCTCGAGATGAACACCCGGCTCCAAGTGGAACACCCGGTGACAGAGATGGTCACCGGGTGGGATCTGGTCAGACTTCAGATCGAAATCGCCACCGGGGCGACGCTTCCCGACCAGGCCCCGACGATGACCGGTCATGCCATCGAAGCAAGGCTCTATGCCGAGGATCCTCTAAACGATTTTCTTCCCGTCACCGGTGAGTTTCATAGGTTCCGCATACCGGCGACTGATGGGTTGAGGGTCGACTCCGGGATCGAGGATGGTTCGCGAGTGTCGATCCACTACGACCCGATGATCGCCAAGGTCATAGCCCATGCTCCCACCCGGGAGGGGGCCGCTGCGATTCTGGCGTCGGCACTCCGGAGATCCCACATTCATGGCTCGACGACCAATCGGGCTCTCCTTGTCAGAGTGCTGGAGCATCCCGAGTTCCTGGGTGGGAAGACGGACACTCACTTCCTGGACCGCCACGACGTGAAAGAGCTCGGACAGCCTCTTGTCGACGCACCGAACGAGCGGCTCGCCGCACTTGCCGCGGCTCTGGCCGATCAGGCGCACGAGAGGTTGGTCGCCAAGGCCCTTCCAACCATTCGGTCCGGATGGCGAAACTCTCCCAGCCAACTGCAGCGCCGCACCTACATCGGGTATCACGGGGAGCACGAGATCTCCTATTCGGTCGACCCGGACGGCTTTCCCATCGAGGGCTTCGGGTTGGTCGTCCTCGGCGAGGCATCTCCCGACGTTGTCTCCTTCAGGATTGATGGCGTTGAGTTCCACTACCAAACGGCTCGATACGGAGACGACCGCTACGTGCACTCGGAAAGCGGTCCGAGCCACCTCGTCGCCGTGCCTCGCTTCCCCGAGTCGGACTCAGATGAGGATGCCGGGTCGCTCCACGCCCCAATGCCAGGAAAGGTGATCAGTGTCGATGTTGCCGTGGCCGATCACGTGGTCGAGGGCCAAGTCCTGGTCGTAATCGAGGCAATGAAGATGGAGCACACGCTGCGCTCGCCACACAACGGCACAGTGGTTGAGGTCCGTCACCTGGCCGGCGAACAGATCGACGCGGACGCTGTACTGGTGGTTGTCGAGGAGGATTAGC
>SMXW01000004.1 GCA_004356805.1 Acidobacteriota bacterium | reverse complement strand
GATCGTAATCCTCTCCAGCCTGCAGAGGGGCGAATATGTGCCACCGTCGAAACAGACCTTGGGGGAGTGGCTCGAGGTGTGGCTGGAAGGGCGGACCGGGCTCGCTGACACGACCCGAGACGGTTACGAATACGAGGTCAAGCGGGTGAGTAAGACGCTCGGGGCACGACGGCTCAGAGATGTGACACCGGCGATACTCGCTGGCTTCTACCGGCAGCTAACAGAGCAGGGCCTGTCGGCCAAGACGATCAAGAACTGTCACGGAGTGGTCCACAAGGCTCTTGCGGACGCGGTGCGAGATGGCGTCCTGTCCCGCAACCCGGCCGACCATGTGGAACTACCTCGCTCGGAACGGCCGAAGACGGAGACGTGGTCAGCCAACGAGCTGAGTCGGTTTCTTCACCATTGCTCCTCGCATCGTCTATCTGCCGCGTTCTTGCTGCTGTGTTCGACGGGGATGCGCCGATCAGAGGTTCTCGGTGTCCGGTGGGAGAACCTCGACCTCGACGGTGCGAGGGTTGCCGTCGTCGACACCGTCGTCCCGGTCAAAAACAAGCCGGTGCTGCGGATTGGTGAAACCAAGTCGAGAAGATCTCGACGTGTCATCGCCCTGGACTCCAGAACGGTGGCTGCACTCCGCGATCACAAACGACGACAGAACGAGGAACGGCTACGAGCGGGACCTGCGTGGGAGAAGTTGGACCTCGTCTTCACCGATGAACTCGGAGGCATCGTCTCTCCCGATATTTTCACCAGGACCATGAAGCGACTCGCCGGCGAGGCTGGGGTGAAGCCGCTGACTCCGCACTCTGGGGCCCGTCACACTTGGGCCACTCTTGCACTCTCCTCAGGGATACATCCGAAAGTGGTGCAGGAGAGGCTTGGCCACTCCTCGATCTCGATCACGTTGGACCGATACAGCCACGTAATCGAAGGGATGGACCGCGACGCCGCGGAGACGGTCGCCGCGCTGATCCGGTAGAAATGGTTGCAAAATGGTTGCAAACGATCTTTTTCGGGTTTCCCGGTTGTTCAGTTTTCCTAGGTGCGGGCGACAGGACTTGAACCTGCACGGGATCTCTCCCACAGGGTCTGATACCTAGTGGTCTGCTATGCCCCGTTGACGATCCGGAGGGTTGCAACCATCAGTGCACCATTCCGGGCCGTCCGTATCTGCCTGGAACCGCCGACTTCTCGGTCAGGTCTTGGACGCCTCGAAGATGCTCTCTATCGAGTCGTTCAGTGAAGCTTCGAACTCGTCGTCGCTCTGCTCGGCGGTGATGTTCTCGGTCAACGCTCGCGAGAAGCTGGCCACCACGCCGTTGTTGCGCGACAGCCTGGCGTTGGCCTCCAGGCGGCTGTAACCACCCGATAGGGCGACAACTTTCAACACGCGGGGATGGTCGACTAGCGCCGCATAGAAGTTGTCCTCTTCGGGCAGTGTCAGCTTCAGCATCACTTCGTGGTCCGCGTCGATTCCGTCGAGACGCTCGAAGATCGACATCTTGAGCAGTGTCTCTGCATCGGCCTTCTCGGACGAGTGGATGTCGATTTCGGGTTCGATGATCGGCACCAGCCCCGCGGCCAGGATTCGGCGTGCCACGTCGAATTGCTGATCCACTACAGCCTTGACGCCTTCGGGGTCGGCAAGCTTGATAACTGAGCGCATTTTCGTGCCGAAGACTCCCTTGTCGCGGGCCCGCCGCAAGAGCGAATCGAGCCGAGGCATCCGCTTCATGGTCTGCACGCCATCGGACTCTTCGGCCAGACCCTCGTCTACTTTCAGGAACGGGACAATGCCTTTGACCCTCCACAGGTACTCAGCCGATCCCCGACCCTCGATCTCTCGGCCCATGGTGTTCTCGAACAGGATCGCGCCGAGAATTCGGTCTCCGGTGAAGCTGTGACTGGTGATGATCCGCGTGCGCATTGCGTGCATCAGCTCGAACATCTCGTCGTCGCCGGAGTAAGCGTCCTCCTTGATGCCGTAAGCGAGCAGAGCCGTGGGAGTACTACCGCCGCTCTGGTCGAGCGCGGCGATGAACCCCTCCTCGTCGGCAATCTTGCGCAACTGCATTTCGTTCATGTGGTTCGCCACCGTTGATGTCATCGGGGGCAGGTCCAGAATACGTCCCCCATGGCCGAATCGGAGCGTTCCCCTTTTTGTGCCCATCCCCCAGGTGGCAGTGACATGGTCAGCCAACCAAAGCCCAGCCGGTCACATGCGGGGCGTTACTTCCTCCCTCAGCCGTCGATGGATGCCAGCCAATCCCGCCGCCACGCCTCGGAAGACTCCACCTGGTTGAACGTGTAGAAGTGCACCACCTCGATGTCCGCCGTCGGGTCGGCGATGGCCTGGCTGAGGCCCATGGCGAGCCGATCCGGTGAATACGTGCTCTGGCGGGTGAGCCTGCCCAACAACCCGCGGTGGCGTGACAGGAAGCGGACGGAATCTCCGACACCGATCTGTGCCGCAATGCTGATCAGCTTGTGGACCGGGACTACCCCTGGCATGCCGAGGTGAATTGGCAGCGTGATGCCGTCTGAACGCACGTCGGCGATCCAGTCGGAGATGACGACCGGGTCGAAGCAAATCTGGGTGGTCATGTACGAGGCGTAGGGCTGTTTGTCCTTCAAGGCCTGGCGCAGCGTCTCGCGGGAGATGAACGGATGACCGTCCGGATAGGCGGCTACCCCGATCTCTGGGAGCGGATACCCGAGACTCTCGATGGCTTGGATCAGCGAGAGGCCGTCGGGAAACTCCCCCGCGTCTTTGGAGTCACCGCCAATCACGAAGATGCGATCGATCTCAGCTTCGGCGATGGCGTCGAGGATTCGGGAAAGGTGTGTCTCGTCTGCGATGGATCGCGCCGAGATGTGGGGAATGACGTCGAAGCCTCGCTCCGCCAGCTTGGTGGCGTAGTCGAGGGTCGGCTCGATCCCTTTCGCAGGGGATGCGGTGATGGTGACGGTGGCGGCTTCAGGCAGGAATTCGATCTGATCGATCGCACTGCGGAACGGGAGCATCTCGAACTCTGGCTTTAGGAACAGCCTTCGCACCGCCTCCAGGTCCCCGTTGTTGTCCCTCATCAGCCCTCCACGGCGCCGGTACGCGCAATGACATAGGCCTCGTCGTTGAACCAGAGACCGCCGTGACGGTGGAGCACGCTCTGGGTGACGTCGACGTAGACGCCGGAGGACAGGGCCGCAGACAACCGCTGCTCGTCGATCTGCGCTACGTACGCCGCAGCGTTCCAGGCAGCCAGCGTCAAGCCTGTTCCAATGTGCTCGGTGACCTCGGAGGGCATGGCCTGGAGTTCGTAACGGAAGATCGCCTCCTGGTCACTCTGGTGCGGAAACACCAGATCCGCATCCGCTGCCGCATCGAGCTGCCGCCGCGCCTCGGCAACGAGCTCTGCTCGTCCCACCTGAAACGGGTCCTCATCCGGCCAGACGCCACGAATGATCTCCATCCCGGGGTCGTTCCCGTGCGAGTGCACGACGACCATCCTCCCGCCGGGAGCCAGCGCCTTGGCCAGGGGGACCAGCGCGATTCTGACCTTGCGCTCCACGGTCGTCCTGGCTCGATAGGGCTGTGAGGCGACTATGAGGTCGTACTCTCCGTTCATGTCGCCGGGTTTGGGGATCACCGAGTTCAGCAGGAACTGGCGATCCTTCCGGTACAGCACCAGCACCGAAGGACGGACGTAGAGGGGATTGCCCGTCTTCGGGCTCGCTACCACCTCCCAGTCGTGGACCAGATCAGAGAAGAGGCCATGGATCTGGCGCCCGAAGTCATCGGTCGTCGAGCCCTCGAGCACAGCTTCCCGCCAGATCAACTCCGACTCGTTCTGGCGTGCCGGGGAGAGGGATGGTGCCTCCGAGTAGTACATGTTGGTGACGACGAACACCAGCTCCGGATGCTCGGCGAACCGGTCCGGCAGCCGGTCCAGGGCGAGCCGCACATCTTCGATGCTGATCTCCTTGCCCACCACCAGCCATGGTATGTGCGGGAAGACCCGGTGCATTTGACGCATGAGCGGGGCCAGCACCGAGGCGTCGCCCATTCCAGCGTCGAAGATTCGCAGCGCATGCTCGCCCAGCCCCACATGGGCCAACTCCTCGCCGATACGGGCTGCCACCACCGGCTTCTCGGTGGTCGCGATGGTGAACATCAGGTAGGAGGCGCGGTTGTCGAAGAACCGGGTGGGTAGCCTCGCAGAGTGCACTTCCGCCGCCGCGTTTTCGGTCATCAATCAGCCTCATCGACGAGATCATCGATCAGGCATTGGCACCTTCCCCTGCGGGTGGTTGCCGCGGCGTCGGCGGGCCTGTCCCTCAACCGCTCTGGATAACGGGACCGAACCTAGCTCAGACTGCTGCGATCCACAAGGTTCCAGGCATGATGGCGCAGCGGATCGAACGCGCACAGGCACGATCAGATATTCGGTGACTGGTTCACGAGCCGTGCACCCCATGCCGAGGCAATGAAGTCTTCCTCTGATCTCTCGGAGGTGGATGAATCGCGCGCAATCCCGGTCAGGTTGGTGCCAGAGCATTCACGAAGGCGGCGATGTCGCTTTCGTCGTTGTAGGGCGCCAGAGACACCCGCAGACGGCCACCGCGGCCGCTGCACACGATGCCGGCAGTTCGAAGTCGCTCCGAAACTTCCTCCAGGTCGTCGCCTTGGGATCGCAGAGAGATGATGTGCAGTGAGGCTGCGGGGTCATTCAGATGGCGAAACGGGTGCCAGCCATATGGTTCGACAGCATCCACCAGAATGTGCCCAAGTCGTCCCGCGTGGCGCTCGAGCTTGTGGGCTCCCACCGTCAGTAGCTGATCAATGGCCGCGGTGAGGCCGGCCACGGACACGTATGACATCGTCGACTGGGTATAGCGACGCCCACCTTCTGCGAGCAGGATTCGGGTAGCGTCGAACTCGAATGGGTCGGGGGCGCCCATCCATCCTGGCAATGGCGGGGTTTCTTGGAGTAGTTGGCGTGAGATGACTCCGATCGCCACTCCGCCG
>SMXW01000068.1 GCA_004356805.1 Acidobacteriota bacterium | reverse complement strand
GTGGGTCCCGTGGGACTCGAACCCACAACCAACGGGTTAAAAGCCCGGTGCTCTGCCAGTTGAGCTAGGGACCCTGGACAGCAGAGTACCGCCGGCGGCTCGATTGCCCGTAGTCGGATCTGCCGACTGCCACGTACAGACATAACCTGACGGGGTGAGCACGATTCGGTTTGGAATCTCACATCTGCCGCCTGAAACCGGCAACGACGCCGAGTTCCTCGATTCCCTTGTAGAGCAGGGGCATCGGGGCCTCGAGCTCCCTTTCACCCAGGGTTTCCCCTGGAAGGAGAAACGGTGCCGGTCGTTTGGCGAGTTGGCAGCCGAGCGAGATGTGCGACTTTCGGTTCATGCCCCCTATTTCGCCGGGCTGACGATCCAGGACGAGGACAAAGGGAAACAGTCGCTGGGGGCACTGGAGCACACGATGAAGATCGGAAGGTGGCTCGGTGCGCCGGTGATCGTTGCACACTTGGGGAGTAACTACGGCGAGGATGCCGAGTTGACGATGGAGCGCATCAGGTCACGGCTCGACCATGTCGCTCCCAAGGTCGAGTCGCTTGGGGTTGGGATGGGTCTGGAAACAGCAGGCAACGCCCACTCGTTCGGGACTATCGGGGATATTGCCCAGTTGGCTGCCGAATTTTCGTTCGTGCGCCCGGTCATTGACTGGGCTCATGTTCACGCCATGACCGGCGGAGGGCTGACAACCAGAGACGCTTTCAAGTCGGTCTTGTCGTTCATTCAGGAGAGCTTTCCCGGATGGATGATCCAGCCTCTTCAAGTTCAGTTCTCCGACAATGAGTTCGGACCGGCCGGCGAGATCCGGCACATCCCCTACGGCGAGGGCAGCCTGCGGGTTGGTCCCCTTGTTGAAGCGGTGGAGGAGCTTGCAATGTCGATGGTGCTCATCTCCGAGGCGAGGGACTTGAAGAGTCATGGCCTCATCTGGGAAGAGGTTCAGACACATATCGGATCGGCAGACAACTCAGCGGAAAGAATGATTGCTTCGGCACCGATCGACTTCCCGTCGCCGGTGAGGGCAATCCAGGACGGCAAGCACTTCGCACCCTCTGATCTCGATCGACCGATCCGACTCAGCAATATCGACAAGATCTTCTTTCCTGATGACGGTTACACAAAAGGCGACCTGATCCAGTACTACAGCTCTGTTGCGCCCGTCCTGTTGCCTCATCTTGCGGGCAGGCCAATCTCTATGTCGCGTTACCCCGATGGGATCATCGGCTCATCGTTCTACGAGAAGCGGGCCCCAGGCCATCAACCCGAGTGGATGCGGACTGTCTCGGTTGTGTCCGACTCCCAGGGTGGCGTCGTCGACTTTCTACTGGCCGATTCGGGTGAGGCGCTGATGTGGTTCGCCAACATGGGCTGCGTCGAGGTTCACCCGTTCCACTCCCGCGTAGAAGATCCCGAAATGCCTTCTTATGCCGTCTTCGACTTTGACCCGGCAGAGGACTCGACTTGGGACCAGGTTGTGGTGGCAGCGCAGCTGCTCGAAGTCGCCTTGGGTCAGCTTGGCCTTACCGGCTATCCGAAGCTCTCGGGCTCGAAAGGCCTGCATGTTTATGTGCCCTTGGAGCCGAGGCACGATTACGCCCGAGTGAGACGATTCGTTGGCGAGGTTGGTGAGTATCTAGCCGCCGCCAACCCCGACGACATAACGATGGAGTGGGACAAGCCAAAAAGGAGGGGAAAGGTCTTCATTGATCACAACCGCAACGCATCCGGTCAGACGGTGGCCTCGGTCTATTCGGTGAGACCTCTGCCCGGCGCTCCCGTGTCGGCCCCGCTCACGTGGGATGAGCTCGGCAGCTTCTCCAATGGAGACGTCACGATTGCCAACCTGTGGGATCGTCTGCAGCGGTTTGGGGATCTGTTCGCACCGGTTGTAGAGGGGGGCCAGACACTCGACGCGGCTGAAGAGGCCCTCGGGATCGGCTAGCTCTTGCGAGTTTTGGGTCTGAACATGATGCTGTTTGGCCCGGATACGGGCCAAAGAACCTGAGGTTCGGCTTTTGCAATGGTCGCGAACAGGCCCTGATCGCGCAGTCCGAGAACCGTCTGTAGGATTGTGACATGGACCTTTATGCCCGAATCAACATTCTGGGCGGTCTTTCGGTCCGGCTCCCCCGGGGTGGTCTTGATGAGGCCATCGCATTGGATAATGACCCGATCGGCCGGGCCCGGAGCTGGGTCAAACAGGGTGTCGACTACCTCCACGTGGTCGACCTTGATGCGGCGGCTTATCGCGACTACCGAAATCGGGACCTGATCGGCCAGCTTGTCGATGCAATAGACCTCCCCGTTCAGGTGGCGGGCGGTATCAGGTCTGAGGGCGAAGCCGAGCGCCTCATTTCCGCCGGCGCATGGCGGATCGTCATGGGCACTGCTGCAATCGAGAACCAGATCATGGTATGGGATCTCTGCCGGGAGTACCCGGACAAGATCGTTGTCTCGCTCGATGTTCGCCCTGATGAGGAGATCGCCACGCAGGGCTGGACACAGAACAGTGGTCGCTTCCTCGAAGAAGTGCTCATCGAGATGTCCTCCGCCGGCGCTGTCGCTTTTCTCGTTGCCGAGGCCGGAAGAGATGCTCTCAGCGATGCACCCAACCTCCAGATCTTGGCCGAGGCGTTGGCCACGGTGGAGGAACCAGTCATAGCTTCCGGCGGGGTGAGGGATCTCGAAGATCTGCGGGGCCTTCTCCAGTTGGAGGCCAACGGTCGCCGGCTCGGCGGAGTCGTCGTGGGCCGTGAGGTGACGGCGGGCCGATTCACCGTTGAGGAAGCGAAGGACGTCCTTGCCGGGGGCGGTCCGCTGCGGGCACCAGGGGGAATCAGTTCAACACGCACCTCGGTGGGTGTCCAATCACTTTCCAGTGCACTCGAGTTTTACGGGGAAATACTCGGGTTTGACCAAGTCCGATCACCGTCTCAGGGTGTCGTGGCAGCCGTTGTCCAGGCGGCACCCGGTCAGCAGATCGAGTTGGTCGAGGGTGGTACCGCCCGACCGGATACCCTCGTTTTCCAGGTCGAAGACGTGGAGAGGTGGAAGGACCACCTCAGCAACACCGGAGTATCCACCGCCGTCACGTCCGCCGGTCTCGAGATCGTGGATCCCGACGGGCTGGTCATACGTCTCGAGTCGGACTGATCAACGGATCAGAGTTCGCGACTGCTCCCTCAGATACTGACGCAGATACCAGGGGCCACCGCCGCCCGCTCCTGACGTTCCCGAGCCTTTCCATCCGCCAAAGGATTGAATGTCCGGCCAGGCGCCGGTTGTAGCCCCGGCGGCCCGGTTCACATATGTGACACCTGCCTCTATTTCGGTGAACCACCTGTCGATTTCCTCGTCGTCTGTCGAAAACAGGCCGGCAGTGAGCCCAAACTCCGTGTCGTTGGAGAGAGCGAGCCCTTCCTCCAGACCGGATATCGGGGTCACCGCAACCAAGGGTATGAACAGTTCCTCGCTCCAAATCCAGGAGTCAAGGGGTGCGGCAACGATGGTGGGTTCGACGAAGTGACCTCTTGCCAGGTCACCGTCGTCAAGCACGTTGCCTCCGGTGAATATCGTCCCTCCGCTCTTTCGCACCTCTTCGACCGCTCTCTCGAACTTTTCGACGACACCTTTCTCGATCAGGGGGCCCATGAAGCTCGATCGATCGAATGGGGTGCCGACCCGGAGCTCGCCGGTGGCAGCCACCAGCTTTTCGAGCAACTCGTCGTGCACTGAGTCCTCGACGTAGACCCGCGAGGTGGCGCTGCACTTCTGGCCGGTCAGCCCGAAGGCGCCTCGCACTATCCCCTGGGTGGCGAGTTCGAGATCTGCAGACTCGGTGACTATCACCGGGTTCTTGCCACCCATTTCGCAGGAGACAGGCTTTGGCCGCTTCTCGCTCGCGGTCTGCAACAAGTGCATGCCCACCGGGTACGACCCGGTGAATGTGATCCCATCGACATCGTCGTGATGGGTCATGTGCTCTCCGATCACGCTGCCGAGACCTGTCAGAATATGGAGAGCCCCGTCGGGCAGTCCGGCCTCGTGCATCACCCGGTAGAACTCGAGAGCCATCAGAGCGCCGGTGTTCGAAGGCTTGACGATGACCGTGTTGCCGGTGAGCAAGGCCCCGATGCTGGGCCCCGCCGCCAGAGCCATCGGGAAATTGAAGGGAGAAATCACCGCCCAAACCCCGTATGGCCTGAGGACCGAGGTGTTGGTCTCATTGGCGCCAAGCGAGTTGAGAGGAATGACAAACCCGTTGTGGTCGGTGATCTGGCCTGCGTAGTACCGGAAGAACTCCACCGTCTCGGCCACGTCGCCGAGAGACTCGAGGCGGCTTTTCCCGATCTCGTATGACATCAGGGCGGAGATCTCGAAGATCTGCTCCTCCATGATGTCAGCGGCTGTGAGCATGAGGTCGCGGCGTGCTTCCCATCCCCATGCCTCCCACTCGGGAGCGAAGGCCCTTGCGGCTGAGATGGCGTCGTCGACGTCGTCGGTCGTGGCTTGGGCATAGCGCCCGACAACGATGTTGTGGTCGATGGGTGACACCTCCTCGAAAGTTTCCCGGTCGGTTCGATGGTCTCCGTTGACGATCACGCCGTGCGATTGGCCGAGGCGCGACTGGACGTCGACAACAGCTTTCTCAAATGCGGAATTGAGCTCCTCGTTATCGGCCGACATCGTGGCGTAGGTGATCTTCAGGGCCATCGGTGATCCTCTCAGGTGTCAGAAGGCGAACACACGGACGATACATGCCCACGTCGCCGGACCAGAAGATGGGCAGTCGAGATGTCCAATATCGTCGATGACCTGGTTGTCGGCGTTCCAGGCCGAGATGGGAAGCGTGACGGTCGACGAAGCCGTCTGCAGGCTCGAGCTTCCGCCGGCCCAGGAACGCGAACACGTTCTGACCTCCAACAACGCCGCCAACTAACTAGTTTCTGGCAATAATGCCAGACATCTCGACGCCGATTCTCTACTGGCCACTGCTGTTGCTGGGCGCCTACCTGCTGGGCTCGGTCCCTTTCGCCCAGGTCTTGGCGCGGATCAAGGGTGTCGACCTGCGGGAAGTTGGCACTGGAAATGTCGGTGCCGGCAACCTGACCCACGAACTTGGCAAGGGGTGGGGGACGTTGGCGGCGGTTCTCGATGGTCTCAAGGGTTTCTTCCCGGTATGGATCGCTCGCAAGGCCGGTCTTGGGCTGGGAGCCGCCGGTCTTGCCGGGCTGGCGGCGGTCATCGGCCACAACTGGTCGATTTGGCTCAGGGGTCGCTCCGGGCGGGGGATGGCGACTTCGGCAGGTGTTCTTCTTGGTATCGACCCGGCTCTTCTTGTCTGGACGATCGGCTGGTCTATCGCGGGCTGGAAGGTAGGAAGCGGTCTTGGAGGATTCCTGGGTTGGGGGCTTCTCCCAATCGTTGCTGTGGCACTGGGTCGTCCTCCCACGGAGAGCCTGCTCCTCCTGTTGCTGACTGTTGTGCTCATGGCACGGAGGGCGCAAGGCAATCCGGATAGCAGCCTCGGCAGGGGGCCCGCCCTCTGGAGGGTCATCCATGACAACGATCGGGTCGATGAGGAGTTCCCCGACACGGTCGAAGAACCGCTGACCCCATGAACCCGAAACGGGTCCTTTGGATCGCCGGCATCTCAGCGGTCCTCTACATCGGTGTCGCCTACTGGGTTATCACCAACTTCGAGATTCCGCCGCTGAGCGGGTCGGTTCTGGCTCTGGTGGTCCTCGCCGGCGCCGCCCAAATCGGCGCGAAGTGGTTTTTCGGACTGCTGTTTCGAGAGTCGGTACGGGGGACTGGGCGGGTTATTCGCCCATGGTCGGCTTTCAAGGCTGCCCTGGTCGCCGCCGGTGTGGCCCGGATGATCCCCGCAGGAGGAGCCATAACACCCGTCGCCATGTCGTGGACCATTCGGGAAGAGGTAGACGGCACCGCGGGCGCCGGGGTCAGGACGGTCCTGCTGAACTATTCGGGGCTCCTGATCATGACCGGAGTCGGGTTGCTTCTCGCCCGGCCCTCGGAGTCGGCTTCGATTGCCTCGATCAGCCTCTTTGTCCTGGCCCCCTTTGTTCTTCTTGCCGGTCTCGCTGTCATGTTCGGCTCGGGAAAGCTGGGAACTCTCGCCAGGTTCTTGCCGAGGTTCGCCCGCGAGAAGATCGAACAGTCGATGATCGACCATTTTCCCGGTTGGGAGTCGCAGCTCTACATATGGGCTCGGCTGGTGCTCGAGGCCGTGGCACTGGGGATTGTCCTCTTCGCGTTTGGGATCGAGGTCAATGCCCTTCAGGTCATCGCTGCTTTCGGAGTTTCTCAGCTGGCCGGTGGCCTGCCCGGGACTCCAGGCGGCATGGGGATAGTAGAAGGCGCCTTGGCAATCATTCTGGCCGCGTACGGATTCCCTGTTGCCACCACCGTCGCTCCGATCCTCGTGTTCCGGCTGGTCTCGTTGTGGCTGCCGGCCGGTCTGGGGTTTCTCGCCGGCGGATCGACCTTCCTTCGCTCCGACGCAGCCAGGGCTGCTGGCTAGTGCACTCGGGTACGCTCCACGACATGTCTGACAAAGTCACTTTCAAGCTGTCCAATCAAGACAACGAAACCGTTTCGGATGCCGACTTGGCCGGCCAGAAGTATGTGATGTTCTTCTATCCGCGGGCGATGACGCCAGGCTGCACCACCGAGTCGTGTGACTTTCGAGACAGCTATGACGAGTTCGCTGCCGCCGGCTACGCCATCGTTGGGGTTAGCCCGGACCGTCCATCGCTGAACAAGAAGTTTCAGGAGAAAGAAGGACTCAACTTCGATCTTCTCTCCGACGAGGACCATGCTTTGGCCGAGAGCCTTGGGGCGTGGGGCGACAAGAAAATGTACGGCAAACTCACTCAGGGCCTGATCCGCTCAACCTTTGTCGTCGACGAGAACGGCGTGCTGACTGAGGCCTACCGGAACGTCCGCGCCAAGGGCCATGTCGCCCGAGTCAAGGAAGAGTTGCTCGGCTAACCGCTGAAGGCCGCGATGCTCTGGCGCACTCTTCAACGGCCCAGTTCGATGCCGGCCAGAACTTCGAGAGCCTTTACCAGAGCGTGGTTGCCGTCTGATCCCAAACCCCGGGCTTGGAGAGAGCGGTAAAGCTGGAAGACGAGCGCCACCCCCGGCATGGGAACACCGAGTTCGTCTGCTGCCTCGAGGACGAGGCGCAAGTCTTTCTGCTGGAGGTCGACGGTGAAACCGGGTCGCCAGTCTCGTTCGATCATCTGCGGACCCCGGTTGGAGAGCATCCAAGACCCGGCGGCTCCTCCTTCAACGGCTTCGAGGGTTTTGCGGAGATCGAGGTCGGCGGCCTCGGCAAGAAGGAGCGCTTCGGAAACGGCGAGCTGGTTGAGGACGACCAGGACTTGATTCACGGCCTTCACCATCTGACCCGAACCCGGCTCCTCACCGACGTGGACGATGGATTTCGAGTAGGCGTCCATGAATGGGCGGGTCTTCTCGACGGCGTTGGACGGACCGCCCACCATTACGGCAAGGGTGCCGTTGACGGCGCCTTCCGACCCGCCGGAAACCGGGGCGTCAACCCAGTCGACTCCAAGCTCGGCGGCCCGAGTGGCCAGGCCCTTGGTGGCAACGGGGGAGATTGTCGAGTGGTCTACGAGAATGTCGCCTTGGGTCATCCCGTGAATGACTCCGTAGTCACCGAAGACAACCTCCTCGACGTCGGATGTGTCGGAGACGGAGACAAACACGATGTCACTCTCCGGACCCACCTCACGTGCGGTGTCGACCACATGGGCACCCAGGTCGTCTGCCTTGGATCGAGTTCGATTCCAGACCGTGAGGCGGTGACCCGCAGCTTCGAGGTTCGCCGCCATGCCGTGGCCCATTGTTCCCAAACCTATGAAACCGAGTCTTGTCATGCTGCCGCACCCTAGAGACCTGCTAAACCCGTAGCGATGCCACACGCCCGACTCGATGCGGCGCTGTCTGCCGAGGTCGCTGCCCTTCTGGAGAGCGGCACAGGCAAGGGTGAGGAGGCGGTGATAGCCGCCGTGATCCCTCCTCGTTCCGGTCTGGGGCCTCGCTACCGCATCGCCGGTTCGGATCAGCAGTTCGTTCGGATGAATTCGAACAGCTACCTGGGGCTCTCACTCCATCCCACTGTGATCGCCGCCGAGGAGACGGCGACCCGGCAATTTGGGGCCGGGCCGGGTGCCGTCAGGTTCATCTCCGGCACTTACCAGACACACCTCGATCTGGAGCAGCGACTGGCTGGCTTCCATGAGCGTGAGGCTGCGATCGTCTACTCATCGGCTTATGCGGCGGTCTTGTCGACACTGACTTCTCTGATCACACCCGAGACGGTTGTCTTCAGTGACGAGTTGAACCACAACTGCATCATCAATGGTGTGCGAATGTCTCGACCGGAATCACGAGGTGTTTATCCGCATCTCGACATGGATGCCCTTGATCGAGCTCTGGGCGAGAGCGCCGGTTCCGCGAAACGAGCAGTGGTCATCACCGACGGCGTGTTCTCGATGAGAGGCGATTTCGCAGACCTCTCAGCAATCAACGAGGTCGCCAGTCGTCATGACGCTTCCTATCCCGAGAACGTGGTAGTCGTCGTTGACGACTCCCACGGGGTCGGCGCATACGGAACGACCGGACGTGGTACCGAAGAGGAGACAAAGGGTGAGGCAGACGTTCTTGTCGGCACCCTCGGCAAGGCGTTCGGTGTCAATGGCGGGTACGTCACCGGAACTGACTCCCTTGTCTCCTTTCTCCGTGAGAAGAGCCTGATGTACATCTACTCCAACCCGATCACGGCTGGAGAAGCGGCGGCGGCTGAAATATCGGTTTCGATCCTCGACTCCCCGGAAGGCGTGGAGATGCTGACTCATCTTCGTGAGATGACGACGAGTTTCGAGTCCGGGTTGGTCGAAGTGGGCTACGAGACGATTCCGGGACCTCATCCGATAGTCCCCCTCATGGTCAGGGATACCGAGCAGACAGCTGCTCTTGTCGGACATCTCTTTGACAATGGGATCCTGGCGACGGGGCTGAACTTTCCGGTGGTCCCCAAAGGCAACGAAGAGATCCGCTTCCAGGTCAATGTGGGTCACACACAGGCCGACCTCGACTATGTGCTCAGCGTCCTGAGCGACTTTGAGGGCTAAT
>SMXW01000067.1 GCA_004356805.1 Acidobacteriota bacterium | reverse complement strand
CCAAACGAGCGGCCTGAAACGCGCTGTTGTCTTCCAAGGCCTGGGCACCAGCCGGAACGCATCGACAGGGTCGGTGCTGTTACCGATTCGAAACGGCCAGCCCACGTCCCTTTGCCTCCGGAAATCGGCACCGCCGATGCTGAACAATCGAATCCGGTGTTTCGGCCTGGTGCGCTGCCCTCGCGAGCAGTAATCATGGCTCGGCGGCCAGGGTTCATTCGAGGTTTGACCTCTGTTTGACCGCGTCCCCCCAGCGGCCGAAATCCTCAACAACCACGGGCCTCACCAACCCAACGCGTCCTTGTTCTTCTTACTACTGGCTTTTTGCCAAACCGGCATGACAATGGCCGACCAGCCGGGACCGCCTGATCTC
The DNA here is from genome assembly GCA_004356805.1 of Acidobacteriota bacterium. GTDB lineage: Bacteria > Actinomycetota > Acidimicrobiia > Spongiisociales > ZC4RG35 > SZUA-217. The sequence goes on along the minus strand of SMXW01000067.1, from coordinate 7,656 downwards.
AACTGAGAGTCAAGGGGTCAGGAGTTCAAAACCCCACCTTCGCAGTTCGTCTGCGACCTCAAGGGCTTCACGTCCATCTCTCTGGCTCACTGTCTCGGCTGACATCTGAAAGTCCTGGTACCAACCACTCTTTCTCATTGCGGTCCGCAGTTGCCGCATGGAGACTTTTTTAGAATTGTCCGCTGACCTCCACCCAACCGCGGATTCTGAAATCGTCCTCCAAGCATTGATCGGAATGGCTCTGCAAGCTCGTGTTGGGAAATATGTTTGTTTACGACAATGATTCGTTGAAAAATCGCTTCGTTGAGTTGTTCCCGCGCTCCGTAGAAGCTTGCTCGTAGGTCTTGTCTAATCGCTCGGCGCAGCGGACGATCGAGGACCGTCTCCGAATCGACAGTGAGGACAACTCGGCTCGCGTCCGTCGGAATGCCCAGCCTTGCGCCTGTCGCTTCACCCGATTGACATCGAATCACTTCAAGAACACACATTCCATCCCTTTTTCGCAACCGGCCTGCTCGGCCAACCACTGTGTTGACCGGGGTAGCGTTGCTCCGATGGAAGCTCTGCGGATCCGCTTGTTCGGCGGCTTCCTCTTGGAGCGCGCCGGTGCGGCCCTACCCCCGATCGCTTCGCGGGCGGGTCGATCACTATTCGCCTACTTGGTGATGAATCGTGACCGACCCCTGCAACGTGACCTACTGGCCGGCACCTTCTGGCCCGATCTGGCGGAGGGGAGGGCACGTCGTCGTCTTAGCCATACCCTTTGGCAGATCCACGATGTCGTCAACGAAGCAGAGACCTCGCATGTCGCGGTGACGTCGGACACCCTTGCCTTCGACACTTCCGCGCCGTACTGGCTCGATGTAGAGGAGTTCGACCACAGCTTCGACGCCTCACAGTTCAACCAAGCCGAGGGGGCTCCGAGGGCCAGACTCGATGTTGCCGCTCTCCGAACCTGTGCTGGGCTCTATCGCGGTGACTTCATGGCCGGTTTCTACGACGACTGGGTAGTTGTCGATCAGGATCATTACCGGCAGCGCTACATCGTCGCTCTCAGCAGGCTGGTCGATGCGACCAAGGCCAGTGGCGCCTACGAGGAGGCTCTCGCCTATGCCCGCCGCCTAACCCATCACGACCCGTTGAGTGAGGAAGTCCACCAGGAGGTGATGCGACTCTGCTTCCTGCTCGGCCGAACAAGTGAGGCAGTGGAGCAGTTCGATCGATGTCGATCTGTGCTCTTTGAGGAGCTGGAATCGGAGCCGTCCCCGGCCACCGTCGAGCTCTACCACAAGATCACTCGACAGAGGCGCTCCGGGATCCGTCCTCTCCAGGGAGAGGAAAGCCCGGTGCTGATGAGTAGCCGACCGGAGACTCACTTCGTGGGGCGTGAGCAGGAACGCCGCGGTCTCCTCGATCACATGGAACGGGTCCTGGCCGGACCCGGCGGGGTGGTCCTTTTGGAGGGTGAACCAGGAGTCGGCAAAACCCGTCTCGCCCACGAGGCAGCCGAAGACGCACGTTGGCGTGGGTTCGAGGTGAGTTGGGGGACATGCACACCTGGGGCATTACGTCCTTTCGCTCCGCTGGTCGAAGTGCTCGAGTCGCTCAGCTCGCTTCGGGTCGAGCAAATCTCCGAGCAGGTGTCACCGGTCTGGCTGGGGGAGGCGCTGCGATTGGCGCCGGGGCAGGGAAATCGCACTCACCCCTCATCGATTTCAGCGTCACTCCACCCCGCCGAGGAATCCACTCGGATGAAAGAGGCCTTGGTGCACACGCTGGGTGCGCTTGGCCAGATCACGCCCCATATGATCGTCGTCGACGATGTTCAGTGGGCCGATGGGGACACACTGAGTGTGATCACCCAACTCGTCCCTCGGCTCGTCGCATCCCGGACCCTTCTCCTTCTTCTCTTCAGAAGCGAGGAGGCGAGGGGAGACACTGAGGTCTGGGACATGCTCCGTGATGCGGATCGTGTCGCCGGCCTGGGACGGGTCGTCTTGTCACCGCTTTCGGTCTTCGAGCTGGAGGAAATGGTCAAAAGGATCCTCGGTCTGACGAGCCTGGAGCCAGCAATAGCAGCCAAACTTCACCGCCAGACCGGAGGCAACGCGCTTTTCAGCCTGGAGACGCTGTTGGCGCTGCGGGATAGAGGACTATTCGAATCCGGTAACCCGGCGGAGGTGCTTCAGCGTCAGCTTGCCGGGCCCACCGTGCCGGTCGTTCCCAGAGTGCGGTCTGTGATCGACGCTCGCATGTCACTGTTGGATGAGAGCAGCTCCGTGGTGTATGAGCTCGCCGCCGTATGCGGGCAGACGGTAGATCTTGCCGTTCTGGCCGAAGCCGCGGATCTGAGCCGATCAGTCGTGCTCGAATCCGTGGACGAGCTGTTCCATCGAGGGCTAATCAGTGATGAGGGCGACGGACGATACCGGATAACCCACGATCAGGTCCGGCAGGTGGTTTACGACTGCATTGACCGGCCACGTCGGGTGGAGCTGCACCGTCGGGTGGCGGAGACTTTGGCGGCGATCCACCCTGACGATGTCGATGCCATCGGCTATCACTACTGGGAGGGCGAGGTACCCGACAGAGCCGCCTCCTTTCTCCTGGATGCCGGTCTGCGCGCGGTGGACCTCAATGCCTATGCGACGGCAAGACAGCATCTGGAGAGGGCTCGGGCCGCGGCTTCACAAGCTGAGTGGTCACCGGAGGAGCGATATCGGATACTGGGGCGCCTCGAAGATGTACTCGGTGTCTTGGGCCAGCGCGAGCATCAGCACAATGTCATCGATGAGATGGCCGCTCTCGCTGCTTCAACCCTCGAGGCTGCAGGCGATGTTGATCGCCGGAAAGCCTGGCTGCTGGCCCATACCGCAGACTTTGTCGGCTCCGAGGAGTCGGCCAGGCGTTCGGTAGAGTCGGAACGAAAACATGGTGACCGCTCCGGGCTGGCTGCTTCCCTGGTTGCTCTGGGCACCGGTCTGCGTTGGTCGGGCCGGCCCCTAGAGGCGGTCTCTCATCTCGAGGAAGCGGTCAGTGCCGCCGCTGATAGCGACAAACAGCAGGCCGATGCCCTGACCGAGTTGGGCAGCACTCTCGTTGAGGTACAACAGCCAACTGACGCCTTCCCCTATCTCGAGGAGGCTCAGCGGATCTACGAGGAGTCTGTCGACCTGCGCGGCCAGGCCGAAGTGGCCGGAATTCAGGCGCGAATGCTCCACCAGCATGGAAACAGAAGCTTGGCCGTGGAAAGATACGAGAGAGCGATCGAGCTATGTCGGAGAATCGGCTATCGCCATGGGGAGGGCGTCAATCTGGTCAACCTTGGACTTCTGCATCACATGCTCGGGGGTGTCGTCAACGCCCTCTCCAAGTACGAGGTTGCGGCTCAAGTCTTTGCCGAGTTGGGCAACGTACGCGGGGAGGCGATGGTGCTGGCCAACGCCGCATGGGCGCGTCACGCCTTCCTCGGGGAAGATGCCCAAGCCGAGGCCGATGCCAGGAAGGCGATGCATCATTTCATCGACATCGGGGATCGTGCCCGAGAGGCGCAGTGTCTGGAGATTATAGCCGGGGTGTCAGCCCGCAAGGGTCGTCTTGATGAGGCGGTACGACTGCTCGAGGAGAGTCTCCAGGCCCTCGCGGAGACCGGAAACCGCTTTCTCGAAAGCCAGCATCTCCGCTCCTTTGCCCTCCTCCAGATAGATCGTGATGAACACCAAGAAGCGCTGACAACACTCGATCGCGCCGACCAGCTCTGCCGTGAAGCCGGATTCGATGAGATGGCGGTGGAGCTGACTTCGATTCGCGGTGCTGCATATGTTGCTGTTGGGCGGGTTTCCGAAGGCCTGGCCGTGACCCGACAGGCTGTGGAAAGTCTCGTACCCGGGGTGGAGCGTCCCTACCTCGTCCATCACCGCCGGGCACTTGCCGCTGCAGCGTCCGGTGAGCACGACGAGGAGCGTCAGGCGGCATTGCTTGCCCGTGATGTTCTCGAGACGGCGCTGACCGGACTGTCTTCTGCTGAGCACGAATCTGCGATCGACCGGGTCCCCGCGCATCGTGAGATCGTTGATGCCGCGAGCCGTTTCTCATCTAGCACGGTGCAAGCATTGATTCCTGCCATCGGTACCCCGACCGGTCGCGCTCTTGCGATGGAGGACCTCCGACAGATCACCTGGACGATCGACCACCCCGACGACGACACTGTCGATTCGCCGATAGAGAGACGCCGCCAACGAGTGTTGCGGTTGCTTACCGAGGCCGACGAGGCGGGTGTTGCACCTTCCATAGAGCATCTGGCCAAGGCCCTCGAAGTGAGTGGCGCCACAGTGCGACGGGACCTGGATGCGCTGCGTCAGGCCGGTCATCGCGTCACCACCCGGGGACAGCGACCGCAAGTGTCGTGACGGAAGGTTCGGAGTAACCGTACTCACTCACTGAGACAGCTGATAGACGGTGCCTCCCCATACTCGAGGCTGAAAACACCAGTAGGGCTAAGGAGGTCCCTCATGCGTCGTCGCGTCATCGTGGTTGTCTTGGCAGTCGCCAGTTTCTTCGCACTAGCCGCACCTGCTTTTGCCTCGGGAAGCTTGATGAGCTGAGCCGGAGCCGAGAAGCGTTCAAGGCGGAGCCGGCCCGCCCTCCCGAGCCGGATCCCAAAGACCCAGTCGCGTCCCATCGGCAAGCCCCGGTGTGGACGCGGCGCGGTGGAGTACGTGATCGCGAAGCAGAGATAACGAGGAGTGGGCGTTGACTGACTTGCCTGAGTCGGATCTGAGTCCCGGCGCCCGCGAGGCGCTGAGCTCGCTGCCAGAGACCATCGTCCAGGTAGACCAGGACTTCCGGCTGCATTCGGTCAACCGCCCGAGATCACCGGTCTTTCGAAGAGAGGCCACCGAAGGCGACCTGATCCAGGATCTGTTTGAGGAGGAAGCGGCCACGGTGATCACGGCATTGATCAAAAATGCTCAGATCATGGGTGATGCCATCGCCGAGCACGACACCGGCAGCGACTTTTTCCGGGTCACTGCGAAACGAATGTCCTCGGTACCGCACACTCTGCTGGTCTTCCGAACATCACCGGAATAGGAGACGCCGGTCAGACGCTCGTGGACCCGGTTCGATACCGGAGCAGCTTCCTGGCCTCAGTGGGTCACGAGTTGCGCACACCGCGCTGAGGCCAGCAGACGCCTGCAGCGCGGGGAGTTGACAGGCCAGCTGGTCAAACATCTCACAAGCACCTCTGCCGTTGAGCGAGAAATCGCAATCCTGGCGTACCGAGATGCCGTTCCCGAGGAGATCTTCAACGAACTCATCAAGATTCTTGCTGTCTCGGATGAGACCTCAGACGTACGCGAAACAGCCATCGAAGAGGTTCGCCGCTCCGGTCTCCCGGGTGGCCTTCCAGTACTCAAACGAATAGTCGACGATCCGAGCAAGACGAAACGCGAGCGGGAGCTTGCGTTTCAGTCCGCCACTGACATCAGTGTTGCCCCGGACGCGGATCAAGCACAGGTAGTTCTCGCGAGCGGGTCCGGCATTGCGCCGCACAGCAGGGAGCGAGGCTCCGTTTTCGCGACAGCCGTCCTCAAGGGAATCAAGGGTGCTGCCGCTGATGCCGACGGGAATGTCAGCATTCGGGACCTTTACGCCTTCGTTGAGGACGAATCGCTTCTGTATGGAATCAGACCGTCGTTCTTTGGCAAGAACCTAGAACCTGAACCGCTTCCGTTGGTCTCCAGAAAGTCCTTCTACGACTCCATCCTCGGTGTCGTCGTCGCTGTTTCTGACTACCCGACGCTAGAAAATCTACCCGGCGCAGCATCGGACGCTGCGAGTTTCCACGACGTGATCACTAGCTCATGGAAGCGGACTACACCTGACGTCGATGTACGCTTGCTCACCAACGGCGAGGCCACACGCGGGCAGGTACTGGAGGCGCTGCGTGACGTTGGCGAGTCCTCACAACCGGGCTCCCTCTTCATCTTCTACTTCTCCGGACACGCGCAGCTCGATCCCTTTGGTGATTTGATCTTGGTGACTCATGATTTTGACAAAACACCGCACTTTGGGCTGAGGTGGTCGGACATCAACGAAGTCGGCACTCGTGCAAGGTTGCGGGTTGTTTTTCTCGACGCGGAGCATTCGACGATGGCGGGCCTGAAGTGAGTGCCAATGGGCGAGGCAGCTCTGTCGGCTGGACGCGGCTCGGGCTCACTCGTCCACCGCTGAAGTGCACGGATCGCCGCGGTAGATTGTCCGGCGGCGCTGCAGGACGACTCCCAGCAGACGCTTGGCAGCGGACCGGCGGAGGATCTCGCCGGGCGCTCAGATCGCACCAGGAGTCGGACCCGAACCCAAAGCGACTCGCCCCGAACCGGCTGGGGGAGATTCAATCTGCTCGGCCGCCGCGACGAATCCTGCCGGGGCGAAACTTCACTCACTTAGACGCGCTGCGTTTCAGCATCGAGGCAACCGCCTGACAAGAAGCCTGACGATCAACGGGGAGGTGCGGGGAGCCTCAGCCCCTTTTAGCGAACCTCGCCGGTCTCGAATTCAAGATCGCCGTGACCCTGTAAGCACACATAATGCTCGGTTATGGGCGGTTTGTTAGCGAATAGCGAGAAGTCGAAGGCGTCCCTAACCCCAGCCAGTGGTAGGGGGTGTATGGTCCGAGCCGTATGACCACGCACTGTGGTCACTAGGAGGTTCGAAATGAGAAGAAGACTCGCAGTGATCATCGTGACCGTGATGGCCACGATGAGTTTGGCTATCGGGGCTTCTGCCCACAATGTAGGCCCATGCAACGACAGCGGGGAACCCGGCAACTCCGATTATGCCACGCATCACATAGTGCCTGCGACCCTCGGAGCCGGCGCTCACATACCCGGTTCCCACGGCGGCTACTCTGTCTGTCTAGGCACCGGCAGGCTGTTTAACCAGCCGTAGCCACGTGCGGGTTGTCCCGGCCCAGCAGGACGACAGCTAGGGAATAAGCAGAAACTGTGTCCCGGTTCGGGTTCCGCTATATACCCGGCCGGGGCCCGGCCATGGGGTGGTGATCAGTGATCTAGGACGTCTAATCGACGTCGATCGTGGCTTTCATCCCGCCTGCGTAGTGGCCAGGTTGATGGCAGCCGATAAGGAAGGTGCCCGACTCGGTGAAATTCCAGGTGAGCTCCTTGGTCTCGCCTGGTTGGAGCACTACAACGTTGTCCTCATCGTGCATGGTCATGTCACCGCTCTCCATCATCTCGGCCATCTCCTCCTCGTGGTCATCCTGTGCGGTCTGGTCGCCGAGGGTGAAGTCGTGGACAACCTGACCGGTGTTGCTAACCACGAAGGTGATGGTCTCGCCGGTCGAAACCACGATTTCAGCGGGGCTGAAGGTGAGGTCGTCGTTGGCGGAGACTTCGATGGTGCGATCGGCGTCGTTGGCCTGGCCCGGCGAGCCGAAAGTGAAGACGCTGTGTCCGAGTACCTCATCCTCGACGGCTGTCGGGTCGGTATTTCCGGCAGCGGTGCAGGCAGCGACCGCCAGGGCCATTAGCGCCGTGTAGACGAATAATCGGATTCGGTTGCGTAAAAACATATGCCACCAATCTGACCGGGGCTCATGAGTACCCCAAAACGTGTATCCGGCGCGCCAAAGCT
>SMXW01000066.1 GCA_004356805.1 Acidobacteriota bacterium | reverse complement strand
GCGCAGAAGGGCCATCTGCTCGTCGGTCGAGACGTTGGCGTATCTGCCGCCCTTCTCGGTGGTGAAGGCAACGTCGTTGGGCCGGGTGATCCGTCCTGTCTCGTCGATCCAAACCACAGTCGGAACGTTCACCATGTTGTAGAGCTCGCCGAGGCGATGGTGCTCGTCGATCAGGCTCGGATGGGTGGGATTGGCGCGCTCGATCCATGAGCGCGCATCGTCGGCTCGGTCGACCGCGACGGTGATCACCACGAATCCCTCGCCTTCGAGTTCTTGGTGGATGGACTGCCACCCGGGCAAGTCGTAACGACAGCCTCACCATGAGGCCCACACAGCCAGCAGCACCTTCGACCCGCGGTGCTCAGACAACGAATGGAATCTCCCTCCGAGATCGGGAAGGGTGAAGTCAGGAGCCTCCAACGTCTTGACGGTGTGGTCAAACAGCTCCATCGCCGGTCCGATGTAGGCGACGCCCTCTTCCGGGGAGTGGGCGAAGGGTCGCCTCAGTAGCTCGGCCAGACCTTCCAGGTTCATCTGCCCGTCGTTCATCAGACCAGGTCGGCCGGCGACTGGGATACAGGTGGCATCACGGCATAGGCCTTCCGGCTTCAGTTCCCAGCCGAGTGCCGCTTTCACGCCGGCGGCATCGATCCACACGCCGGATTCGTCAATCGTGGCCTCGACCTGGGTTGGTTGGCCGACATCGAGCAGCACGAGTGAAGCCATTTAGCCAATCCTACGTGGCGTGCCTTGGATACCGGTGCTGGGAGGCGACTCCACTGGTCACACCCCGAGAGCGGAGGGCAAAGCCTCACGCCAGGCCCGTGTGATGTTTGAAAGGTCGAGGCTGCCGGATCCGAGGGAGAGACTGTCGCCCCCGATGGTTCCCACCTGTGTTGCCAGATCAACGGGCAAATCGTTTGTGCCGCTTTCCATCACCACCACGAAACGGTGGGGGTCTTCCGAAAACATGGCCCCAGGCGCAACGTGGTTGATTTGGGCTCCTACACCGGACGCGATACAGATCTCGGCGACGGCTACGGCGAGGCCTCCATCTGAGATGTCGTGGAGGACGGGGACCAAATGCGCGAGCTCCGCCGCGAGATTCACCAGGCGGCGAGCCATCTCCGGGTTCGGGGCGGTGGGGCGACCTACGAGGGCTTTGCCGGCTACCCGTTGTGCTGCGCTCCCCGCGAGATTGTCGGTCGGCTTCGGACCGACTTCCCAGATCTCCATGCCTTCTTTCGCTCGGCTCAAACGTGGAGGATTCGACGGCATCGGGTCGGCGAGCCCGAGTAGTCCGACGACCGGGGTTGGATGGATGTCGACCCCGGCTGTCTCGTTGTAGAAGGAGACGTTGCCGCCGACTACGGGGATGCCCAGCGCCTCACAGGCCCTGGATATGCCCTCCACTGTCTCGATCAACTGCCACATCACCTCGGGTTTTTCCGGATTGCCGAAGTTGAGGTTGTCGACGAGGGCCAGAGGCCGGGCGCCGGCGACCGCGACGTTGAGGGCGGCTTCGTACACGATACGCGCCGCACCCCGGAGGGGATCGAGATAGCAGAGTCTTCCGTTCCCGTCGGTCGATACGGCTAGGGCCTTTTCGGTCCCCTTGATCCGAAGCAGTGACCCGTCGCTCCCTGGCCCGACGACGGTGTCGAGAAAGAGCATGTGGTCGTACTGCTCGTGGACCCAGGCGGATGATCCGATGGCTGGGTCGTCCAACAGCTTCATCAGAAGATCGACCGGGTCGACGTCGTCGAGCGATGCCGGAGCCGACCAGACATCATCAAGCCAGCCTGGCCGTGCCGAGGGGCGGTCGAGGAGGGGGGCGTCGTCGGCCAGAGAAGCCACCGGGACCTCGGCCACCACCTGGCCGTTGTGGCTGACCGTGAGAGTCGGTCCCGGCTTCACCTCACCGACCACTGCGGTTTCGATCTCCCATTTTTCGGCCACCGCAAGCACCTGGTCGACTTTGTCGGGCGACACGAATGCCATCATTCGCTCCTGGGATTCGGACATGAGTATTTCGGGCGCTGTCATCCCGGACTCTCTTGTGTGTACTGCATCGAGGTCGACCCTCATTCCCACGCCTGCTCGGCCCGCCGGTTCGGAGGTGGCACAGGAAAGACCGGCTGCACCCAGATCCTGGACACCCACCACAAGGCCCCTCTCATAGAGTTCGAGGCAGGCTTCGATCAGCTTCTTCTCCTCGAACGGGTCGCCGACCTGGACACTCGGCCGCTTTTCTTCCGTTTCATCGTCGAAGGAGGCGGAAGCCAACACCGAGGCTCCGCCTATCCCATCTCGACCGGTGGCCCTGCCAAGAAGAACGGCGATGACGCCGGGTTCCCCCGCAGTGCCGAGCACCAACTGCTCCTTGCGGAGAATTCCCAGACACATCACGTTGACCAGGGGGTTTCCCGAGTAGCAATCGTCGAACTCGATCTCACCGCCGACCGTGGGGACTCCGACGGCATTCCCGTATCCGGCGATCCCCGAAACAACACCTTTGAAGAGGTATCGATTCTTGGGTTGGTCGAGCGGACCAAAACGAATTTGGTCCCACAAGGCGATTGGCCTTGCACCCATGGTGAAGACATCTCTGAGTATCCCGCCGACTCCGGTCGCCGCACCCTGGTACGGCTCGACGAAGGATGGGTGGTTGTGGCTCTCGATGCGAAGGGCGGCGAGCCATCCGTCGCCGATGTCGACGACACCTGCGTTCTCACCAGGCCCCACCACGACCCAGGGGGCTTCGGTGGGGAATCGGCCAAGGTGGAGCCTCGATGACTTGTAGGAACAGTGCTCGGACCACATCACCGAGTACATGGCGAGTTCGGCTGGGAGTGGCTCCCTTTTCAGGATTTCAACGACCGACTCGTATTCGTCGTCGGTCATGCCGAGCGTTCGGTGGACGGGCCCGGCCGGGGTCGTCATGCGGGGACTGGTGGATAATCCACCAGTGACTGAAGAAAGCTCTCCAACAGGACCTGTCCGTCTGACGATCCGAGGATGTCCTCGATCCCCCGTTCGGGGTGGGGCATGATTCCGGCGACGTTTCCCCGCTCGTTGGCCACCGCTGCTGCCCGGGCTTGGGAGCCATTGGGGTCGTCGACGTAGCGGAGGGCGACTCGGCCGCTGGCCGATGGATCTACCCAGTTGCCCTCGTAGGAGTTGAGGGGTATTCGGACACGGTCCCCTTGAGTGGCGAGTCTGGTCAGGACAGTGTCCGTATCGACAACTTCGAGGTCGACGAAGCGGCAGATGAAGGAAAGGTCACGATTGGCGATCAGGGCGCCAGGAAGAAGCCCGGCCTCGCAGAGCATCTGAAAGCCGTTGCAGATGCCGAGGACCGGCGCGCCATTTTCCGCCAGGCGTCTCACCTCGCTCATAACCGGCGAAAAGCGGGCTATGGCACCCGTTCTGAGATAGTCGCCGTGGGCAAAACCGCCAGGCAGGATCACTCCGTCGAAATCGTCCAAGCTCGTCTCGCGGTGCCATACGATCTCGGCTTCCCCACCCAGAGCCTCCATTGCGTAGACCACATCGTGCTCGCAGTTGGTGCCAGGGAAGACGATGACGGCCGTCCTCATTCTGTGACCTCCACCTCAAAGTCCTCGAGAACCGGATTTGCCAGGAGGCGGCGGCACATCTCCTCGACAAGATCTTTCACCGCTACGACGTCGTCTCCTTTGACATCCATGTGAACCACCCGGTCCATGCGGACACCAGACGCCTCCGTGTAGCCAAGGTCGTGGAGTGCGCGTTCAACGGTCGTTCCCTCGGGGTCGGCGATCTCTGGTCTCCTGTTGATGGTCACAGTCACTTTCACGAGACGGTGCCGGATAGGTAGTCGTCAAAGTCGGTCCTGGTTATCCGCTCGAACGCTTCGACATAGCGGGCCCGGGTTCCCTCCACGATCTCCTTGGGAAGCTCGGGTGCGGGTGGTGTCTTGTCCCAGGGTTGCTGGTCGAGCCATTCCCTCACGTATTGCTTGTCGAACGATGGAATCTCCTTGCCGGGTGACCACTCGTCGGCAGGCCAGTAACGAGAGGAGTCGGGAGTGAGCACCTCGTCGATGAGGAGGAGCTCACCGTTTGAGAAGCCGAACTCGAACTTGGTGTCGGCGAGAATCACACCTCTCTCGGCGGCGTAATCAGAAGCCCTCACATACATGTCGATCGAGCGTGAGCGCAGGTCCTCATAGAGGTCATCTCCGAGGATGTCCCTTGTCTGTGCTTCGGTGATGTTCTCGTCGTGGCCAGTCGTGGCCTTCGTGGCCGGGGTGAAGATTGGCTCGGGCAGTTTGTCCGCCATTCTGAGACCGCCGGGGAGATGCTCGGTGGTGGGACCACCACCATCTCGATACTCCCGCCACGACGACCCGTACAGATAACCGCGAACCACGCACTCCACCGGAATCACCTCCGCTTTTCGCACGACCATTGCCCGTCCGGAGAGCTCGCGTCGGTCCTCTTCAGAGAGGCTCGAAAGGCCGGTTAGATCTGTTGTGACCAGATGGTTTGGCGTTTCGAGGAGGCCGAAGAAGTGAAGACTGAGACCGTTGAGGACTCGTCCCTTATCCGGGATGGTCTGATCGAGTATGACGTCGTAGGCGGAGATGCGGTCGGTTGCGACGAACAGAAGGTTCTCTGGATCGATCTCGTAGATCTCTCGGACCTTGCCCGAGGCAATATGAGGAAGTGCCAGCACGCGGCGGCAGGGTAGCGTGGCTAGGTCAGCCAGTCGGGTCGAGGGGGGAGGGCACATCGCCTCTCAATCGAGATCGTCCAGACCTAGCCTGTTGCCGCTTTGACATTGATGAAGTACGTCTTGTTTCATCCGTGGCGGGCCACCACCGTAGTGCTCGTTGGGATTGTCCTCGGAACCGGGGTCTTCTATGCCTATGAGCTGAACGCAGCCTTTGGCGCCATTGCGGTAGAGGAGTTCAACCCCGACGTGGCGCGAGACGCGATCGAGGCGGCGCCACCGCCGGCGGTGACCGGCACAACCGTGTACGACTTTCTGATAGTCGACCCCGGCTACGACGTGAACGCCGATCCCCTTGATCTGATCAACGAGCAGATCGAGTCGATCCCGGATCCAAGGGATTTCAGCCCGTACTCCTTTGGGGAGCCGATCTCCGACGATGTGTTCGAGTCGTATTTGCTGCTCGGAATCGATGCTTCCGGGTTCCTTGCCGACTCGATCATCCTCGCTTTACAACCCGGCGAAGGAGGTGCGCCCATCATGGTCAGTCTTCCCCGGGACCTCTACGTGTGGAATCTGTGCAAAGGCACCTTCACGCGGCTCAACACAGGCCTGGGCGGCTGCAAGGGCACCGCCTCGGGGTCCGAACTCATGGCGATCATGGTTGAGGACTACACCGGTATCCCCGTGGACCATCTCGCCAGGATCAACTTCGGCGGATTTGCCCGACTCGTCGACTCGTTGGGCGGGATCACCCTTTGCGTCGACTACCCGACACGCGATGCGAAGTCTCAACTGGATATCCCGACGCCGGGTTGCCAGCGTGTCGATGGAGCCACCGCCCTCGCTTGGGTCAGATCACGTCACACCGAGCAGCTGAAGGGCGAGGATGAGTGGGTCCAGGTGGCGGGCTCGGACTTTGCCAGACAACGCCGCCAGCAGGATGTGCTCTTCCAACTTGCTGGGAGGGCAGCGGGCTTTTCGTCACCAGCTACGTTGGCCAACCGGCTCTCGGCCGTCTCTTCGTCCGTGCGTCTCGACTCGTCGTGGTCTTTCGGACAGGCAGTGTCGGCAGCTTGGAGGTATCGGGGAATCTCCAAGAGCTCCGTGCATCGGTTCTCGATCGAGATCGTCAATTTCAAGACCCCCCGCGGCGCTGCAGTGTTGTTGCCGGCCAAGCCGTTCCAGGAGCAGCTCGAGTTGGTCTACCCACTTAGTTAAAGCGTCAGTTTGGCCAGCCTTTCGAAGACGACGTGACTCGTCTCGCTGACCCTTTCGAGTGAGAAGCTCGCATCGAGGCCATTCCTATCGATCCCAATTTCGGGGTCGTCGGCCAGAAGATCCCTCAGATGACCCTTGCCGTCCCACGCATCCATGGCATGACGTTGGACCGTGCGATAGGCGACATCCCGAGTGAGGCCTGACTCGATCAGAGACAGGAGCACCGCCTGGCTGAAGATC
>SMXW01000065.1 GCA_004356805.1 Acidobacteriota bacterium | reverse complement strand
CCCTATGTTGGACGCTATCGAAGTTTACTTGGTTCCCCCAACCTGCCGGGAACGTGAAACGCCTCTTCCGGTTACATTGCCGGGAAGTCCTCCCACGGCCAGAGCCCTCGGGATTCTGGCAATCCCTATCAGTGCTCGTGGTAATCAAGACGACGTGGGAGGCTTTCCGACGTCTCCTGGGAACCACAGCTCTCAACGGCGATCATTGGCTCTCTATGGCCGGGCTTGCTCCAGTCGTTCGACTGGTTGCCGAGACAGAAAAAGGGCTTCGTCGTCGCTCGAGGCGCTAGATGGTGAAGCCTCGGTGATGCCGAGGACGAGTGGCATCCGTTCCTAACGTGACAAAAACCAACTCAGGATCTCTTTTGTCACAAGAAATCAGCAGACGCTGGCAACGATTCGAAAGGTCGTCCGACGCGTACCTCGCGGTGACTGTGATGCTTCTGCTGCTGATCCTGGTGCCCATTGCCCTCTCACCCGGGAAAGAAACTTCGTCAACCCTTACGGCCGTCATCGCCGGTGGCGCCGCAACACTGGCGATGGCCGCTTCGGAGGCAAGGCCGTGGGCCGTGCGAATCTCATGGTTGGCCTGGATCACGGTGGTTCTGGCGTTGGTGATCCCCGGCAGCCCGAACGCAGTGGTGGTTACCGCATCACTGATACTCGGGCTCCTTCTCATCGCAACGCCCTTCGTGATCGTGAGACGAATTGCCCGACACGAGATCATCACCGGCACGACGATGTTGGGAGCAATCGCGGCCTACCTGGCGCTCGGGATCGCGTTCAGCTTCATCTTCGCCACCATCTACGGCGTGAATCCGGAAGCTTTCACGTCTGTGACCGACGGTGGATTGGGTGAGTTCAACTACTTCAGTTTTGTCACCATGACTACCGTCGGATACGGCGACATCACACCCGTTACCGACCTGGCTCGGGCTGTGGTGGTCTTCCAGACGATCATCGGACAGATTTTCCTGGTAGTGGTGGTGGCGCGGGTCGTCTCCCTACTCGGCACCGGCCGCACCATGTGACCGGCTCAAGACGACTGAGTCACGCCGCGATCTGGACGTGGTGATCAGGATCACTCCAAAGGCAATGACGGCGCCAAGAAGTGTGGCGAGCCGGGCGATCCCCCCTCCCAGCGCGTCATCCCCGGTCAAATGGAGAGCGAAGACAAGCATCGCCGTGAGAAAGAGTTCGTACCGTCCGTCCTACTGAACGACCTCGCCCACTTGCTGCAATGGGTCCTCGACTAGACCTGGCTCGGGCGCCTTGATCCGTGCCGCGCGATCTAGCTCACGCGCCGTGAGCGTGTCGTGTATCGCCAGTCTCTGTTCGTCGGTCGCCGACGGGAGTCCATAGGCGGCTTGTACGAAATCGGCCGTATCTGCCCGATAGTCGTGACCAAACGACTTGAACTCGCCCGGCACTGTGACCATGGCATTCATCGCGTCGATCAGCACCTGAATGAACGAGATGATTGGCGTCCATTTCATCTGGTCGGGGACGTTGCGACCTTTTTCACCATCGAGCCAAGACGGCTTCTTGACGGCCAGGCGGAGCGACATGGCCGCGATCGGGTCGTTGTCATGATCAACGATGATTGCTCGCAGACTGTCTCTCTCGACCTCGGAGAGAGCCTGGTACTGCTCAAAGTTGTCGAAAGCGGCGACACTCCCCCCGGGTGTGAGCGGGTTCCGGCCCTCCCGCATTCCGGTCTTGGACCACCGGGCAAGACCGGGCAGCCCAAACCAAAGGGCGCTCGAAATGCCGTAGTGGTCGAATCCCGCGATGCCCTGATGCATGATCACATCTGAGCTAGACCAGGCGCCGAGGCTTTCACCAAAGACGAGGACCTTGGGACGCTTCTCGGTCGGAACGGTACGGAGACGTTGCTTCACTCCCCAGAGCAGCTGCCGAAATTGGGCTCGACCGAGTGAGACACCCTGGACCTCCAGGAACGAAGGGGCTTTGCCGTACTGGATGCAGACAGTGGCAATGTCGCCGCGAGCAAACAACTCGGCGGACTCGATCATCGTGTGATCGACCCAACCAGTACCGGTCGGTGACACCAGGAGCAGATACTCCCGGTCGAACACCCCGAGCCGCTCCATCTCGTTCAAAGCGAGCTCCGATCTTCCGGTGGCGTAAATCGGCTCCGAATCGACGCCCACATACACTCTTATCGGATGAGCCTTGGCCGGCTCGCCGAAGGTCTCTTCGATCACATCAGGCGGCACGACCTCGGTGACATAACGTCGGCCCTGGAGCCCGAGCTCTTCGAACGGTGAGATGCTGTTGGGACCACCCGAGACATACTCGTTACTCGGTGGCGTGGAAAAGTTGGTTTCGATCTTCCCGTTGGCCTGTGAGATGCGACGCACCAGTCCGCCATAAAGAGTTACTGCGCCCGTACCCCAAAGAGCACCATTGATGACGCGGCCGATCGCGGCATGGCCAGCACCTTCCCCTAGATAGCCAACCAGCGAATTGCGCGAGGAGATGTAGCCGCGACCGACGAAGCGGCCAGTCGTTGCCAGCCCAATGGCAATGGCCACAGACATTGGGAACTGGGCCGGTTTGTCGTCCTCCGTCCAGCGCTGGATCAGACCGATCCTGGTTTCGAGTTCCTTGGCCCAACGACGTGCGACATAGCCAAAGCCGGCAAGACCGGTGACAATGGGAACAATGGGTGTGTCGATCTTTCCCTGCACCTCGATCCCAGCCTCATGAATGATGCCGCCGATCGCCGCCACGCTCACCACTTTCCCGGCACTGCGCAGCATCGCTTTTGATGTGGCTTCCTCCTCTGTCTCCTCAATTCGGGCCAGCGCTGCCCCGACTGAAGCTATCACCGCCCTCGACCCGACACGCCAAGCAAGCGGTGAGTTCCTGGGGGCGATCCTTCGGGCCAGAAGATCGACGCTCAAGCCGATGGCCTCCGCCGCCAACACCGTCAACCCGGCAGCAATCCCCTGATGCACCGAGGTTCTGGGCATCAGAGATGGGCCAAACGAATCGAGTGCCGCACTGGCCTTCAATGGCGCCGCTGGACCGCTGGTGATCGGATTGAGACGATCGGAGATGGTGACTGCAACCCGGACGAAGGTTTCTGTGAGACTCATGTGGCGGAGAATCTAGCCGGACGCTCTTCTGTGTCGGAAAACCCGGCTCTAAGCCTTGTTTCGCGACACAGAACGATGCAACGGGGCCAAACCCAACGGTGGTCCTTCCCCCTCGTAAAGTGTCCTGGCCTTGTCCATTGCCATAGTGATCGCACTGATCGTCATCCTCATCCTTCTCCTCCACCTGATTGGCGGGTGGGTCTATGCCAACGGGTTTCGGAAAAGCACGCTCCGCATACAGCCGCCGAGGCGCACGTTTGGCGTCTGGGTTCGATCGGTGGACAAGAGACGGATCACTCTCACCGCGGCCGGACCGCGACAGGACATCGGACACCCGGGAACACTCGGTATCTACTGGGAAGGCGGATACGGGCGTATCGGCGAGGTGATCGGGGTCGACGGATTAGATGTGACGCGGGAGTACACCCAACTCGAGGGCGATGCGCCCCCGATATGCACCCACGAGTCGCTGGAGACATGCCCACCGGTGGATCTGGAGGGCTACGCCTACCCTTCTGACCCGTCTGACGTGGATCTCGTCTACCGAGAGGCCACATACGAGAGTCCGCTCGGACCCATCGGGGCGTGGATCGTGCCCGCCACTGATGCCAGCACCTGGGCAATCCACATTCACGGTTGGACCGCGGAGAGACGGGAGGCGGTTCGACTGCTGCCAACTCTCCACACAGCCGGGGTGACATCGTTGGTGATCGACTACCGCAACGACCCGGGGGCCCCTCGAGACCCGACTGGCCATTACCGATTCGGGCAGTCCGAGTGGGAAGACGTCGAAGGGGCGGCCCAATACGCCGTCGACCATGGCGCTGTAAACATCATCCTCGTCGGCTACAGCACGGGAGCTGCTCATGTCATGTCCTTTCTGGAACGGTCAGACCTTGCCGAAAAGACCACCGGCGTGGTGCTCGACTCACCAAACATTCTCTTTGCCGAGGCAGTGCGTCACGGTTCCCAGGATCTTCGCTTCTCCCCTACCAAAATCAGAGTCAGTCGCCTGGTTACGGAGTTCGGGATGTGGATCGCCGACCTGCGCTGGCAAATCGGTTGGGAGGCCACCAATTATGTGCAACGGGCCATGACCATTCTGACGGTCCCGACACTGGTCTTTCACGGCATTGCGGACCTTCGCGTGCCGATCTCAGTAAGTCGGCAGCTGGAGGCTCGAGCCAGAAACGTCGTGACACTCGTGGAGACACCCGCCGCAGGGCATGTGATGAGTTGGAACGCCGACCCGGGGAGGTATGAGAAGTACCTGGCCGATTTCGTAGGAAAGCTTCAGAACTGAACGGCGGCAGCGGCCCAGTGGAAGCCTGCGCCGAATGCTGTGAGGACTACAAGATCTCCCTTTTGGATCCTGTCATTGTTGACGGCCTCCCACATTGCAAGAGGAACGGTGGCTGACCCCGTGTTCCCGTACTCTTGGATATTCACGAAGAACTTGTCCTCATCGAGCCCCATCCTTTTCCGAACGGCCTCGATGATTCGCAGGTTGGCCTGGTGGGGGATGACCAGAGCAACATCCGACACGGATTTACCGATGCGTCGCAAGACTTCAACCGATGCCTCGCTCATCCTCCTCACAGCCTCAACGAACACCTTCCGGCCATCCATGACAAGACGGTTGTAGTCACCGTTGGCCAGCGTGACCTCGTTGAAGGGGTTGCGCGTTCCGCCGGCGGCGAGTGTGAGGATCTCGGCGTTGCCCCCGTCGGTCCCGGAGACCACGTTCAACACCTCTGCTCTCGCCGGCTCAGGCCCCATGATGACAGCCCCGGCAGCATCGCCGAAGAGAACTGCCGTATTCCGATCCTTGGGCGAAATCATTCTGGAGATCAGTTCGACGCCAATGACAAGAACCTTCTTGGGATCGACGGCAATACGACTCCGGGCGACGTCCACGGCCTGGACAAACCCGGCACAACCGCTTCCGGCGAGGTCGTAGGTGGGGATGTTGCGACAGCCAAGTTGGTGCTGGACCAGAGCGGACGTATCTGGCGTCATCATCTCTGGTGTGTCGGTGGCCAGAATGATCTCGTCGATGTCATCCGGCACGAGGCCGGAATCCTCCAAGACACTCTCGGCAGCCGCCACAGCCATGGTCATCGTCGACTCATCATCAGCAGCCACTCGCCGGCGTTTGATGCCAGTTCGCTGGGTGATCCACTCATCGGTTGTATCGACGAGCTGAGCCCAATCGTCGTTGGTGACTATCCGCTCCGGTGTGTACCCACCGAATCCCATGATGTGCGCCATACCAAGTGTGACCTTAGAGCGTCGACCCCGGTTACGGCCTCCACCCAAATTCGCGTTCCTAACATCAAGCGTCGTATTTGATCATTTGGGCGTACAGAAGAGGTCCTCAAGAGCTATGAATCGGGCGAAGTCGAATCGATCATCCTCTGCTGCTCCTTCATGATCTCGACTCCGTAGAGAAGAATCTGCGCTGCGTAGTAGACGAATATGAGGCCCAGGAAGACCGACCCGGCCGCCCCGGCCGCCGACCTGAAGGCGTAGGCGCTCACATACAACCCGTAGGCGGATGCGCCCACAGAAAGCATGGCCATGGCAACGAACGACGGCAGCCAGACAGATCGCCAAGCGACATGGTCCTCCGGTGTGTACTTATAGAGAACCGCGAGAAACACTGCACCGAGGGCAAGGGGAATCAACGAACCTGTCGTCTTGATGAGGATGTCGGCCAGCAGACTGCCAAACACACGATCGAGCATCCCAATCAACGCCTCTGCCAGCAAAGTGAGGGTGAGCAAGGCACCAGCGCCAAAGACCGCGAGCACGCCAAAGAGCCTCCTCTGAATGGTCCCTCTCGCCCCGCCCACCCGAGGGGCACCCCAGATGATGTCGACCACGTCCTTCCAAGCGACAAACAGAAGAGTGGCGGTGAAGAGCAGGACGCCGAGGGTGACCAGGGACACGATTGTCCCCTCATCGACGTCCTGGAGCTGCTCAAACGCACTCGTGACGGTACTGGCTATGTCGTCTCCCAGAAGATCGGCGATCTGTTTTTCCACCTCAGCGTCCACTCGATCCTGGCCAAAGAAAATCGAAGCCAGGGAAACTGCCAAGAACAGGACAGGGATCAGGGTGAAAAGGCTGTAATAGGCAACCGCGGCACCGAGTCGGATCACGCGATCATCGATCCACGACCGCGCCGAGGCGACAAGCAACTGCACTGTTTTCACCACCGGTCCGTTGCTCATGAGACAGTGCTCACACGTATCCGTTCTTCTCCAACCACCGCATCGAGAAGAACCCTGCCCCCGATGGGATGTAGAAGGTCGCCATGCGGTAGATGACGGCGGCGGCAAAAGCCGTGGTCTCCTCCACGCCAAACAGAACCAGGAACGCGGTCAGCACTGCTTCGGAAACACCGACCCCGCCGGGGACGGGAACTACCCCTCCGATTAGTCCAGCGGCGACTGTGGCTGTGAGGACGGACAAGATCCCGAGCGATACATCAAAACTGAGCAGGATGAGCCACATGCTCACCGCCAGCACAAAACGGGAGCCGAAGTTGCTGGCCAGCAGTCCCAGGGTTCGCTTTGGGTCCTTCAAGACCTCACGGAACGCACCCAACGCCTCGCCAAGAATCGGCAGCACCCAGTCTCGCAGTCGCTGCACTCTCCGGACCAGATAAACAACGACAAGGGCCACTCCGAGCAAGACCAGAAGAATCAGACCCCACTCTGCTTCTCCGGTGCCGAGACCGAGGGTGAGGCTGCCGGTAGCGATGGCGAGGAGGAGGATCAAGACTTCCACCGCCAGACCCGACATCGTGTCTATAGACCCCTGGACCAGGGCCAAAGTGAAGGAGACTCCGTACTTCCTCAAGAAGGCGGCGTTCATCGCGATTCGGCCTGCCGAACTGGGAACCGCCAGTGAGATGAACTTGATGGCCGACTGCAGAATCACCACCGGGCGAAGTGGGATCGGGTAGCCAACCGCTGCGAGCATGGCGGTTGCCTCGGGAAAGTAGACAAATTGGCCCACGATGAAACCGATCGCGATCCATGCCCACTGAGCGCTCCGTACCTCATCCCAGACGGCGACAAAGTCGATGTCGGACAGCAGCGAGAGCAAGAAGTAAACGGCGAACAACGACACCGCCATCATCAGCAGGTTCTTTCCCTGAACCCGTCGGATCTGGACCTGCTCCACGTCCTCCGTGTTGGTGACCCGGGCTACCTCGTCATGCACCTCACGCACGAAAGCCTTCGGCTTGGAAAGGACTCGACGCTCCCGAGTGCTCACGCCGGGCGTCTGGATGTAGGGAAGGGCCTCGGATAGCACCTCTTCCCCCAGACCCTGGCGGGCAGTCGCCACGGCCCTCTCGACTCCGAACAATCGAGCCATGGAAACAAGCAACTCAACGATGTCGAGAGGTAGAGCAGACTCGGGAGCGGCAACGGCCCCTGCTCCAAAGTCACCAATCTGGTGACCGTCCGGAGTCACCGTTATGGATATACAGCTCAAGCTGCCGTGAGAGATCCGGCCGTCATGAAGATCGGACACCGACCTCCAGATCGAGACCAGCTGGTCGTCCGATATCTCCTCGGACTCCATCTCGGACAGACGACTGCCTGACCTGTCGACGGCCAGGATCGCCATGTCGTCGCCACCCAATCCCGCCGCCAGCACGCGAGGAACCGACGCCCCGGTGCGCTCGGCCATCATGGTGACGAGTGCCTCATGTTCCACGCTTTGCATTCGAGTGAGGGCCAGGGAAGGTGCGCTGTCTCTGTACCAGAGGTATCGCCAGGTACGGGCGAAGAACTGCGAGTCGGTGGCGTCACGGCCGTACGCCTTGACTTCTATGCGGCCGTAGACATCGCTCACAGCCACAAGCCGCCTCACTCCCCAGGACTGATCGTCGGCCAGCTCGAGGTCCACAACATCCACCCCGAGTCCGCTTAGTGCAGATGCGATCGAACCGATGTCAGGAAAGCCACGGGGCGAGCCAAAGATCAACAACACGATGCCTGCGGAAGCCGCTCCAAGTCCGAGGGCACCTAATGCACTACTCGGGAGGCCCAGTCCGAGACCGACGCCTGCTGCAGCAACGAGCAGCATCACGCCCCACCCGAACCGACGCATTGGTCTGGTGAGGTGGGGAGCCACAACAAGCAGCACCCCGGCAATGACAGTCACCCCGAAAAGCGGAAACTGGGATATCGGCTCGGCGAGGCCGAGTTCGGGAAGAAGCCGTGGCCAAGCTCCGCTGATGCCTCGAACCAGGATTGTCGCCAGCACCGCGATTGTGACTGAGACCAGAACCATGTCCCGGACGGCATCCAGCCGTTGCCTCCATTGGGCTAGGACGACTAGGAAAAGGCCGACAACATAGAGAAGACCAAATGTGTACACCACTGAGATCGTCCCGCCGACCCAATCCGGGATAGATCCGACGATTTCCGACACGGTGGCTTCGACATCATCGACTCTGAGATAAGCCCGCCATGACCACAGGAACAGGAGGACACCCAGGGCGACACCGGTCGCATCGGCCGCTCGGCGCACCCGGGGCTGTTCGGTTGCGGGTATCAGGTATCGGCTGCGGGTGATAATCATTTCCCTTCGGAAGGGTCCGGGCCGATCCAGACCAGAGCCTCGTCGTAAAGAGGCACCGGGATTATATGACGATCGAGCTACCGGCCGAACTAGCTCCGCGGCACCAGCCTTACCTCGATTCGCTGATCCGGATTGAACACAATCCTGGCCAGAGTCGTGACGTCGGCCGCCGTCAGCTCATCTAACAGCTGATAGCGCAGTCGGAGCTCGATCACCGGCTGATCCGGATACAGATAGTTGGTTATCAGCGCGTCGGCGATGGTGCCGTTGCCGATCAAGTCAAGTTCGGTGCGCAACTGCTCCAAGGCTGTGGCGAATTGGGAATCGGTGGGCCCGTTCTCGAGCAGGTCGCCAAGATCGGTGATCACCTCGTCCGATATTCGAGCCAGGTCATCGGGATCCCCGGTGACACTGATGAAACTCTCGGAGAAGGGGTCTGGGTCGCGTTGAAGGTCGATGCCGGCAATTATCGAATATGTCGCCGACAGCTCCTCTCGTATCCGGTTTCGCAGCCGACCATTGACTATGAACGTCAGAATACGAGCGTTGAGGCGATCCTTCTGAGACGGTTCGAACTCGTTGGTGAAAGTCATGGCGATACGTCCCTGAGGGTCCCGACCCGCCTCGACTGTCTCCACCTGTATTTCACGCGGCGGCAGAGGCTGGTTGTCGACAAATCCTTCGCGACCCGGGGATCCGGGCAAGGTGCCCACGTAGCGGGCGGCAAGGTCCGTCATGAGGCCGACATCGAAGTCGCCGACAAAGGCAAAGGCGAAATCGCCGGCGTTCCCAAACCGCTCGCGGTACACCGCTTCCGCGATGGCGACATCGAAATCGGCGAGCTGGTCGGCCGTCGGTATCCCGAAGTATCGAGGATCCTCACCGTAGTAGCCGTTGTCGAGCGCCTCTTGAAAGACAACGTCAGGAAGGTCGTCTCGGGATGCGTTCAGGGTGCTCATCTCATCGAGCACCGCAGCGACGGCTATGTCATCGATCCGTGGGGCGGTCATGTAGAGGTGCACGAGTTGGAAAAGCACTTCGACATCTTTGATCGCCGCACTCCCGGTCAGCCCTTCCCGCGTCTCGGATATCCAAGGAAACACCCCAACGAGACGGTCTGCCAGCAGCCGTTGCAGTGTTGGTACGTCGGCCGGGCCAACACCACTCCTGCCAATGATGTCCGTGATGAGAAAGGCCTCGGGAAGATCCTCGATTTCGATTCGAGACGTTCCGCCGAAGCTCTCGGCCGCCAGCAACACCGTCTCCTCTGCAATGTCGCTGGACCACAGAAACACGGTCGCTCCGTTGTCGAAAGTCAACGTCGTGTAGCCAAAGGTGTCGTCGACCTCGCTGGTGAGTACCGGTACAGGATCCGGAGTCGCCATGAGGACATCGACGTCGGAGGCGGTGTCCTCTCTGACCAGTATCTCCGCTGATGCGACCTCGTCCATGAGCTGGAGAATGCGGTCTGAGTCGGGAACAACCGCATTCAGGTCGTCGGGACCCACCGCAAGAATGATCGGCAGGGTACGTACGACCGAGGTCAGTGCCGCTTCGATCTCGGTTTTGGTGAGACGATCGAGCACACCCGACTCCACCTCAAACCGTTGATCGGGACTCATGAGATGTGCGCCAGCAAGGTGATGTGCCACGATCTGATCGGCAAATGACGCGTCTTGGGCCGACTCCTGCTGCTCGTGCAGCTGCTCCGAAGCAGCGCCGAATCGCGCCAGCGCCCGACCGAACTCCTCTTCGGTGATTCCAAACTCTTTGAGCCGTTCGATCTCTACCAGAACCAGTTTGAGAGCGTCTTCCAGATCCTGCGGCCTTGTCCTCGCATCAACGCCTGCCATCCGGATTGCTCGCCCATAGTTGAATTCGACTGCTGAGGACCCCAGAAGTGGAGCGACCCCCCTAAGAGCATCATCGTTGAGTCGGTTCGCCACGATGTCCAGTGCCATCGAGAGAGCCACCGACAACTGGTAGTCACCCACGGTTTCCATTGGGGATGGGTCGCTCGGCCAGAGCACGGTGACCGAGGCGCTCGCTGCCTCCTCGTCGGCGAGTCCGGAGGCTCGAGTCTCGGTGGGCGGCTCGTAGGCTTCGGGATCGAAACGGCGGGGGTTGTCCGGGGACTCGAGATCACTGAAAGCCCGACGGATCCGATCCTCCATCTCATCCACGTCGAAGTCTCCAACGGCCACCACTGCCATCAGCTCCGGCCGGTACCAATCCAGATAGAAACGCCGAAGTTGTTCTCGAGTGGTCGTCTCGATCGACTCAGGGTCGCCTATGGGCAAACGCCCCTCGTAGCCGGTTCCGGGAAGGATCAGCTCCTGGAACGCGTCTCCGATCCTGCCGGTGAAACCTTGCGACCTCGTCCTCCATTCGTCTAGAACCACTCCTCTCTCCTCGATCACATCCCTTTCAGTGAGGGTTGCTTCTCCGGCCCATTCCCGAAGCACATCAATTCCAAGAGTTATCAGCTCGTCGTCGGCGGACAATGAGAGCTCGTAGACCGTCTCGTCGAACGACGTGTGGGCGTTGATATCGGGGCCAAACCGGGGGCCAAACGACTCGAGCACTGCAATCAGCTCATTGCGCGGAAACCGTTCCGTACCGTTGAACATCATGTGCTCGAGAAAGTGAGCCGACCCGGACTGGTCGTCGTCCTCCTGTTGCGACCCGACGTTGACCAGGAGTTTCAGTTCGACCCGCTCGCCGGGTGAGTCGTTGAACCGGATGTAGTAGGTCAGGTCGTTATCGAGAACACCGGTGCGAACATCTGGATCGACTGGCAACGCCTGGCCAAGAGCAGGGTCCAGCGTCGTGGTCGTATTGCCCGCCAATGTTGTAGAGGAAACTCCCGACGGGAGAGTGGTGGTGCTGGGGGTCGTCGAGGCCACACAGGCCGAGGCAACGAGCACGGTGACAACCGCTATTGTTCCGGTCCATCTCAGCCGCAAATGACGCTCCGCTTTTTGGGGTGCCACCATACGGTGGTTCGTAGCATCCTGACCGATTCTCGATCGAGCCACGCCCGCGCCAAATCCCAACCTAGAAGTGAATAATCAGTATTTGCGACCTCGGGGAATCCGATGACCGATCACCGCGTCGGCCCGGGAACGAGTTCCTGGGGCCATTTGAGAACGCCTGGACGGCGCGAATCGCCTCGTCGAGATCCATGGGTTTGGCCAGATATCCGTCGCCACCGGCCTCATGGCGCCGATCCTTGCCCCGGCTCCCGGCGGAGAGATCACACCGGTCGATGGCCAAGTGAAAAATTCCATGGCTCTTTACAGTTTTCTATCGTTTCGCGACCAAGCTTGGCTGGCTGCCCCTTCACACAGGATTGGATTTATGAGGCAAATGATCATTCTCGCTGTATTCGCCCTCGTTCTCGCGGCGTGCGGCACCAGCGCAGACGGTGAGGTCGCAACTCTGGAAGACACGGGAACTACCTCCCCGCAGTCATCCGCAGATCCACAGAATGATGACGCAGAAGAGGCATTGCTGGCATTCGCCCAGTGCATGCGTGATAACGGCATCCCCGAATTCCCCGACCCCGAACTCGACCAAAACGGGAACCTTCAGATCTTTGGTGGCGGTGGTGGTGGAGCCGGCCAACTGGGTGCCGATCGAAGCACGATCGAAGCCGCCTTCGATGAATGTGATCACCTGATCGAGGGCGTGATATCGGAGGCTTTCCGCAACATTGATCAGAGCGAGTTCCAAGACAACTTCCTCGAGTTCGCCACCTGCATGAGGGATCAGGGCATCGACATGCCCGATCCGGACTTCTCCGGTGGCTTTGGTCCCGGCGAAGGTGGGCGTCGTGGCTTGTTTGGAGACATCGACCCGCTCGACCCCGCGTTTCAGGAGGCCGCTGAGGAGTGCCAGGACATCTTCGAGGGTGGGTTCGGCCAGCGTGGCGGCGGCTTGGGACGCGGCAACGGTTGATTTTGTAGATGATTGGAGATGGGACACGTGACTTCCGACACAGACACGCCGAAGGCTGAGGAACCTTTCGCCGAGAAAGACATCATGGCGGGCCCCGAGCTCTCCGAAGCTCCCGAGTCGAGGCGACACCGCAAGTGGTGGATCTTGGGCGGAGTTGGCGTGGTGGTAGCCGCAGCTGCAGTTGTTGCCGTGTCGGTCGCCGGTGCCGACGGCGGCTCCGAGTTTGTCGAAGCAACCGTCAACACAGCAGAAGTGATCCGCACCGATCTGGCTGACGAGACCATCTATGACGCAACTCTTGGACGCCCCGTAGCTGGAGAGTTCATCGCAGGCATAGCCGGCACGGTCACCTGGGTGCCAGAAGCCGGAGCCGTTGTGACCTCCGGTGATGCCCTCTTCGCAATAAACGACGCACCAATACTGCTGGTGCAGGGAGCGGTACCGGCGTACCGCGACTTTGAGCTTGGCGAGACCAATGTGACCATCCCGGCCGGCCGCTCTGGCGTACTCACCTGGCTTCCGGATAACGGGACGATCATCGAGAGTGGGGATGTGATCGCCCGGGTCGACGACACCCCGACTGTTGTTCTCGAGGGGGACCTTCCGATGTACCGAACGCTGCGCGAGGGTGTTGAAGGGGCGGACGTGCAGCAATTGGAACAAGCCCTCGTCGATCTCGGTTATGACCCGGACGAGACGGTGACGATTGACGACGAATTCACATCGGCCACCGAGTCGATGGTCGAGAGGTGGCAAGAAGACTTGGGTGTCGACGAAACCGGTCGCACGTCGGTCGGTGACATCATCTTCGCCCCCCTCCCTGCTCAGGTGGTGTCCCAGCAATCCGCGGTTGGCTCGAGCGTCAGCCAGGGCACACCGATTCTCACCGCCAGCGCCGGAGAGTTCTTGTCCGGATCAGATGTGCGGCAGCTCGAGCAGGCGCTCGTGGATCTCGGGTACGACCCAGGGCCGACCGATGGCGTATATGACATCGATACAGCGACAGCGGTGTCGGCGTGGACCGGGGACGTGGGACACGGCCAGGACGGGCGTCTCCCCGTCGGATCCGTCGTGTTCAGCGACGGTGACCTACGGATTGCAGACGTCTTCGCAGAGGTGGGTGCGGCTGTGGGGCCGACAAGTCCGGTACTCAGCGCAGCCAACATCGAGACGATTGTGCGGCTCGACCTTCCGGCCGGGGACCAAGGTTTGCTGAGCGTCGGGTCGAGCGTCGTGATCGTCATGCCCGACCGCTCAGAGACCGTCGGCACCGTTACCTTCGTCTCCAGCGTCGCCACGGGAGGCGGACAGGGCAACCCGGCCTCCTTCGCAGTCGAAATAGCGCTCAACGATCCGTCCGTCGCCGAGGGTCTCGATGAGGCTCCGGTCGACGTCCGGGCCGTTTCCGAAGCTGTCGAAAACGTTCTTGCCGTTCCAGTCTCAGCTCTTCTCGCCCTTGCGGAAGGGGGTTATGCCATTGAACTGGTCACCGGCAACGGGACAAGCCTTGTCGCAGTAGATCCGGGGTTCTTTGCCGACGGCTGGGTGGAAATCACCGGCAACGTCCAAGTTGGCGACGTCGTGGTCGTTCCATGACCCAAGTCCTCTCCCTCATCGACGTTGTCAAGGAGTACCCAATGACACCCCCGGTGCGGGCCTTGGCCGGTGTCACGCTGAGCGTGGAGTCAGGGGAACTGGTTGCTGTCGTGGGTCCTTCCGGTTCGGGGAAATCAACGATGCTCCATGTGATGGGCACACTCGACCGACCGACGAGTGGCGATGTCTTCGTGGCCGGTCATCGAGTGTCCCAGCTTTCAGATGCCGAACTATCCGGGCTGCGATCAAGGCACATCGGGTTCGTGTTCCAGGCGTTCCACTTGCTCGTTGGCTACTCGGCGCTCGACAACGTCGCCGACGGCCTCCTATACACAGGAATCGCGCTCGACGAGCGAAGAGAGCTCGCCAAGAGTGCTCTGGAGAAAGTGGGGTTGGCGAATAGGCTCGGCCATGTCACCACTCAGCTCTCCGGTGGCGAGAGTCAGCGGGTGGCCATCGCTCGGGCCATTCTGGGTGGGCCGTCGATCATCCTCGCCGACGAACCCACCGGAAACCTCGACTCCAAGACATCCGCCGGGATCGTCCAGCTGCTTCGAGACCTCAACCGTGAGGGGTCCACCATCGTTGTGGTCACCCACAACCCGGAGGTTGCCTCGGCGATGCCCCGGGAGATTCAACTTCGGGATGGGCTCATCGCGTCTGACCAATCGAAGCAGCTCATCGGATGAGAAATGGAGATCTCCGGAGCGAGCTCCACCCGTCAGACCTGGCTCGAACGGCCACGATCGGCGCCCGAACCCGACCGCTGAGAGCCGCCCTCTCAGCCCTGGGGATCATGATCGGCATCGGTGCCATGGTTGCGGTGTTGGGACTGAGCGAGTCCTCCAAGTCGGAGCTGCTCGCCCAACTGGAGCGTCTCGGCACCAACCTGCTCACTGTTCAGGCTGGTGCCGGCATCGGACGAGGCGACGCCGTACTCCCGGACGAATCAATCGACATGGTCGGTCGTATCGGTCCGGTGGAGTCGACGGCGTATGTAATCAATGTCGACGCCAACGTTTATCGCACCGACCTCATCCCAGAGGCACAGACGGGTGGCATCGCGGTGATGGCTACCGAGCCCAACTTGCTCGACGCAGTCAACGGAACCGTTGCGGTTGGCGTATTCCTCAACGACGCCTCGGCGGGCCTTCCCGCTGTAGTGCTTGGTTCTGTAACTGCCCAGCGTCTCGGTATTGAGTCGCTGGCAGCGTCCCCCATGATCTGGCTGGGTGAGGAATGGTTCGTCGTGGTCGGCATACTCGAGTCGCTCGACCTTCATCCCAACCTCGATCGATCAGCTCTTATTGGAGTTGGGATCGCCGAGTCACTGCTGGACAGTGAAGATCCCCCAACGACCATCTATGTGCGTGCCCAGCCAGAGGACGTCGTAGCCGTGGCCAATGTTCTTCCGGCAACGGTGAACCCTGAATTTCCCGATCAGGTGAACGTCACGAGACCGACCGACACCCTCGAGGTTCAAGAGGCCGCCGATGACACTCTGACTGCCCTGTTTCTCGGGCTCGGCGCCGTTGCACTACTCGTGGGAGGGGTTGGGATAGCCAACGTGATGGTCATCAGCGTCCTG
>SMXW01000064.1 GCA_004356805.1 Acidobacteriota bacterium | reverse complement strand
TACGTGAGGGTGCCGTACAGGAGGGCAGTCCCTGTTACCAGGAGAGCCGTCTTTGGGCGAGACGGTCATCAGTGTCAATACTGCGGTGGTCCCGCCGAGTCTCTGGACCACATCAGACCTCGGTCAAAGGGCGGGGATCACAGCTGGGAGAACGTTGTGGCGTGTTGCCGCGCTTGCAACGTGCGGAAAGGTGACAGGCTGCCGGATGAAAGCGGTTTCCGTTTGAGAAGCAGACCTGGTCCACCCCGTCGATTCGCCTGGATTTACGCTTCGACCGGATTTCAGGTGGATCCGTCATGGCAGCCATATCTCTTGGCCGAGTCTGCCTGAATCGTCGTCGGAGAATTTCTTCGGATCTTCTTCGGCTTGGTGTCTTTCGGGTCGAATCGGTCCCTGCTGGTCTGTTGAGTGGAGACTTGTGCCTCCGCAGGAGCATTTCGCCGTGTTGAGCGATGCCGAGTCGAACGGTTGGAGTTGTCAGGGGTGTTCACTCCCATCCGGATGATCAGCCGAGCCGTCCATGGATGAGATGGCTGCCGCCCCCCACCTCTGACCTCCTCGATTTAGGGCGCCGATTCTTCTAAGCCGCGTGGCTAATCCGCGTCCGCAAGAGGGTAGGGGAGGGGAGTGTCGCCCACACAATGGAGGATGGTGGGGCAAAAAGGTTGACATGTGGGGGGAAGTGGGTCATAGTGGCGACCAGCCCCAGTGCTGAGGGGATTCGACGGTGAGGACGGACGGGAAAGATCTGAAGTGTTCCTGGGTGAGTACTTCCATAGCCTCGACGGCAAAGGACGGGTGGTCATGCCCTCCTCTTTCCGCCGTCGTCTCGAAGACGGATGTGTCGTCACCAAGGGACAAGACGGTCAACTCGTCATATTCTCAGCCGAGGACTTCGAGAAGAAGGCCTCCGAAGTGATCGAGCGTCCTCAGGACCGTGGTGGGAGACGATTCTCCAGGACGGTCTTTGGCGGCGCCGACCTTCAGACACTGGACAAATCCGGTCGAGTCCTCGTCAAGCCGGACCTGCGCGAGTTTGCCGACGTCGAGACGGCCACGGAAATAGCTGTCATTGGCGTGTTCGACCACGTGGAGCTTTGGAAGAAAGAGGTCTACCTGGCCGACCGTGAGACCGGTGACGAGACCTATCTCGACGTGGAGGCCTGATCCACAGATAGCTACTGCCTTGGCTCATCGCCAGCCCCCCGGAACCAATTGGAACGCCCCTGACTCCGCCCGCTTCTAGTTGGTACCAGCGCCCGGGGGGCTGGCAATGAACCAGGACCGGAGAAACGAGGACGGGGAGTACCACCGGGCGGTTCTGCTTGATGAGGTGGCCGAGTTGTTAGCCCCCGTCATGCCGGGAATTGTGATTGACGCAACGTTCGGAGGCGGTGGTCACAGTCGGCGTTTGTTGGACGAGTTCGGAGCTGAAGTGACGGTTGTTGGAGTAGATAGAGATCCTGAGGCCCTGGAGCAGGCCAGGGAACTTGGTGTTGTCGCTGTCCAGGGCAACTTCGAGGACCTGAGCAATATTGTCCTCCCAATCATCGAGGAACCTCCAGCCGGGGTCCTTTTTGACTTTGGCGTCTCGTCACATCAACTGGACGAAGCGAGCCGCGGGTTCTCATACAGAAACGACGGCCCTCTCGACATGAGGATGGGGCCTGATGCGAAGCACCAGGCTTCAGATCTTGTCAACGACTGGAGCGAGAGTGACCTCGTTCGCATCCTCCGCGACTACGGCGAAGAACCACTGGCCCGGCGCATCTCCCGGGCAATAGTGGAATCGCGGCCTATCAATTCCACTGCCCAGCTATCCACCGTCATTGCACAGGCAATGCCTGCGGCCAGGCGTCGGGCGGGTCATCCTGCCCGACGCACCTTTCAGGCCATACGCATTGCGGTCAACGACGAGTTGGATGCCGTCCGTTCCGGGATCGACCAGGCTGTTGACATGGTCCGACCCGGGGGACGGGTGCTGGCCATCTCGTATCACTCTCTCGAGGATCGCATCGTCAAGCAACGATTCGTCGCCGGTGCGGCGGGTTGTACCTGTCCGCCCGATCTCCCGGTGTGCGGTTGCGGGATGACCGCGGAGCTTCGTGTTTTGACCAGGAAACCGATTCGGGCGTCAGCAGCCGAAGTGGAGTCCAACAACAGGTCCCGGTCGGCAGTCCTGCGTGCAGCCGAAAGGCTTGCGGCGTGACGGCCCGCCCGGTTCGACGTCTGGCCGAGCAGGACAACTTGCGTCTCCTGAAGGGACGACGGCTCCGCCGTCCGACACTCGCCCCGTGGATGCTCATGGTCCTCATCGGTGTCGTCGCGTTCCTGGGCCTTGGCTTCGCCAGAACCAGCCTTGATCGGAGTGCCTTCGACCTCGCCGAGTTGAGCAAGGCCATCAGCGAGGAAACGGCCACGAACCGTCAGATGAACCTCGAGATTGCCCGTCTTGTCAACCCGGCGCGAATCTCTCCTCTGGCCGAGGAACTGGGGTTGGTGATCCCCGACACCACGAAACAGCTTCTTGTTGACCTGACTCCGGAGATACCCGTTGTTGCCGGAGCTGAAGGGGAGGGGAACAATCAATGATGATCCGTGGTCGCATCAGTACCGGGTATGAGATCGGGGTGGGGTGCCTCGGTTCACCGGAGAGCCAGCCGGGGAACTGAAGCCATGGCCGCCCCCAAGGCTGCCCGGCGCCTTCAACCTTCTAAAGTTCGAGTGGCGGTCATCGGCCTGGCCGTGGTGGCGGCCTGGATGGGAATGGGCTATCGGCTGTTTCAGATCCAGGTTGTCCAAGCCGCTGACCTGGCGGAGCAGGGTCTAAATCAGAGACTCGTGTCCCGGGACCTGGCTCCACAGCGAGGCAAGATCTTCGACCGTAACGGCGAGCTTCTTGCGATGACCGTGCAGGCCCAGAGCATCTATGCGGTGCCCAGTCAAGTCGAAGAACCATTGTGGGTGGCACAGCAGATTGGGGGCCCACTCGGAGCCGACACTGATGTTCTCTATCAGCGCCTCATCAGCGACCGCGAATTCGTCTACATCAAGAGACAGGTCGAGGATGTGGTAGCCGACGAAGTTCTCGGTCTCGAGATCCGCGGCGTCTACTCCCATCCGGAGCCCACGCGGATCTACCCCGCTGGAGCGGTGGCGAGCCACGTCACCGGGTTCGTCAACATCGACGGCGATGGCCAGGAGGGTCTCGAATTGGTTTACGACGAAGAGTTGCGCGGCACCCCCGGCAAAGCCGAGTTCGAAAGGGACCTCCAGGGACGTGTTATCCCTCAGGGGTACAGCCGGATAGTCCCTGCCATCCCCGGTGTCGATCTGAACACGACCATCGACCTTCCGCTCCAGTATCAAGCGCAGCAGGCCTGTGTGCTTGCCCTGGAACAGACCGGTGCCATCTCGTGTTGGGTTGTCGTCCTCGCAGTGGAGACTGGCGAGGTGCTTGCCATGGTTGGCGCCCCGATCTTCGACCCCCAGACCAGACAGACACAGGATCCTTCGTGTGAACAAGCCGAAGACCCGGTTGCCTGCCGTGCATTCAGCAACTTCATCGTTCGTGGAATCTATGAGCCCGGGTCAACTCAGAAGCTGATAACGGTGGCGGCGGCGCTTGAAGAAGGCGAGGTGTCGATCGGGACCGTTTTTCCCGAAGTCCCCGACGAACTGGAACTGAGAGATGATGCTTGTCGTTTTGCCGATGACGAGCTTTATGGGTGCTATCGCGATTTCGAGAACCATGCCACCGAGGATATGAGCGTGGCGCAGATATTCACGAGGTCGTCGAACATCGGAACGATCAAGATTGCCGAGACTCTCGGCCAAGATCGTTTGATCCAGTACATCGAGGCCTTCGGGCTTGGTAGCAAGACAGGTATCGACTACACCGCCGAGGCCCCGGGGATTCTCAACTTCGAGGCGGGATGTGCGACTTGTTGGGCGTCGGCTGCCATCGGATACTCGGTCGCTGTCACACCGTTGCAGATGGCTGCCGCCTATGCCGCCATCGGCAATGACGGCATCTGGACTACTCCCCACATTGTGTCCTCGAAGACCGACGTCGACGGTGAGACTCAAGTGGCCGGAATGCAAACGAGACGAGTGGTGTCATCCGGTACCGCGCTTCTCATGCGCGAGTTGCTGGCTTTAGTGGTTGAGAAAGGCACCGGGGCAGCGGCGGCCATTGACGGTTATCGGGTCGGAGGCAAGACCGGAACGGCGAACAAGCTTGGCGACGACGGCCGCTACACGGAGACGACCAGGGCTTCCTTCGTAGGCATGGCGCCTATCAACGATCCAAAGGTGGTTGTCGCCGTTCTCATCGATGCGCCGTCGTTTGACTATCGCACAGGCGGTCTGTCCGCAGCACCCGTCTTTGCCGCGGTGATGAAACAAGCCCTGCACCGGCTGGGAGTGACACCCGATGGCCATCAGCGGTAGGAGCGTGCAACAGCTTGTTGAGGTGGCGGGAGGGATCCTTGTCGCGCCAGAGACGGGAAAAGTCGAGGTTGCGGTTGTTGATGTCACCCACGACTCCCGGCAGGCGGGCAACGGCATCCTCTTCGTGGCGATTCGGGGTGCCCTGGTCGACGGACATGCCTTCGTCTCCGGGGCCGTGGCAGCCGGCTCACCGGCCGTATGCGTCGATCATCCGACCGGCTCGACCGTCATGGAGATTGTCGTCCCTAACACAAGGAGTGCTCTAGGAGTGTTGGCCGCATCGGTGCACGGTGACCCGTCCCAAACGATGAAAGTGATAGGTGTCACAGGGACAAATGGCAAGACGACAGTCACTCATTACACCGAATCCATAGCGTCGTCGGCAGGGCTGTCAACGGGTCTGATCGGCACTATCCACACCCGCATCGGCGATGAGGTCGTCAGATCGCTCCACACCACCCCTGAGGCGTCGGACTTCCAGCGACTTCTGGCACGGATGCGTGACAACGGAGCCGAGTTCGTGGCAGCGGAGGTGTCGTCCCATGCACTCGAGCTTGGACGCGTGGCTGCCACCACCTTCGCAGTGGCTGCATTTACCAATTTCTCTCAGGATCATCTCGATTTTCATGGTGACATGGACAGTTACCGCACCGCCAAACTGAGGCTGTTCGATGAGTACGAGGTGGGAATCGCCGTTGTCAACATCGATGACGAAGTCGGAGAAGAGATAGCCCGAATCTTTCACGGGTCACTTCTACGCGTGGGAGCGGATGGCGAGATCCGCATCGGCGACATGGCGCCGACTGCGCGTGGTACGTCCTTCAGTTTGACCACTCCGTGGGGCTCCGCCGAGCTGACGGCTCCAGTGGTGGGATCGTTCAACGTCGACAATGCCGTACTGGCAGCTGCTTGCGGTCTGGCTGCCGGTCTCGGCTTCGATGATGTCGTCTCGGGACTTCAATCGCTCCAAGGGGTGCCAGGAAGATTCGAGGTGGTTTCTCACGATGACCCGGTCCGGGTCATCGTCGATTATGCCCACACTCCGGAAGGGATTGTGGAAGCAGTGGCCACAGCACGGGGTCTGGGAGGACGACGTGTCATCGCACTGATAGGAGCGGGCGGGGACCGCGATCAAGCAAAGCGGCCTTTGATGGGGTCGGCGGTCTCCCGTGCAGACCTGGCCATCGTCACGAGCGACAATCCGCGTTCCGAAGATCCTGCGGCTATCGCCGATGCAATCGTGTCTGGTCTTGACTCTTCAGCCGAGTCGATTGTGGATCTGGATCGTTCGTCTGCGATCTCAAAGGCGATCAATGCGGCGGGCGACGGTGACATCGTTCTGATCCTCGGTCGGGGTCACGAACCAATGCAAGAAATCGCAGGCGAGATGCAACCATTCGACGACCGGGAAGTGGCACGAGAAGCTTTGA
Organism: Acidobacteriota bacterium; assembly: GCA_004356805.1. Classification (GTDB taxonomy): domain Bacteria; phylum Actinomycetota; class Acidimicrobiia; order Spongiisociales; family ZC4RG35; genus SZUA-217. The sequence continues at coordinate 43,802 of SMXW01000064.1, read as the reverse complement.
GCCGTCGTCGGATGTCCACCGATCCTGCCCCCGGGTCAGCGAGCATGGAACAGTGATTGCCCTTCTGATTGCTGGAGCTGTTGGGCTGTTTGTGTCGATATTCGGCACGCCGTACGCGATTCGATTCCTGCGTAGGCGGGAGATTGGCCAGTTCATCCAGGAGGACATCAAGGGTCACGCCCACAAGCAGGGCACTCCAACGATGGGTGGGGTGGTTTTTGTGCTCGCCGCCATCGTCGGATGGCTCCTGTCCCATGTTCGGATATGGAGTCCCGGTACCGGGTTCAGTCTCGAGATGAGACCGTTCAGCGCTGGTGGGTTGCTGGTAGTTTTCGCTTTGGTGGGTATGGCCCTTGTCGGGTTTGCCGACGATTGGGCCAAATACAAGGGGAAACGAAGCCTCGGTTTGTCGAAGGCCGTGAAGTTCGGCATGCAGTTGGCGATTGCTGCCCTTTTTGCATGGGGGGCATCAGTGGCTGGCGTGGTCACCGAAATCTCCTTCGTCAGACCACTCGGGATCGACCTCGGACCCTTCTTTGTCATCTGGGTGCTTTTGATGCTCACGGGAACGGCCAACGGGGTGAACTTGGCGGACGGCATGGATGGTCTCGCCGCCGGCTCGTCGGCATTGGTGGTCGCGTCGTACACGGTCATTGCCTTCTGGCAGTTCAGGAATCCGGATTTCTACTCGGGCGTCGACCCACTCGAGCTTGCCATCATTTCAGCTGCGATGTTTGGGGCAATACTCGGATTTCTGTGGTGGAACGCACCTCCGGCCAAGGTATTCATGGGCGATGTCGGCAGCCAGGGTATAGGAGGATTGCTCGCTGCCGTCGCTCTTCTCACCAACACCCATCTTCTATTGGCTGTCCTCGGTGCGATCTATGTCGCCGAGGTGTTGTCGGTGATACTCCAGGTCGCCAGCTTCAGGCTGACCGGAAAACGAATCTTCCGAATGTCGCCGCTCCACTTCCACTTCGATCTTCGTGGCTGGCCGGAAACCACCGTGGTAATCCGATTTTGGATTCTCACCGGCATCGGGGTGGCTTTGGGTCTCGGGTTCTTCTATGGGGACTTTCTTCGACTCGAGGGGATTCTGTGAGCCGGTTGCTCGTTCTCGGTGCAGGAGTCTCGGGTCTGGCCGCCGGGCGTCTCGCTCGGAGAGAGGGTGCTTCGGTCACCATCTACGACGAGAAACCGTCTTCGGAGGCCCTGGGGGAGGGATTTGCCATCGCCAACGGAAGTTGGGACCCGGTGCTTCTCAATGGCATCGATGTTGTGGTTGCAAGTCCGGGTTTCTCTGAACGGTCTATGCCCATCGTCGAGGCTCTCGAGTGGGGCATTCCGGTGTGGAGCGAGATTGAGTACGCATGGCGTCACTTGCAACTCCCGGTGATCGCGGTCACCGGCACCAACGGTAAGACCAGCGTTACCGAGGCGACGGCGGCCATGCTGGAAGCCTCGGGTCTCAACGCTCCCGCCACCGGAAATATCGGAGCACCGCTGTCTGATTTCACCGACGACGGGTATGACGCTCTAGTGGTAGAGGTCTCCAGCTTCCAACTCAGATTCACAGAGACGTTCCATCCGCTGGCTGCGGCGATCACCAACGTTGCTGCCGATCACCTCGACTGGCATGGGTCTGAATACGGCTACCGATCGTCGAAGGCTCGCATCTACGCCAATCAGACCAGCAACGACCTTTTGGTCTATGACTGTGACGACGGGGGAGCCACCGAGCTCGCGATGGCAGCTTCGTCGGAGACGTACCCGATCTCCGGAAGACGACTTCCTTCCGGAGGCGGCGGAGTGGATGAAGGTTCGCTCGTTGTGGGAGACGTCGTGATCGATATCTCCGAGTTGACCTCCCAGGACACGAGTCATTTGGCCAACATTGCCTCGGCGGCAGCTCTCGCGTTGCGGGTAGGTGCTACTGAGGAAGCAGTGGTGAAGGGCGCCACTGGATATTCGCCTGGACCGCATCGACGTTCTCTCGTTCACGAGGGGAACGGAATCCGATGGATCGACGACTCGAAGGCAACCAACCCACATGCGGCACTCTCCTCGATTCGGGCGCACGATTCCGTGATCCTGATCGCAGGAGGCCTACCCAAAGGACTGGATCTCACCCCCATTGCGGCGGAGCCGAACGTTCGGATACTCATCGGCATAGGTGAGGCAGGACCCGGGTTGGCCGCTTCTGCCGGTGAGCGGGGGAGGCTTGCCGGAACTTTGGACAATGCGGTTGAGATGGCTGCTCAGGCGGCCGAGGACGGTGACACGGTGCTTCTGGCTCCAGGATGTGCCAGCTTCGACCAGTTCGACTCGTACGCCGCGCGAGGAGACCGATTCGCCGAGTTGGTAACGCAACGAATGGAAGACCCGCCGCGATGACCGCCAAAGTCACGTCAATCGCTAGCGTGCGGGCCGCTGCCCGAGACAGAGCGGAAATGCTCAAGGCCAACAACCGAGCGGCAACCACGCTTCTTGTGGTGGTCGTCGTGCTCGTGGTCGTTGGTCTCGGTGCCACTCAGTCGGCGTCGTCGGCAGTTGCTCTTGATAGAACCGAGGACAGCCTCTTCTTCTTCAAACGCCAGCTCGTTGGAGTTGGACTTGGCACACTCGCTTTACTCATCACGAGCCGCATTCCATATCAGTTCTACCGCCGGATCGCGGTGCCACTTTTCCTTCTCACCATCGGACTCCTCGGGGCCGTTCTTCTGGTCGGGACGGAGATCAACGGAGCGAGAAGATGGCTAACACTCCCTCTGCTGAGTTTCCAGCCTTCCGAGGTGGCCAAAGTGTCCGTCGTGTTTGTGCTGGCCTACCTCCTCGAGCGCAAACACAAATTGCTCAACCGGTTCGGTCATTTCATCGTGCCCGTTTTGGCCACCGTGGGACTGGTGGGGTTGCTGATCATCAAGCAGCCGGATCTGGGGACACTGATCGTCATTGGGGCGGCAGCACTCGCTGTGATCATGGCCAGCAATGCGCCGATGAAGTACGTGTTTGCCCTGGGGTTGGCGGCGGTTTTTGTAACCACCGTCTTTGCCTTTTCCGAGTCGTATAGGGCCGACCGGATAACCGCCTTCCTCGATCCGTACGCCGATTCATCCGGCGACGGGTACCAGGTGATCCAGGGGTACTACGCGTTGGGCAACGGCGGGCTCTTCGGCGTCGGCCTTGGAGCGAGTCGGGCGCGGTGGTTCTACCTTCCCAATGCACACACCGATTTCATCTTCGCCATCATCGGGGAGGAGACGGGCCTGGTCGGCGGTCTCACCGTGTTCGGTCTGTTCGTCGTCCTTGGGCTGGCCGGTTGGGCGGTGGCATCCCGGGCCCCGGACCCGTTTGGTCGTATGGTCGCCGCAGGAATCACGGTGTGGCTCTCGTTCCAGGCATTGATAAACATTGGTGGCGTTCTGGGCGTGGTCCCGATCACCGGAATCGCATTGCCCTTCGTCTCGTTCGGATCGACTGACCTAATCGTCTCGATGGCAGCGCTTGGTGTCCTCGTGAACATCGCTCAAAGCGGTGTCCATGGGAAGCCATGACGTTTCTCATCGCTGCTGCTGGCACGGGAGGCCACGTCTTCCCGGGTCTCTCAGTTGGGGAGGCGTTGGTCAACCTGGGGACCCCCCGGGATGAGGTCCTATTTGTTGGTGGCGAACGGCTCGCCGCGGAGGTCTACCCCGAGGAAGGTTTCCCGTTTCTCCAGGTAGAGCTTCGGGGTCTACAACGGTCGCTGACTCCAAAGAATCTCACCCTGCCCAATGTAGTTCGCAAGGCAAGGAACAGGATCCGCCACGCCATTCTCGAAGAGCCCGTGCGGGTGGCGCTGGGAATGGGCGGTTATGTCACGATCCCGACCGGCATGGCGGCAAGAAAGGCGAAGATTCCGTTCCTACATTCGGAGCAAAATGCCCAAGCCGGAATGGCCAACCGCGTCGCCGCCCGCTGGGCGCTTCGCACGTTTGGCTCCTTCCCGGAAACCGGTGGTTTGCCAGGCGCCGAGTGGGTGGGTAACCCTGTACGAGAAGGATTCTGGTCATTCGATCGTGATGCACTCAGAGCCGAAGTGAAGAAACATTACGGCATTGAACTCGACGCCCCTGTACTTGGTGTCTTCGGTGGCTCACTAGGCGCGGGAGCGATCAACGAGGCGGTCTCGGCGATGGTGGGGCAATGGGACGGCCCCCCTATGGCAGTCGTGCATCTGACCGGTGCCCGCAACATCGAAGCTCACCGATCGCTCCGGCATGCTCCGAATGTCCAATGGATGCGGGTTGGGTTCGAGGAGTCGATGGAGATCTTCTACGCGATCTCCGATCTCGTTGTCGCACGCGCCGGAGGAGCGGTTGCCGAGCTAACAGCCACGGGGACACCATCGATTCTCATTCCGGGTGACTTCGGTTCGACCGGGCACCAGACTGGCAACGCCCGCTATCTGACCGAATCTGGAGCGGCCATCACGCTTCCGGAGGCCGAGATTGGCCAGCTGTCCGATGTCGTGAGGAACACGCTTTTCAATGACGACTCGCTCGAGATGATGCGAAGCTCGGCCCGACGGATAGCGAGACCCGAAGCAGCCGTCACGATTGCCAAGGCGATGATGGAGGTCGCTCAATGAGGCTTCCCTACAAGCGTATCCACATCGTGGGCGCCGGCGGGACCGGCATGAGCGCCATTGCCAAGGTTCTGGTGGCTCAAGGATATGAAGTGTCGGGGTCCGATTTGCGGGGTGGCGCCACCCTGGAAAGTTTGGCCGATATCGGCGTTGCGGTGTTCACGGGTCACCACCCGGAGGTAGCTGTTTCAGCGGATCTCGTTGTGGCGTCCTCGGCGGTACCCGAATATGACCAGGAACTGGCCGCTGCCCACGACGAGGGAATCCCGACGTGGCGACGTCCCCAGTTTCTGGAGGCTCTTACATCCGATATATCGACGATCGGGGCAACCGGAACCCACGGAAAAACGACCACTACGGCACTCATGATCACCGCTCTGCAATCCACGGGTTTGGATCCATCCTTTGTCATGGGCGGCGAGCTTTCCCACTTGGGGACGAACGGCCATGTTGGGACCTCCGACTTGCTGGTCCTGGAGGCGGATGAGGCGTTCCGCACTTTCGAGAACCTCCATCTCGATGGTCTTGTCGTTACCAATGTGGAGGCCGAGCATCTGGAACATTTCGGCACGGAACAAGACCTGATCGATAGTTTCGTCTCAGTTGCGGAGTCGGTGTCCGGGCCTGTCGTTGCCTGTGTCGACGATCGGGGGGCAGCCGAGGTTGCTTCTCGCGCAAGGACGCTCACCTATGGCCAGTCACCCGCTGCTGCGTGGAGGATTGAAGGTCTCGAGAGGAAAGGTCCCGGTAGCACGTTCCAGCTGGTCGGTCCCACCGGAAGTGTCAACGTCGAGTTACAACAGCCGGGGAGACATTTTGCCCTCAACGCCACAGGAGTTCTAGCGCTTCTCGCTGAGCTTGGTCACGATTTGGACGCCATCGCAAGAGGGCTTTCTGCGTTTCGGGGAGTGGATAGACGCTGGGAGCATCGTGGCACGGTTGGGGGGGTGGTGCTGTATGACGATTACGCCCATCATCCGACTGAGGTCAGGGCCACTCTCGAGGCAGCCAGCGGGGTGGCGCAAGGCCGGCTCTGGGCCGTGTTTCAGCCACATCTCTATTCCAGGACGGAGCGATTGAGTGACGAGTTTGGCGCCGCCCTCTCATCCGCTGACGTAGTCGTGGTAACCGACGTTTACGGCGCTCGGGAAGAACCAGTACCCGGTGTGACCGGCGAATTGGTTGCAGACGCCGCGAGAGCGGCCGGCGCCGAGGTCTACTACGTACCCCACCGCGCCGACTTGGTTGAGTTCCTGCTTCCGAAGGTGGATAGCGGAGACCTGGTGCTCACAATGGGGGCGGGTGACATCACTCTGCTCCACACTGAATTCGCTTCCAGACTCGGTGCCCTGACGTGACTCCGCTGACGCGTCTCGTTGAACAGGGCAAAGTGCTTGAGAACGTGCCGCTGGGACCCTTGACCACCTACAAATCGGGTGGACCAGCCCGATACCTCGCGGAGATTGACGACATCGAGTCGCTCCGAGCGCTGATAGCAACAGGTGTCACGGCCAGTCATCCACTGCTGGTGTTGGGAAGGGGGTCCAACCTCGTGGTCGCCGATGCTGGCTTTGCCGGCCTGGTGATTCGGCTTAGACGGAGTTTTGCGGAAACTCGCATTGAAGGGACAGCAGTCACCGCGGGTTCGGCAGTCCCGCTTCCCAGGCTGGCGCGGACGTGTGTCGATCAGGGTCTTCGCGGCCTCGAGTTCTTCGTCGGCATTCCCGGTTCTGTCGGGGGTGCGGTCAGACAGAACGCCGGGTGCTTTGGCTCCGAGACCAAGGATCGGCTTGTCGAGGCCCGGATAATCAACCTGAGGAACGGCGCCGCCCGTACCGACGGTCCTGATGCCCTCGAGTTGTCCTACCGCCACTCCAACGTGGAATCGGATGACCTGATCGTCGACGCGACATTCGAGACAGAGCGAGGCAATGCCGAGGAGGGTCGTCGAAAGATTCGAGAAATCATACGATGGCGCCGCGACAACCAGCCGGGCGGCACCCTCAACGCTGGCAGCGTTTTCAAGAACCCGCCCGATATCTCGGCCGGAGAACTCATCGACTCACTCGGTCTCAAGGGCCAACGTGTGGGCGATGTGACCGTGTCCGATAAACACGCGAATTTCTTCGTTGCCGGGCCGGAAGCAACTTCCGAGGATGTGCGGGGGCTCGTCGATAAAATCAAAGAACGGGTTTTGAGGCTCAGCGGCACCATCCTGGAATCGGAGATTCAGTTCGTGGGATTCAGGAAATGACGATGGACCCGAGACTTCTCGAACGCCGCCAGGCCGTTGCCGAAGACTCCGCTCGGCGAAACGTCGGGCTACTACTCAAGTTCTTGGTGACGGTGATCATGGCCGGGATCCTCGTTTGGCTTGCCTTTTCGCCTTGGTTGAGCGTCAGTCAGGTGAGAACGGCCGGGATCGCCACAAGTAATGCCAACGAGATACTGGCAGCGAATCGGGTCGTGGCCGGTAGGCCGATGATCATGCTGCGTCCTGAAGCGGTGGAACGGGCCTTGGAGTTGGACCCGTGGATTCGACGTGCCCGTGTCCATCTCGAATGGCCCGATGAGGTGATTGTCCGAGTCGACGAACGGGTTCCAGTCGCATGGTTCCAAACCGCCGGTGGGTGGGCCCGGCGTGACACCGAAGGGGTAGCGGTGCCGGGGCCAAACTCGCCCGACGACACCATGCCCTGGATACGGCTTCCGGCGCTCGACGACGTCGACGCCGAGAGCTCAGTCTTTGTACTGGGGGCGGCGGAGTTCGTGGCCAGTCTTCCCGATTCAATGCACTTCGGCATAACGATGCGTGTCGAAGGCGGCGAGATGTGGGCGGTCGTCGACGGATATCAGGTTCGTCTCGGTCGTCCTGTCGAGATGGGGGCCAAGGCCTTGAGTCTCACCGTTCTTCTCCGGGAGCCACTAGCCGAGAACTCGATTCTGGTCCTCATTGCACCGACGCACCCCGCAGTCAAGCTACCCGGAACCCCTCCGGTTTCCCCGGAAGAAGTTGATGAAAATCGAGACGGTGAGGTGGAACAGTCCGGCTCGGGTGACTCCAACTCTGATACCACCGAACCCTAATGTTGTTGTAAAGCCTTAGACATTGGGGGTTTACTTAGCCCCGGTCTAACGGTAAACCTCTACTTCAGCTTTCAGATTTCAGCTGAATGGAGGTTATCCCCCCTTGAGCAATACAGGTGGCGCCTATCTGGCCGTGATCAAAGTCGTTGGGATTGGTGGCGGTGGAGTCAACGCCGTCAACCGAATGGTCGAGGCCGGTGTCCGCGGCGTCGAGTTCATCGCACTGAATACCGATGCGCAGGCTCTGTTGATGAGTGATGCGGATGTGAAATTGGACATAGGACGCGACGTGACTCGTGGTCTTGGCGCGGGGGCCAATCCCGAGATAGGTCGGGCAGCGGCCGAAGAGCATCGCGCCGAGTTGGAAGACGCCCTCAAAGGCTCGGACATGGTATTCATCACTGCCGGCGAGGGAGGTGGGACCGGAACCGGCGGAGCCCCGATTGTTGCTGAGGTTGCCCGATCGGTCGGTGCCCTCACCGTTGGTGTCGTCACCCGTCCTTTTGGGTTCGAGGGGCGTCGCCGAGCTGCCTATGCCGAGGAAGGCATCGAGGCCCTCAGGGAGGCGGTGGATACTCTCATCATCATCCCCAACGATCGGCTTCTCGACGTCGGTGACCCATCGGCGCCAATAGCGGAGACCTTCCGTCTCGCCGATGAGGTCCTCATGAGTGGTGTCACCGGGATCACCGATCTGATCACCACGCCAGGACTGATCAACGTCGACTTCGCCGACGTGAGGACCATAATGTCCGACGCCGGTTCGGCGGTAATGGGCATCGGTCGTGCCACCGGTGAGAACCGGGCCAGTCAGGCCGCCGAGCGTGCCATTTCCAGTCCGATGCTGGAGAGCTCAATGGATGGCTCCAAGGGCGTTTTGCTCTCGGTTTCGGGACCGTCCTCGATGACTCTTCACGAGGCAATCGAAGCCGCTCGAGTCGTTTCCGATCACGCCGACCCCGAGGCGGACATCATCTTCGGGGCCATCATCGACGATGACCTCGGTGAGGAGATGAAGATCACTGTTATCGCTGCTGGGTTCGAAGAGGGCCGCCGCCCGCATAGGCCTTCCGACTCGAAACCGAAGCCAAAGTCGTCTGCCATTGATGATGGAGATGACATGCTCGACATCCCGAGCTTCGTTCAAGGATGATCCGGCCGCCCCAGTTGCACGGGGCAGCGTTCAGCGAGGCAACGGATGGTGACATGCGCAATGACCTCAACGCACGCGCCTTGCTCAGCGAGGCGCTCGGTGTTTCGGATTCATGGGCCACTGTTCATCAGGTTCATGGCAGAGATGTGGTGCGGGCCACCGTCTCGGGTGATGCCGGCAACGCCGACGCAGTCTGGACGACAGAGCCCGGTCTACCTGTGGCTGTCTTCACGGCCGACTGCTTTGGTGTTGTCATGTCCGCATCGGGGGCGGTTGGCGTGGCCCACGCGGGCTGGAGAGGTGTGCTGGCGGGTGTCGTCGGTGAGATGAGGTCAGTGATGATTCGCAACGGGCACGCTCCGACCAGGGCCGCCATCGGACCCGGGATAGGACCGTGCTGCTTCGAGGTGGGTACCGAACTGATCAGCGAGTTTTCAGACGACGGCGCGACTACTACTTGGGGTACCAGTTCGGTGGACCTCGCGGGTTCGATTCTTCGCCAGCTCGGTGGACTCGAGACCTGGGTGTCAAAGGGCTGCACCTATCACAACGACGACTGGTTCAGTCACCGGATGAACGGCAAACCCGATCGTCTGGCGGCAGTTGGGTGGGTCTCGTGAGCTACGAGTCGGTGATGAAACGGGTATCGGATGCTGCGATGCGATCCGGGCGCGACACCAGCGAAATCACCCTGGTTGCCGTTTCAAAGACCAAATCGGCCGAAGAGATCATCAGGGTCTACGAGGAAGGGCACCGCGACTTCGGAGAGAACCGGGCACAGGAGCTGGCAACCAAGGCGCCCCTGCTTCCTGATGACATCCGTTGGCATTTCGTTGGCTCACTTCAATCAAACAAAACGAGGGTTGTGCGGCCCCTCAGCCATCTTCTTCACTCAATGGATCGGCGGTCCCTTGCCTCAGCCTGGGTCAAGGGTCCGGGGATGCCTCCGCCGGTCTTACTCCAAGTGAATGTCGGTGATGAGGGGCAAAAGTCGGGCGCCGACGTAGAAGAAACTGCTTCGCTTATCGAGTGGATGACCGGATTGGGCCTTGAAGTCAAGGGGCTCATGGCTATCCCGCCAATACCCGACCAGCCGGAGGCCAGTCGTCGGTTCTTCGTGATGCTGAGGGAGTTGCGAGATCGTGTGGCGGTGCAGAATCCGTCGATTGTCGAACTCTCCATGGGCATGACTGACGATTTCGAAATCGCCATAAGGGAAGGTGCTTCTATCATTCGGGTAGGTCGGGCTATCTTTGGCTCGCGCAATTGACCGGAGCCAACCGATGTCATCACTGTTCTCAAAAGCACTCGTCTATCTGGGTCTCGTCGACGAGGACCAGATAGACGTCGAGGGCGGCGAAGAGGGCATCGCCGCCACCGCCGATGGTGCTATCCATCCAGACGGTCTTGATTCGATGCCTGAAGGTAGGAGAGTGGAGCCGCCTGTGATGTCGTCGCGATCAGCAATCCGCCCCCAAGGCCGGTCGGGGTCAGTCGTGGGTGGTGGTCCAATGGCCCGCCCGGTCGAGATCCAGTCGGACATTCTGATTGTTGAGGAATTTGGCGATGCCCGAGTTCTGGCCGACAGGATTCGTGAACGTACCCCGGTCGTGCTCGACATGAGACAGATTGATCAAGATCTCGTCAGACGTGTCGTCGACTTCTCATCCGGTCTGATCTATGCCCTCGATGGATCGATGCGGAGGATCGGCGATGGCTTGGTGGCGGTTCTGCCGCCCCGTGTGACTCTGAGTCGCGACGAGAAGCGACGTCTGGCTTCTCTAGGGGCTTACGAGCTCGACGACGTCGACTGATCGGTGAGCATCATCCGGGCGATCATCGACTTCGCTCTCACTCTCTACTTCTATGCGGTGTTTCTTTGGGTGATCCTGTCGTGGATACCAGCCTCGTCCGCGCACGCCGTCGGGCGACTCCAGACCTTTCTCGACCGGATCATCTATCCGGTTATATTGCCGATACGGCGTGTGATCCCACCAGTCCGGCTTGGCGGAGGAGCGCTTGACCTGTCACCGATCATCCTCCTCGTCGGAATTCAGATTCTCCGCCGATTAGTCTGATCCTTAGAGGCACGGTCTCCGGTTCTTACCCTGCCGCTCGAGCGAAAGGCTTTGGATCATGGGAATGACACCAGCGGACGTAGAGCAGAAGACCTTCTCAACAGTCCTCAGAGGTTACGACCTCGATGAGGTTGACGATTTTCTCGATGACGTCATCGCGACGATTCGCGACCTTCAGGATCAAATCGTCGAAACTAAGGCAAGCAATCCGGTGGCCGACTCGACACCTGTCGAGAGTGAGAGCGTCATCGGTCGTGTCCTCATGACCGCCCAGGTGACGGCCGACACGATGATCGCGGATGCCCGGGAAGAAGCCAACCAGATCCTCGCAGATGTACTGTCCGAGGCCGACTCGTGGGCAACTGAGCGTGACGCAAAGAAGAAGGCCGTCGAAGAGGAGATGACCGAGCTCACTCACCATGTTGCCGGTGTCCGCACCCAACTCGCAGTGTTGGCTACCGAAGTGGCCGATCGATTGGATGAGATGGACGACTCGATTGGTGGCCACCACCAGACCGACCAGGATCTGGACATCTCCCCCGACGACGGCGAGGACCCCTCAGATGTTGCGAACTCTCATGTCGGTGATGACGACTCTGGTGATGACGACACCAATCACGGATCGGACGCCGGCATGGTCGGTGATGAAGAAGACGACGAGCTGGGCAACGACTCCACGGGGGAGCTCTCCTCCATGGAGCACGACGACCGGGGCGAGTAAGCAGCTTGCCTGAGTTCATATACCAATTCCTCCCGGGCGACCGGCCCGAGCTACTCACTGATCCGACTGCCTGGTCAGAGAAGGATGAAAAAGCGAGCGCCGAGCACTATCGGCGTCTGGCGCAGGCAACGGAAGATGGAATCGTCATTCTCGCTGGTCGAAGTCTCGACGGGGTGGGGCCTTCAGTGGTTATTCTCGAGGCCGACAGCGAAGAGGATGCTCGCCGATTCATGGAGGAAGACCCGTTCGTGGCCGAGGGTCTTTTCGGCGTAAGTCTTCATCCTTTCCGCGCTGCTCTCATACGGGGCACTCCGACGGCAGGTAACTAGGCCTTGACGACCTCCAGCCGAATGGTGTGACCGTCGATCTCGACATCATTGGCATCAACCTCGTTGCTTCTCATCAGTTCGGACGCCAGAACCTCACTTGTGATGTGGTCGCTGTACTGATCGAAAGCCGCCACGACGTCGTCGTCGGCTGCTTGCCAGGTCAAATGGATCCGATCAGAAACCTGAAGACCCGCTTGGCGACGCATGTTCTGGACCTTGCTCACAATCTCACGGGCAAGACCTTCGAGTTTGAGATCTCTGGTGATAGTCGTGTCAAGTGCACATGCGAATTCCGAACCGGTTTCGACAATGGTCCCGTCGACTGGAATTCGCTCAACGAGGATATCGTCGAGGGTGATCTGTTGTCCGACAAGTTCCGTAGAGCCCCCTGCGAGAAGGTCTTCTATCTGGTCGCCGGAGAGCCCGGCGATCGCCGTGGCGGCATCAGTCATTCTGGAGCCGAGAATGGGGCCGAGCTTGCGGTAATTTGCCTTGGCCGAGAGGTGCACGAAGGCAGTCTCATCCGAACTGACCGTTACCTCCTTCACATTTAGCTCGTCGGATATGACCGAAGCATGGGTTGCGACGGCACCGGCGACGCTCGGGTCGCGGGTTAGGACGGTGAGCCGGGAGAGGGGCTGGCGGACCCTATGGCCCTCCCTCTTTCGTAGATTGCGCCCGAGCCGCACCACCTCGCGGACGTGGGCCATCGCTGTTTCCAGCTCTCGATCGATGAGTGCTTCGTCCGCCATGGGGAAGTCTCTGTGATGGATGCTCGACGGGGCGTCGGACTGGTGACGGGCTACTAGATCCTGATAGATGTGCTCAGTGATAAATGGCAGGACAGGGGCGAGAACCTCGCTAAACGTCGTGAGAACCTCGTAGAGCGTGGCGAATGCGGCGAGCTTGTCGGTGTCACCCTCGCCGGTCTCACCCCGGGAACGCCAGAAACGTCTTCGGGAGCGGCGCACATACCAGTTGGTGAGATGATCGATGAGACCCAGAATCGGTGGCACCACGTTGTAGAGGTAGTAGCCCTCCATCTGTGTGTTGACTTCCTCGATGAGGCTCTGGAGGACGGAGAGGATCCAGCGGTCCATCTCGGGTCTGTCCGCGGCTGGTGGGGCCGCTGCCAGGTCCTCGATCGTTATCCCGTCTGCTTCGGCGTATGTCGTGAAGAAGCTGTACGTGTTCCACATCGGGAGGAGAACGGTTCGCACTACTTCGGCCACCCCATCTTTGGAAAAACGGAGAGGCTCGGCACGGAGCACGGGCGAGTTGATCAAGAACGCCCGGAGAGCATCGGCGCCAAGATCATCGAGGATCTCAGAAGGATCGGCGTAGTTCTTCAGGCTCTTCGACATCTTGTGGCCGTCCTCGGCAAGAATCATCCCGTTGACGACACAGTTTTCGAATGCCGGTCGATCGAAGAGGGCAGTCGATAGAACGATCAGTGTGTAAAACCAGCCTCTGGTCTGGTCGAGGCCTTCTGCGATGAACTGGGCCGGATAAGTGGCCTCGAAACGCTCTTTGTTCTCGAACGGGTAATGGAGCTTTCCGTAAGGCATCGAGCCGGACTCAAACCAAACGTCAAGAACCTCGGGCACTCGGATCATCACGCCGTCACAAGTTGCGCAGTCCCATTGGATCTCATCGAGGATGTGCTTATGGAGATCACTCGGACGTTGTCCCGAAAGGCTTTCCAACTCGTCCAGAGAGCCCACTGTTACTTGTTCGTCACAGCCATCGCACTCCCAGATCGGAATGCACGAACCCCAATACCTGTTGCGGCTTATCGCCCAGTCCCTGGCTCCGGCGAGCCAATTGCCGAAGCGACGACTGCCGACATAGTCGGGGACCCAATGGATCGTGTCGTTCAACTCGACCATGCGATCTCGAAATTGCTCAACAGCGACGAACCAGGTCGGAATCGCCTTGAACATGAGAGGGGTGCCGGTGCGATAGCAGAAGGGATAGGAGTGGGTGATGCGCTCGGACCTGACGAGCTTTCCCGATTCCTCGAGGAGTCGGATCAAGGTCGAGTCCGCGTCCTTGATGTTCTGGCCGGCCACATCCGGCACTTCGTCGTTGAACCTTCCCTCGGGATCGACCGGGTCGACGAGGTTGTTCAGTCCGGCGTTCTGGAGAGCCAGGAAGTCGGCCTCACCGTATGCCGGTGCCAAGTGGACCAAACCAGTTCCCTCGTCAACAGTGACATGGTCCGATTCGATCGTGCGAAAGGCGCCCCTGTCTCGCTCCTCACCGAAATAGTCGAAAGGTGGGTCGTAGGAGATCCCGAGGAGGTCACGGCCTCGGGCCGTGTCCACCATGTGAGGTTCTTCGCCAAATTCTGATGATGCTCTTTCCGCGGCGATCCAATAGTGGTCACCCTCGGAGAAAATTCGAACGTAGTCATGGTCCAGGCCAACGGCTACTGCCAGGTTCCCGGGAAGAGTCCATGGCGTGGTCGTCCAGATCAGGAAATAGTCGCCGGTTTGGACCTTCTCGTTGCCATCGAGGATTTCGAGACGTACCGTGATGGACGGGTCTTCGGTGTCCCGGTAATCGAGGTTGGCCTCAAAGTTGGAGAGAGGAGTCGTGGCGCCCCACGAGTAGGGAAGGACCTTGAAGTCGCGGTAGACGAGACCCTTGTCCCAAAGTTGGGAGAAAACCCACCATATGGTCTCCATGAACTCCGGATCCATGGTCGTGTAGGCGTTCTCGAAGTCGACCCACCGGCCGATCCGTTCCGTCAGCACCTCCCATGCTTCGGTGTTGGCCTGGACCTCGAGTCGGCATGCTTCGTTGAAGCGGGCTACGCCATATTGGTTGATTTCTCTGGGACCGGAGATCCCGAGACGCTTTTCGACCTCCATCTCGATCGGCAGCCCGTGGGTATCCCACCCGAACCGGCGCTCCACTCGATATCCCCGCATCGTCCAGTAGCGGGGAACCATGTCTTTGATGACTCCGGCGAGGAGGTTCCCATAGTGGGGGCTACCCGTTGGAAAAGGTGGTCCGTCGTAGAACACGTATTCGTTGTTCTCCGGGCGTCTTCGCACCGACTCGGCGAAGGCGTCAGATTCGCGCCAGAATTTGAGAACCTCTTGTTCGAGATCCGGAAAGTGAACCGAGGGCTCGACCCGGGTGAACGTTGTCTTCTCTGGTGTCACTTCTTCTCCAAATAGGCCATTTCAGTGATGGCGGAATGGTAGGCGTGGCTGCTCCCAGGCCATCTACCGACTTGTGCCAAGGATCTACTGTGTCGGGGTGAGCGGGTCTCCCATCAGACTTAGCGCCATGGGTGTGACAATCGACGCCTGGGTCGTGCCCGGTGCATCCCGCTCCGAATTTGTTGGCCTTCATGGCGACAAGGTGAAGCTCAGGGTGACCGCGCCCCCAGAGGGTGACCGGGCCAACGAGGAAGCGATGAGGCTTCTCGAGAGCCTGCTGGGGCCTCCAGTGAGTCTGATCGGGGGAATGACTAGCCGTCACAAGGTGTTTCAGGTGGCCAACGGCGATGTCGAGACTGTTCGGAGGAAACTCGGCTTGCTTTCATGACGTTGGTAGGGTTCCCGCCCTTTCAGAAGGAAGAACGTGGCACGAAAACTGGCGAAGTCCACAGTTGAGCGCTTCAGGAAACACCTGGAGGACGAGAGGACGCGTCTCGAGGGGCTTGTCGAGGAGTACGAGCGCGAACTCCAGGTAGCCCGGCTGACGGAGAGCTCATCAGACCGGAGCCCCGATCCGGGTAATGCCGAGGCCAGTTCGTTGAAGCTCGAATACGCCAAAGAGCTGTCAATCGAGCAGAACACTCTCGATCTCATCAGCAAGGTGGATCACGCCCTGGCCCGAATCAAGACTGGGCATTACGGGATTTGCGAAAACTGTGGCACGGCCATTCCGATCGAGCGTCTTGACGTTTTGCCTTATTCGACGCTCTGCGTCGAATGCGCCGCCAAGTTCAATTGAACCGGCGCTATTCGACCACGCTGGGCATAGCCCTGGCTGTTGTCGTGGCCGACCTGGTCACCAAACGGTATGCGTCCGCACACTTTGCCGATTCTCCATTAGAGGTCATTCCGGGGTTTCTCACCTTCACATTCACCGAGAACCCGGGGGCTGCGTTCTCGTTGTTCCAAAACGCCGGGCCATTCATGGGAGTGGCAGCAATCGTCGTATCCGTTTTCGTCCTCTGGTCGATTCGAACCGAGCGACCTTTTCTCGAGGTGGCCGCACTGGGATTGGTGCTCGGTGGGGCCAACGGAAACTTGATTGATCGCGTATTCCGAGGTGAAGGGTTTCTGGACGGGAAGGTCATTGACTGGATAAGTATGTGGTGGATCCCGACTTTCAACATCTCGGATGCATCGGTCACGATCGCGGTCGGACTGCTACTCATACACGCGTGGCAAACGAGATAACAGTCGAGGTCCCGTCCGAACTCGATGGGGCCAGAGTCGACAAGGTCCTGGCAACCCTGCTCGAAGTGAGTCGGGCTCAAGCCCGCGACTTGATCGACGACGGTGTCTCCATCGATGGGGTGACAGCCAGACCCGCAGATCGTGTGACGGAGGGGTCGACTATCACGACGCCGGTTCCCAGGCCAGCTGTCAAACTGCAGGCGGAGCCGGTGGAGTTCGGTGTTCTCTACGAGGACGACACGGTGATCGTTGTGGACAAGCCTGTCGGCGTGATAGTCCACCCTGGTGCTGGCCGCAGCCTGGGAACGCTGGCAGCGGGTCTTCTCTACCGGTATCCCGAGCTCGAGGGGGTGGGTTCTGTCGACCGCTGGGGTCTGGTGCATCGTCTCGACAAAGACACGTCTGGCGCTCTCGTCGTGGCTCGGACGGCTCTTGGGTATGAGGCTCTCGTCGGCCAATTGAAACGCAGGGAGATCACGAGGGTCTACACATGCCTGGTTGATGGCCGGTTCGAGGCGCCGACCGGGACAATCGAAGCTCCGATCGGACGTGACCCGAAACGACCGATGCGTCGTGCCGTCGTGCCGGGCGGCAAGAGTGCCACCACGCACTACGAAGTTGATCGTGAATACCCGAGGTTCGAGTGTTCCTTGCTGACCGTCCGACTGGAGACAGGGCGGACCCATCAGATCAGAGTGCATCTCTCTGCAGTTGACCACCCGGTGATTGGCGACAAAACCTATGGTGGTAGGACGACGAGGGTGACCTCTCCACGATCCTTCCTCCATGCCTCCCGTGTCGAGTTCAGCCATCCCACAACCGGTGAGCGTGTCAGGGTTGACTCGCCACTAGCACCGGATCTCCGTGCGGTGCTCGACTATCTCGATCAACATGGCACTGGATAAACCGTCGAGTCGGATACCGTCGAGTCGGTGACACAGGATCCCACCACCGCAGCTCCGGCTTGTTATCGCCATCCCGATCGCCACACACTTCTCAAGTGCAGTCGATGTGACCGGCCGATCTGTGCCGCTTGTTCCATCGACGCTTCAGTTGGACAACGGTGTCCCGAATGTGTGCGTTCGGAGGGAACCCAGGAGATAATTCCTACCGGTGCTCGGTCCTCTCGTGCCAGCGGCGCCCCCGCCACCAAGACATTCATCGCACTGGCGGTCGGGTTCTTCGCGCTCACAGGATTCAGACAGTCGGGTGACTTGATATTCGAGACCCTTGCTCAGTGGAACCTGGCTGTTGCAGCAGGGGAATGGTGGCGGATCTTCACACCGATCTTGCTTCACGCCTCGATCACCCACATCTTGTTCAACATGTGGGCCCTCTGGGTACTCGGACCTCAGATCGAGCGCGGCGTCGGAACGTGGCCTTTCGTCAGTCTCTTCTTGGCGTCGGCGGGGGTAGGGGGGGCCTTTGCCTTTTATCTCGGAGATCCACTCGATGTCGCAGTCGGTGCGTCGGGCGCCATTTTCGGCCTATTTGGCGTTTGGCTCAGCTGGGCCTTGCATCGCCGCAACACTATGCAAGGCCGGGCCATGCTTCGCCAGATCGGCTTTCTCCTATTGATCAACGCGGCGATTCCGTTCCTCGTGCCCAACATCGCGTGGCAGGCCCATCTAGGGGGGCTGATCGCCGGCTTTGCCATCGGTGAGACCTGGTCCCGGCTGCGTGGTTCCAACATCGAGGTTTTGCGCACCGTCACCGGAGTTGCGGTAGCAGTTGTTGCCGCTCTCTCCGTGATGATCTGAATCCGATCGTGGTATTTCGCGGTGTCGCCGGGCAACGGCCTCGCTGCTAGATTCCTAGAATTACACCCGTGTAAGTCTGGTCTGACAAACAGTGTCCTTTGCCCATCTCCATCTGCACACCGAATACTCACTACTCGACGGTGCGGCGAGGATCACAGACGTGGTCGAAGCGGCCGCCGCAGACGACCAGCCTGCGATCGCCATAACCGACCACGGGAATCTCTACGGCGTAGTCGATTTTGTCAAGGCCGCCAACAATGTGGGCATCAAACCCATCATCGGGATAGAGGCCTACTACACGGAAGGCTCGCGTTGGGATCGGCCGGTCGGCGCAGAGAACCGGCGATACCACATGAATCTTCTTGCTGAGAACGAAGTGGGGTATCGCAATCTTCTCCAACTGTCATCGAAGGCGTTTCTCGATGGGTACTACTACAAGCCCCGAATGGATATCGAGCTCCTGGCAGAGCACTCCGAGGGTATCATCGCCACTTCCGGGTGTCTCGGCGGGCTCGTGCCCCAACTTCTCGCTCCCGACGCCGTCAGCGAGGAGGGGAACAAGAGAAGCTCTCGAGACATCGATGCGGCGGTGGCTGCGGCGGTGCGCTTTCAAGACGTTTTCGGGAAGGACAACTTCTTCATCGAGGTCCAGGACCATGGGATCGAGGCCCAACGACGCATCATGCCGGACCTTCTCGAGATCGCCAGTCGAATCGATGCCCCACTGCTGGCAACCAATGACGCCCACTACACCCGGCGAGACGAGCACGACGCCCACGACGTGCTGCTTTGCATTCAGACCGGATCGCTACGCAACGAGCCCGGTCGACTGAGGTTTGAGGGGTCGGAGCACTATCTCAAGTCGTCGGATGAGATGCGCCGTCTGTTCCCCGGCGACGAGTTTCCCAAGGCTTGCGACAACACCTTGTGGATTGCTGAGCGGGCCAACGTCGAGATCGAGTTTGGGAAAATTCTCCTCCCGCATTTCTCGGTGCCCGAGGGTGAGACCGAGCTGACCTATCTGCGTCGACTCGTCGAGCAGGGAACTCGGGAACGGTACGGCGCGGAGCCGGGGGCCGAGGTCTGGGAACGGGTCGAGCACGAGCTCAAGATCATCGAAGAGATGGGTTTCCCTGCCTACTTTCTGATTGTCTGGGACATAATTCGCCATGCCCGCGAGAACAGGATCCGCGTCGGACCCGGTCGGGGATCGGCGGCGGGGTCGATCGTCTCGTATTGCCTGAGGATCACAGACATAGATCCACTTGCCTACGGACTCATCTTCGAACGCTTCCTCAACCCTGGTCGCCAGTCGATGCCGGATATCGACATGGACTTCGACGAACGGTATCGGGGAGAGATGATCCGCTACGCCGCCGAGAAGTACGGCAGCGATCGTGTGGCCCAGATCATCACCTTTGCCACAATCAAGGGGAAGCAGGCCATTCGGGATGCTGCCCGTGTCCTCGGCCACCCTTATTCGATGGGGGACCGGCTGGCGAAGGCGATGCCGCCGTCGATTCTCGGAAAAGACCCAACCCTTGACCAGGTTCTATCTCCACCATCGTCTGGTGCGGCATCCGAGGTCAAGGACTGGTACGCCAACGCCCACGGCCTGCGTGAGATGTATGAGGCGGACCCGAGCGCCAAGGAGGTCATCGACGCCGCACGTGGACTCGAAGGACTGCGTCGCCAGGACTCGATCCACGCTGCTGCCGTGGTGATTGCTCCTGAACCTCTGATCGGCATCGTCCCCGTCCAGCGCAAGGGTGAGGATGCAGAGATGGTCACCCAGTTTGAGATGCACGGAATCGAGGCTCTCGGACTCCTCAAGATGGACTTCCTTGGTCTGCGCAACCTGTCGATCATCGAACGTTGTCTCGAACTGGTTGAGGAAACGACCGGTGAGCGAGTCGACATCGACAACGTCCCAACGGACGACCCGACCACCTTCGAACTTCTCCAGTCTGGTAACACCATCGGGGTGTTCCAGATGGAAGGTACGGCGATGCGTGCCCTGATCCGATCTCTGAAACCGGACATCTTCGACGACGTGATCGCTCTGGTCGCCCTATACCGACCGGGCCCGATGGGCGCCAACATGCACAACCTCTATGCCGACCGCAAAAACGGGCGAGCCGAGATCGAGGAACTTCACCCCGTACTGACCGAGAAGCTGGCCGACACCTACCAGATCATGGTGTATCAGGAGCAGGTGATGATGGTCGCCCAGGAGATCGCCGGCTACTCCATGGCCGACGCCGACGAGCTGAGAAGGGCGATGGGGAAGAAGATCAAATCGGTGATGGTGGCCGAGGAAGAGAAGTTTGTAACCGGCACCATCGACCAGGGATTTCCCGAGGAAACCGGCCGTGAAATCTTCAAACTGATCGAACACTTCGCCGGCTACGGCTTTAACCGCAGCCACTCGGCGGGTTACGGGTTGCTCGCCTATCAGACCGCTTATCTCAAGGCCCACCATCCGGCCGAATACCTGGCCGCCTTGCTCACGGCTACCAAAACGAACAAGGACCGCACCGCCGTCTACCTGAATGAGTGTCGCCGGATGGGTATCGAGGTGCTGGTCCCCGACATAAACGAATCGGAGTCTGACTTCACCGTTCACGATGGGCGTATCCGGTTCGGCCTCTCGGCTGTCAGGAACGTCGGCGAGGGTGCCGTCGAGAAGATTATCGAGGCCCGTCAGGACCAACCACTCAAGTCCTTCATGGACTTTGTCAATCGTGTCGACACTGCGGTTCTCAACAAGAGGTCGATCGAATCGCTGATAAAAGCCGGTGCCTTTGATGGGAGCGGTGATACCCGCAAGGGCCTCACACTGGTCCATGAGCAGATACTCGATGCCACTCTGGAACGGCGTCGTAACGAAGAGATGGGCCAGTACTCCTTGTTTGCGGGGGATGACGACTCCGTTGAGGAGACCAACATCGAGGTGCCCGATCTGGCATGGCCCCAGAAGACGCGTCTCGCCTTCGAGAAGGAGATGTTGGGACTCTACGTTTCGGACCACCCATTGCTGTCGTTGGGGGCTGCGCTCGCCGCGGCCACATCAACCTCGATCGCAGAACTTGGCGATCTGAGCGATCGATCATCGCTCTCGGTTGGTGGAATCGTCGGCTCGATCACCCGGCGCTGGACCAAGAAAGGCGATCCGATGCTCTTCTTCCAGTTGGAAGACCTGGAGGGCTCGGTTGAG
This sequence comes from Acidobacteriota bacterium, assembly GCA_004356805.1. Lineage (GTDB taxonomy): Bacteria > Actinomycetota > Acidimicrobiia > Spongiisociales > ZC4RG35 > SZUA-217. The sequence continues at coordinate 22,406 of SMXW01000064.1, read as the reverse complement.
TGCATCGCGTTTCCAAAGACCGTGCATGATTATGGCCCTCTCATCGTCGAGGACGCGGTTCTCGTGATTTCGGGCCACCTCGATCACCGGGGCGACGATGTCAAGGTTGTAGCGCGGGAGTTGAAGGAGCTGGAGATCAGGGATGACTCAACGATCCGTCTCACCATCCCGGCGGGTCGCCTCACACCCGAGACTGTCAACAGTCTCAAGACTATCTTGAAGAACCATCCCGGATCGGCCTCGGTGTATCTACATATGACCGACGACGGGGACACCAAGGTTCTCAAACTGAGTGATGCGCACAAAGTGGAACCGCGGTCGGCGTTGTTTGCCGAATTGAAGGAGCTGCTGGGCCCGAAGGCCATCCTCTAGTGGTGGGTACCAGTCGCCCAGCTTGCGCTGGCCGATCCGGACCGTGGCCTTGGGACTGTCAAAGAACGCGGCAGCGTTGAGCATGAGAAGATCTCATGCGTCTCATCCCACTCCAATTCGCTCCCAGGGGATTCCGGAACCTTGGCTCATCAGGAGGGCGAGGCCGTCGAGGTCGGTGAGCGGCTCATCTGACAGCGGAACTGTCGCCACAGTTGCTCCGTAGCGCGCAGAGAACTCCTCTCTCATGTCGCGCTGTCGAAGCGTCTCCGATCCCCAGAGTTCGGCAATATGCCTCAATTCGGCTGTTGTCTTGGGCGGCACTGACGGGTTGGCCCAGGCATCGGGGAGGGACCGATTGAAGATGACGGCTTCGGGTGTGGAGGCGAGTCCCGGCAACTCGCGATAGAATTTGACCGCTTCGCGTACCGGCACCGGATCAGCGGTGGTGATGACAACGATTGACGACTCCCGCATCACCTTCTCGATCTCCCGTCCCCGGCGCGCCACGCCGTCATAAGTCGTCCGCAGGTCAACAAGAAACTCTGCCACCCTTTCGAGGAGGTTGGAGCCAAGGATCGAGTCGGCAACACGTAGCATCGGCCGGGCGGCGCGGTTGTAGAGGAGCTTGCGCCCCGGCAACGGGCCTCCGGTGATCCAGCGCAGAAGCCTGCCGCCGACAAGATCGGCCATCTGGGCCGGTGCGGCGAAGAAGTCGATGCCTCCGCCCGAAGGCGGTGTGTCCACCACGACCAGGTCCCAAGCCCGGGCCTGCACGAAGGTCGCCGCCTGGTCGGCCGCCGCGTATGACTGAGAGGCGGGAAAGTGCTCTGACGCAGCCTGGAAGAACTCGTTGTCAGCTAGTCGGGTTGCCACGTCCGGATCAGCGTGGCGCATGGCCACGGCCCTCCACGACGCGGCTGCGTCGAGCATCGCCGCCCACAGGAGCGGTTCGTCGACGTGGGGTGTTGGCTCATCGCCAAGATGCGATATCCCGAGTGCTGAGGCCAAGCGCCGGGCGGGGTCGACCGTGACCACGAGGGTGCGGAGACCCTCTCGCGCGGCGATGACACCGACAGCCGCGGCGATGGTGGTCTTGCCGACACCTCCGGCCCCGGTGACGAGGAGTGTCTTGGTCATGTCAGAGTCTCCAGCTCATCGCTCATGTGTGCCGCCACCTCGCCCGGTGTGAAAAGGCCGAACATATAGGGCAGGGTCAGATCGGGCGGCACCTGAGCAAGCCAGTGTTGCTGTTCGGACCAGAGCGACCTGTGGAGGTTGGCGATCTCTCCGACCACCCCATCCGGTGAGGATTTGTCCTCGAGTTCGGGCAGAGCCCGATTGGTGATGACCACGGGTGGCGGGACGATGTGCTCGTCCTCGAGCCAGCGCATCGTCTCCAATGTCTCCGTGGTCGGCAACTCCTCGGGGAGCGTGACAATGGCCAACTGAGTCATGTCAGCGTCTGCAAGCGTAGCTGTCATCCACTCGGACTGGGCGCGTATTCGTCCGGTCGGAACTAGTTCGGAGATGCTCCGCGGTGCACGAAGATAGGAGCCGATCTGCCCGGTCGGCGGAGCATCGGCCACAACCAGATCCCACCGGTCCTCTTTCACCTCCCAGAGGATCTTCCCGATCGTGATGATCTCCCTGATCGCCGGTGCCGCCGTAGCGAGGGCATCAAAAGCGCGTGCGACAGCCCCGAAGCGCCTCACGCCAGGAAGACGCAACTGAAGGGAGAGATATTCGAGCAACGCTTCGGAGCGCACGATGTGCATCGCGTGAAGCCCCGGACGGACCTCTCGCGGTTTGAACTCCAATGGGCCTGTCGAGAAGTGTGTAGACAAGCCGCCGGGTGAACCCATCTCGACGGCCAGAACCCGCAGTCCGTTACGTTGACCCAGAAGAGCCAACCCGGCGGCGACGGCGGACTTGCCCACACCGCCCTTGCCGGACACGATGACGAGCCGTTTGTCGAGCATTGGATGGCCGGTCAGTCTTGGGCGCCCAGCTCGATCCTCAGGACGAGTTTGTTGTCCTCAACCGACCAATTGGAACCAGCGACAAGGGCGAAGTCGGTGTAGTCGAGCTGTGCTTGTTCGATGAACTTCTGTCGTTCGGTTCCAGCAACCGGGGGCAGGGGTCTGTCTTTTACGACCTTTGCCCGATCATGGAAGCGCTGGATCATCGCATCTACGTCGAAATCGGCCATGACCTGACGTTATACCAAGTGCCGGATTGGGGCGATTTGGAAAGTGTGTCGCCCAAACCGCTCACGGGAAGATCAAGACGGTTGATTGGCCGCGTCCCGTTTCTTCTGGGCCTGACGCTCGCCCTCGAGTCGTTCCAGGTCGACGTCGGTGTAGTCGACGTACTTCATCGAATCTGCGATCAGTCGGTGGCCGGCGACGTCCCGGATTGCCCGATGCATCTGGTGGGCGACAGTCCTGTACGCCGAGTGTCCGGCGGGCTGGCTGCGCAGTTCGATGAGGTGAAATGCCTGGCGGGGGTTCATCTCCATGACGAAACGGACGTTGTAAGCGAACGGCACCACGTATTGAGCCACGTCCGGGCCCAGGTCTGCTCTGACGTCCTCATAGAACTCACCGGAGGAGTCCATCAGGGCCGTCCAGTCTGTCTCCAGCCCATGGCTCGCCACGTCATCCGGGATGTCGTAGCCGAGACGTGTCGAATAGCGCTGCCATTCGAGCGTCATGAGCCGGTGTCGCTGAAGGTCGCGGAAGGCGCCAATGTCGCATTTGACGTCGAAGCGATAGGTCGACCTTTCCATCGCACGTCCCGGCTTGTGCCGACGGTTGGCTCGATCGCCGACCATTGCGGCCACGATTTCTGCCTTCTGCGCCGAACTCATCTCACGAGCCAACTCCTGGAGTTTCTGGTCGGGGAGCTCCGAAACGGCATAGAGCGCGGCGGCGGCGATCTTTGTCTCCGCGTCGGGATCCCAATCGGTGAGTGTCACCGATTGGCCGGGGTCGTCGGGTGTCCCTAGATCCTCACCCTTTTCCTCGAGATCTAGACGGACCTTCTCCAGATAACTCGACCACTGGACACCACGTTCGGCCAGGTCGACCCGGGTGAGGAACGCCGGAATGATCTGGCGGAGTTCGGCGAGCATCATCTCGCCGTACTGGCGAACCTCCGCCAGAGGGTTGGCCCGCATCCGGACAAGACTCATCTCATATGCCTGTCCTGTGGCATAGATGCCGAGGTTGGAGAGTGTCGAAATCGGGAGAAGGCCCCGGATTGTGTCGCAGGCCTTGGCTCGTATCGTGGCATTCCAGATCCACTTGGGGTCACCTTCTTGTCGCGGGTGCTGCCCCTCGAACACCGTGGTCATTCGGGCCACCATTCGGGAGTAGGTGTCGAACACGTGCTCCATATGAGCGAGATAGCGATCACCAAATGGAGACGCCGCTATCTCGTCGGGCACGAGATACCGATACCGATCGCCTAGTGCGACGTCGTATTTGATGTAACGCGTGGATTGTTCCAGGTAGGCGGCGAGACGACCCCACTCCAGAACCTTGGTGAGGAGGTTCGATGCCTGTTCGCAAGCGAGGTGGGCCCCTCCCAATTGGGCCACCGAGTCGTCCCCGTAGTCGAAGAAGATCCGGGTGTAGAGTTGTTCGGCCTTCTTGGTAGCCACCCGGGGGTCATCGCCCAAGTTGAGGGCGAGCGCGTCGATTCCGGTGTCAGGGTCGGAGACGAACTCGTCGAGAAACAGTCGGCGGAGAGACTTGGGCGACCGTGAGTACCTTGCGAACAATGCGCCCTTGACCACCTCGGGCAGATTGACCAGTCCGAACACCGGGAGGTCGGTGTTGGTGAAGAAGCGGTTTAGGACAACGGTTTCGTCTTCGGTGAATGGCTCTGAGTAGTACGCGGGCACGGCGAGCGATTGTATGCCGTTGTGGAACCGTGTCCGGTTACCGTTTCGTTGTTGTGGCTGTGATCCTCATACGTCTTGCGGTGCTGTTGCTTTCTGCGACGGCGGTCGCCATTGCGGCCGTACCGATCCTTGTCTTGATCGACCTCCTCGGCGGTGGCACCGGATATGGGTTGTGTCCCAGTGGGCTGGAGGCGTGTGACAACCCTTACTCGACAGCAGCCGAATTCGCTGTCCTCCTGACCCTGGCTCTCGGGGTATCGATATTGGGGGTTCGACTCCTGATGAGGTTGGCCCGTCGGCTTCAGAACGACTCGTACCAGGTCACCCAATGAGCGGGTGTGACTGCCTTCGCCTTTCTTGATGGGTCGTCTTCCTGCTTGGCAACAGCGATTTAGATAGCCAGGCCGATCTCATCGAGGGCCGACTGATAACCACGAACGTGGCTCCGAAGAGAAAGGCGGCGGCCCCCACTGCGGCAAGGGCTCGCTTCTTCCCATCCCCAGACATGGAGCCGGGCAGCCCAGATCCAGCCAATACGATGAGCGTCATGCCAGGACCCAGGTCGAATGGAACAACACCGACACGCTCCGAACGAGGCAAGGCCCGCTCGGTCTTCAACAGACTGCTCAAGCGATATCCGCAGAGCCGCACAGCCTTGGATTATGCGAACGCGTGGCAATTGCTCGTCGTAACCGTGCTATCTGCCCAAACCACCGATGAGAACGTCAACAAGGTGGCCCCCGTGCTGTTTCAGCATTACTCGAGCACCGCCGAGTTGGCGGACGCCAGACCTGAAGACGTGGAAAGGATTGTGTTTTCGACAGGCTTCTATCGACAGAAGACCAGGTCGATCATCGAGCTGGCTCAGGATCTCGAAGACCTCTACGCCGGTGAGGTGCCGGCCGACATCGACAAGCTGGTCAAGCTCAGAGGTGTGGGACGCAAGACTGCCTCGGTCGTGCTGGCCGAGGTTTGGGATGTGCCCGCGATCGCCGTTGACACTCATGTCAAGCGGGTAGCCGGGCGTCTCGGGCTCACTGAGGAGACCGACCCGGAGAGGATCGAAGGAGACCTCAAGGCCCTCTACCCGAAAGAGACCTGGTCCGGTCTCTCGATGCGCTTCATCCAGTTTGGTCGTGACGTGTGCGATGCCCGGCGTCCCACCTGTGGATCGTGCGAGATGTTCAGGTTCTGCGAGTGGCCCGGACGCTTCGAAGCGGCAGGGAAACTCTCCGGGTGACGCGACGACTCGACAGGACCGACAAGGCGATTCTCGGCCTGGCCATTCCGGCGCTGGGCGCCCTGGCGATCGATCCACTTCTCACTCTCGCCGACACGGCGTTCGTGGCGCAGTTGGGTACCACCGAACTGGCAGCGCTCGGCGTCGACACGGCGATCCTCGGCTTCGCCTTCTTTGCCTTCAACTTTCTGGCATATGTGACCACACCACTCGTCGCCAGGGCACTTGGCAGGGACCTCAGGGACGAGGCGAGGCGATGGGTGGGTGACGCCCTCCTCCTGGCAGTGGGTCTCGGTGTCCTGGTGACGCTGATCGTCCAGGTCGCCGCCCCACTCTTCGTCGAACTGATGGGAGCCTCCCCCGAGGTTGCCCAGCCTGCTGTCAACTATCTGAGAATCAGAGCGCTTGCCACGCCGGCGGTTCTGATCGTCACCACCGGCCATGGTGCCTTCCGTGGCCACAAGGACACACGAACGCCACTTATTGTCGCCGCCGGCGTAAATGGCCTCAATCTCGTCCTCGATCCGCTGCTGATCTTCACGCTCGGCATGGGCCTCGAGGGAGCCGCCGTAGCCACCGTTGTCGCCCAATACGTGGGAGCAGTGTGGTTTCTCTGGCTGATTCGCTCGCGCCGGATGGCGTCCCGGCCCAGGAACTTCAGGGACAGTCTTCCGTCACTGCTTGCTCTCGGCCGAAAAGGGGCTCTGCTCACTGCGAGGACAGGAATGCTCCTTGCAGCCTTCATAGTCGCCGCCTCGACTGCAACGCGTCAGGGTGCGGAGGCGATAGCAGCTCATCAGTTGGTCGCCCAGATATTCCTGCTTTCGGCGATGCTTGCCGATTCTCTTGCGATCGCGGCCCAGGCGATGGTGGGAGAGACGGCAGGTCAGGGTGAGATCGGTTCCCTGCATGACCTCTCCAAACGTCTGGCGAGGTGGGGTGTCGTCGCCGGTCTGATCCTGGCGATGTTCGTCGCCGTCGGCCGATACGGCCTCGCCTTGCTGGCGAGTGCTCCTGAGGTGGCAGATCTCACGATTGAGGCTGGCGGCATCGCCGCAGCCATCGAGCCGGTGGCTGCGCTCGTGTTCGTCGCAGACGGTATTTTTCTCGGCTTGCTCGCCTTCGGGATGATGGTGATATCGACGGGGACCGGGGCCGTGGCCGCCATCGGCCTGATGGTCTTGACTCCGATGGGGGACAGTCTCCCCGGCGTGTGGTGGGCTCTCGGTGTGATGATGATGGTCCGCGGTTTGGTCTTTGCCCTGACTTACCGTCGATCGGCCGAGATCGCTGTCAGGTCCTGACCCCGTGTCTCCGGCAGGAGCAGGGTCAACCCGGCGGCGATGGCGACACCGATGCCGAGGATCAGCATCGTGTTGCGGAGTCCGAGGGTGTCGATCGTGTAAATGCCGGTGATGATCAAACCTAAGGCCGATCCGGCAAGAGCCATGTTCGTCGCCGCGATGTTGGCACTCGATCGGAGTGTCGTCGGGAAGAGCTCGGCCCGGTGTGAGCCTGCCGCGGGGACAAAGGCGAACGTCCCGAATGCCGAGATAAACACGGCCAGGAGAATAAGAGGTACGGAAGTGACCGAGTAGAGGGTGAGCCCGCCCGCCAACGCCAGTAGAAGACTCATCACCGACGTGCTCCGACGACCCCAAGCGTCCGCCAGGTGACCGCCGACGAAGAAACCGATGCCGCCAAGCGTGCCCCCGACAAGGAGGATGATCACGGTGTTACCGGTGCTCAGTCCCACCTGGGTGATGAGCCACTCTGTGGAGAAGGCCGCACCGACAGCTCCAAAAGCAGATGCCAGGAATCCGATGCTGACGACGACCCAGAAGCGGGAAGCCCACACCCCGCTGATCAGTTCACGCCAGTGGCCGCCCTCGGGCTGTTCCAGGTATATCCCGCTTTCCGGGACGTTCTTGATGAGAAACGGCAACAAGAGGAAGGCGAGACCGGTAAGGAGATGGGGGATGCGCCACGCCTCGCCGCCACCGTCGGCGAGTGGTATCGACATCAGCGCCATCCCGCTGCCAAGTGAGACGGCGGCTCCATAGAAGGAGATGGCATATGCCCTGATCCGGAGGCTGGTGTTCTCGGCAAGGAGGACAACGGCCAGCCCGGAAACCACGGCGGTCCCGGTGCGCAACATGGCGTGGAAGACCCCAAACTGCCAGGCCTCGCTCACCAGCCCGGCAAACGATCCACCGACGACGATCAGGGTCATGGCCCAAAGGAAAGGCTTCCTCCGTCCGCGGTGATCCCCCAGCCAGCCCAGGGGCAAGGCGGCAAAGGCTGCCAGCCGGGCAATCCCCAGCAGAAGACTCACCTCCCCTTCGGACAGACCTAGTCCGGCCCGGGTGAAAGGCAGAGAAGCGCTTGCTTGTGATTGGGCAAAGCCCTGGACAACCCCGGCTACCCATATGACGAAGACGATACGGCGGTCGTTGCGGGTAAAATGCTCAACGGGCAGGAGAGGGTCAAGAACCCGACGAATGGCCCGGTGCATTTAGGGAGCGTATACCTCGGGTGTGGGAAGATCGGGGTGTGTTTACCCGTTTTCAGGACCACGATGTTTGAAGGTGTTGGTGAAGCGGCATATCTGGTTCAGCTTCTGATTGCTTTTGGAGCTGGGATCATTTCGTTTGTCTCTCCGTGTGTGCTTCCCTTGCTGCCGGGGTATTTGTCGATGATGTCTGGTTATTCGGCGTCGCAGCTGGAAGCCGGTGATGTGTCTCCGCGTCGGATGACCCGGGTCATTCTCATGTTCATCGCCGGGTTCACCGTGGTATTCGCTGCTCTTGGTGCCGGGGCCACGATTTTTGGGACGTTCCTGAGACAGAACCTGGGCACTTTCACCCGGATTTCTGGTCTGGTGATCATCGCCTTCGGGATACTGATGGTTGCAATGGCGGTCTCCAACCGTGGCTTCCTCTCCACGATGAGCCAGGAGAAGCGGGTGCAGGTGAGACCTTCCAAGCTGGGGAGATGGGCCCCGCCAGTGATGGGTGTTGCTTTCGGATTCGGGTGGACCCCGTGCATCGGACCTGTCCTCACCGTGATTCTGGCCACAGCCGCCACCCAGGAGACTCTTGGGCGGGGGGTGCTCTTGTTGGTCACCTACTCGTTGGGTCTCGGTGTTCCGTTCCTTCTGGCTGGGTTGGGCATGTTCAAGTTCTTTGGGCGGCTCAAGCCATATCTGAAACCGATCAACATCGCTTCGGGTGTGTTCCTTGCGTTGTTCGGTGTTGTGATGCTCACCGGACGTCTTGGAGACCTCTCCGCCTGGTTCGTCCAGATCTTCGATGCTGTCCCCTTCCTGGAGGACCTTGCTTCCGTCTGATTCACTTTTCCCCGCGGCGGAGCGTTGGAGTTGTTCCCCAAGGGACAGACCGTGCATAAGGTCTATCGACAGTGACCCCATCTCCTAGCTCCTCTCCGTGGCTGGCACCCGAGACACCCGACCTGGTCTGGTTCCGGGGCGCCGACACCATCCGGTTTCTCAACGACCTGATCAGTCAGGAGATCGGAACGATGGAGTCAGGTCAGGTGGCTCGCTCGCTTCTCCTTGGCCCACAAGGAAAACTCGACCACATCCTCTGGGTGATGCGTGGTGATGACGAGATAAGGCTGGTCACCGACAGAGGGCGTGGCGGGGATCTGGCCGCGACACTTGGTCGATACCGGATCAGGGTGGATGTCGAGATTGGACACACCGACCAACCAGCGTGGATCGTGGTTGGAGAAACCGCAGTCGAGCCTGGAACCTGGTCCATGACCGACGTCGGCCTCGAGGCCGACGTCTCCTGGCCCGGGATTCAGAGAACTCTGGTCGTGGGAGACCGTCCCGACCTAGAGGAGGGCGACGCCACAGAGTACGAGTCGCTCCGCATCGCCGCGGGTGAGCCTTACTGGGGAGTCGACGTCGACGGGAAGACCATTCCCCAGGAGTCGGGTCTTGTTGAGTCGACCGTTGACTTCACCAAGGGTTGTTATCTGGGTCAGGAGCTTGTGGCTCGTATCGACAGCCGTGGCCACGTCAACCGCCACTTACGCATCCTCGAGATCGAAGGGACAGGCGCAGAGCCAGGAATGTCGCTGGAGGCCGACGACAAGAAAGTCGGCACGCTGACGTCTGTGAGCAACTCGATCGGTCTAGCCCTGGTGAGACGTGAACTGGCACCGGGCGATCTGGTATCGGTGGATGGTTTCAAAGCGGTGATTCGGGAAATCCCACGGAAACCACAGACATAGTTCACCGGTTCTTTACAAATATGAAGGCAGACTGTGGGGTATGGTCGGTCTCACCAGATCAGTTCTGCTCGTCGAAGACGACGACGCCATCGCCGACATGCTTCGCGGCTTCTTCGAACGTGACGGCTATCGGTTCTTGCATGCCCTCACCGGAGAAGAGGCGATCGAGCGGCTTCGGATCCGACCCGTCTCAGCCATCCTCCTCGACATCAACCTGCCGGGCATCGACGGGATCGAAACATGCCGGAGGATCAGGGAGTTCTCTCAAACCCCGGTGATAATGCTGACCGCACGGGACACAGAAGTGGACAAAGTCCTCGGCCTGGAGATGGGCGCCGATGACTACGTCACAAAACCCTTCTCCCCCCGGGAGCTGATGGCTCGGATCAAGGCAGTGCTGCGTCGTTCGGAGGAACCGCCGGCGAAGCCACGTCTACTCGACATAGACGGGTACGAGATCGATGACGGCAAGCGGACCGTGACCACACCCTCTTCTGTGGTTGTCGAACCGACCGCGAAGGAGTTCGACCTGCTCTGGTTTCTCGCAGAAAACGCCGGCCTGGCGATGAGCCGAGGCCAGATCCTGGAGGGAGTGTGGGGCTACGAGTACTTCGGCGAGACCCGGACAGTGGACGTCCACATCAGACAGCTCCGCAAGAAGATCGAAGGAATCCCCATCGAGACGGTTTGGGGCGTCGGTTACCGGTTGGGCCGGTAATGCGTCGTCGTCTTTTCTGGACGATCGCGGGCGTCGCTGCGGTCACCGGACTTCTCGTCCTCGCCGGGTCGGCCTTTGCCTATCAAAGGGCAGTGATCGACGCTACCTACCGTGAGATGCAGCACTCGTCGCAAGAGGCCGTGCTCATCATCGAGGAAACGTTGGAACGCATCGCGCGAAGACCCGGAGCGGTCCAAGAGCTTTTTCATCTACTTCAAGGTGACCAGTTGGAACCTCGTTTGGGTCGGATCCGGCGAACGGCCGGAGGCTCGGATATCGCCTTTGCGGTGATCCCCGAGGATGGCGATGCCCGATTCTCCAGCGACCTATTCGACCGCGTGAATCTCGACCAGGACACCCTGGATTCGGGCGTCACCCAGTTCACCCGGTCGAGCACGGGAGAGCTGGTGGTGATCACACCGACAACTATCTCAGTCCAGAACACCGATGTCACCTTGCTTGTTGGGCTTGCCCGTGAGGCGCCGATAGTTCGGTTGGTCGATCAGCTCGGTGCCATGTTGGTGATCATCGTGGGGATCGGTGTGCTGTCGGCGTTATTAGCTCGCCTGTTGTCCGGATCGGTTGCTAACCGCCTCGAGCCCTTGGCGAATGCCTCACGTGATTTGGCCGACGGAGACTTGAGCGTTCGTGTTCCGAACCTCGAAGATCCCGAACTTGATGAGGTTGCTGTCGCCTTCAATGAGATGGCACAGGAGCTGGAGGCAAGCCAGATGAGAGAGCGGGACTTTATCTTGGGCATTGGTCATGACCTGAGAACCCCGCTGACGACGATTGGGGGATACGCCGAAGCCCTCGAGGGGGGAGAGGTCGACCCCGAGGAGATCGAACGAATCGGTGGAGTGCTCGGTGTCCAGAGCCGTCAACTGGGTCGTCTGATCGAAGATCTTTCGACCCTTGCCCGGTTGGAGCAGCCCGAGTTCAGCCTACGGACGGAGCAGGTCGACGTGGGCGCTCATGTGAAAGAGGTTGTCGAGGGCTTCAGCCGACACGCCAAGGAGATCGGAGTGAAGTTGTCGATCGAGGCAAACGAGGGTCTGGTGTTGGAGACTGATCCCGATCGTTTGGGCCAGATTGCCCAGAATCTCGTTGAGAACGCGATGCGATACACACCGGAGACTGGGACCGTCACCGTGGTGGTCAGTGAAGAGGGCTCGTCCTGTGTAATCGAAGTAGCGGACACCGGCATCGGGATCACTCCCGAAGACCTTCCACACATCTTCGACCGGCATTACGTCGGCCGACAGCGACAGCTCAGAAACGAAGGGAGTGGGCTGGGTCTTTCGATCGTCTCGGGGTTGGTGGAGTTGATGGGTGGCGAAGTGACCGCCGAATCGATGCCGGGCAAGGGGACGACAATCACCGTGAGGTTGCCCATCTAGCGATGTGACTCAACCACCCACTCACCTCCCTTCATCACACCACTGACGTCTTCCAACAGCTGATGGCATCGAGCGGGTTGCCTTCCACGATGACGAGATCGGCATGGGTTCCAGGGGTCAGCGATCCGACCCTGTCCTTCCACCCCGTCAACTCGGCGGCCCAACTTGTGGCGCTCTGGATGGCTTGGGCCGCACTCAGTCCGTGATCGACGTAACAGGACGACTGTTGAGCGTTGTTGCCGTGGGGATAGACGCAGGCGTCGGTTCCGTAGGCGATCTTCACACCGGCCCGGAGCGCTTTGGTGAATCCGACCCGCTGAGGACTTGGCGCGTCATGAATGCTCATCACGGCTGGTCGAGCAGCGCCTTTCCGTGGTGCCGGAGGTGGGACTCGAACCCACACGCCACTGAGGACACAGCATTTTGAGTGCTGCACGTCTGCCTATTCCGTCACTCCGGCTGGTGCTCTCCGGCGTGAGTACCGTTGGGAGCACTGATGTGGGAGTGTATGGCCCATGAAGGGAATAGGCGACCCCTGGGCAGGCGCTGAGCCCGGCATGAAACGCATTCATCGGCGACTGTTTCGGCTCAACGAAAAGATCGCCAAACTCGAGGAAGAGGCACGAAACGTCGATGCCGAACTCGAGTACCACCGGTCCATCGATGAAGACGCCCAGCGTGACGCGGCGGTCGGCAACTACATCGACCGCGAGGAAGCCGGTCTAACTGCTGCCGACGTCAGGCGATTCGAGAAGACCCTGGCTGACCTCAATTCGAAGAGGGACGCCCTGGTCACCAAGAGGGATCGTCTGCTCACCACCCTCCCCAATTGACCGAGGCGGTCTCGGGGAGAGGTAGTAGCGTCGCCGTCGTGCCAACTCTCGCCCTGATCGACGGTAACTCGATCGCCTACCGCGCCTTTTACGCACTTCCCGAGGACCTCGCTACGAAATCCGGTCAGGTCACCAATGCGGTCTTCGGCTTCACCCGGATGTTGATCCGTCTACTCAAGGACTTTCACCCAGACGGGATCGCTGTCGCCTGGGATGTTTCTCGAAAGACGTTCCGCACTGAGGCTTACCCCGAGTACAAGGCGCAGCGGAAGAAGGCACCCGACCACTTCCGAAGTCAGCTTCCGTTGATGGATGAGGTCCTTCAGGCCCTTCAGATCAACCAACTCCGGATGGAGGGCTTCGAGGCAGACGACATCATCGCCTCTCTCACCCGGAACGCCGTTGAAGATGGGTGGGAAGTGCTGATCGTCACCGGGGATCGCGATGCCTTCCAACTGGTGGGCGGACCGGTTCAGGTGGTGTACACACGTCGTGGGATCAGTGACATCGTGCTTGCCGACGATGCCTACATACAAGAGAAATACGGGATCACGCCATCCCAATACGTTGAGTACGCGTCGCTGCTAGGCGACAACTCAGACAACCTCCCCGGTGTGCCGGGTGTAGGAGAGAAGACCGCTTCGCGGTTGATAGCCGAGCACGGCTCGGTTGACGGCGTGTATGCAGCCATCGGGGACATGACCCCGAGACTCAGGGAGAATCTGGCAGCCAGTCGCGAGCAGGTTTTTCTCAACCTCGAGCTGATGGACCTCGTTGACGATCTCGATCTCGGTCACTCCACGACCGATTTCGAGACAAGGGAGTGGGACCGGAGCACGGTGAAAAACCTGTTCGACAGTCTGGAATTCCACTCGATGTGGAACGACCTCGAGCATGCCCTGCCATCGACCGGCGGTGCGACCGAGATCCTCGACGTTGAGTCCGAGTTGGTTACTACCGCCGACCGAATCTCCAATTTGGCCAATCGCGATACCCTTGTTGTCGGACTGGCTTCCGACGGTAGGGGACCGTTCGGTCTAGCCGTGTCAATAGGACCGGGTGAGGCCGTTGTCGTACCGTTTGAAGACGCCGGCCCCATTCTCGACGGGATCGGCTCGGGCGCCATCGGAGTGATCGGCCACGACTTGAAGTCGATAGCCCGAGCTCTCCTAGACCAGGGCTACGACCTCACCGACCCCCGTATGGACACCGCCCTGGCCGCCTACATCCTCAATCCATCCTCGCGAAGCTATGACCTTGCTGAGATCGCCGAGCGTGTCCTCGGCGTCGAGGTTGTGTCACCTGACGATGAAGACACCGCAGGCATGTTGCCTTTCGACTCCGGGCTCGACGTGGACCTCGAGGGGCGATGTGTCGAGGCCGTGCGCCGGCTTGCCGACCAGCTTGGAAAAGAGCTGTTCGAACGCGACGAGGTTGATCTCTTCACTGACTTCGAATTACCCCTCATACCGGTACTGGCGCGAATGGAGCACGCCGGCATCGGGGTCGACAGGGCCTATCTCGAGGAGATGGGGAAGGATCTGCGCTCCCGTATCACCAAACTCGAGTCAAAGATCCACGGACTGGCCGGTGAGGCTTTCAACGTCAATTCAACGGATCAACTTCGGAGGATTCTCTTCGACAAGCTGAGCCTCCCCATCAGCAAGAAAACCTCGACGGGGAAACCTTCGACCGACGCCTCGGTATTGAAGAAGCTCGACCATCCCCTCGTGGACGCCCTGCTCGAGTATCGCGAGTTGGAGAAACTACGTTCTACCTATGTCGATGGCTATCTACCGTTGATCGATCCCGACGGCAGGATCCGCACAACGTTCAACCAGATGGCAGCGGCGACCGGTCGTCTCTCTTCTGATAGCCCAAACTTGCAGAATATTCCGGTTCGATCGGAGTCGGGAAAAGGCATTCGCCGCGCCTTCATCGCCGGTGAAGGCAATCTGTTTCTGGTCGCCGACTACTCCCAGATCGAGCTCAGAGTCTTGGCCCATATGAGTGGTGACCCGTTTCTCAACGAGGCGTTCCAAAGCGGACTTGACATTCACACGGCGACCGCGGCCCGTGTCTGGGATGTGCCGACCGAGGATGTGTCGACGCAGCAGCGGCGCATGGCCAAGATGATCAACTTCGGCCTGCTCTACGGGATGGAAGCCTTCGGTCTTGCCGATCGTCTGGGGATTTCGCGCGAAGAGGCCCAGGAGCACATCGATGCCTACTTCTCCCAGTTCCACCATGTGAAGGAGTACATGGCCTCGTTGGTGACTGCCGCACGTAACGATGGTTACACGACGACTCTCTTTGGACGGAGGCGCTATCTGCCCGAATTGAAGTCGGACAACTTCAGGATCCGTCAGATGGGGGAGCGGATGGCGCTCAACGCACCCGTCCAGGGCTCGGCGGCGGACATCATCAAAAAGGCAATGATCGACCTGGATTCGGTGATGCGAAAGGAGAAGATGGCGTCCACCATGCTCCTCCAGATCCACGACGAGTTGATCATCGAAGTGCCCGAAGATGAGTCGGTTCTGGCTGAGAGGTTGGTGGTCGAAACCATGGAGGGTGTTACCGGTCTCGAGGTGCCACTGAAGGTGGATGTCGGCTGGGGACCAGACCTTGCCAGCGTGAAGGCCTGATTACTTGGCGAAACCCTGGGTGGCTGCGTACACTTCCATTGCCTGCTGGCTTTGCGTCGGCAGAGTTCTTCCCTGAGAGGTAACCACCCACAAATGTCCAACGAGTTAGAAACCGCGCCTGTAAGCACTCCCGAAGAGGAGACAGCCCAGACGCCCGAGACGCCAGTCAGCGAGACCGAGGTCGAGAAGACGGCGACCACCGCGAAGCCCGCCACCGAGCCTCCAACCACCGAAGAGGCGCATGAAGAGCCGGCAGCAGATTTGTCTGTCAATGAGGCGCCCGCCGAGGAATCGCTTGCGGACGAAGCGTCAGATGAGGAGCCTGCGGCCAAGACAACTACCTTCCAGCACCGAGAGGCGCTGGTGGCACCAGACCTGAGCGAGCTGCCAGATGACATCGGCGACGATTTCGAGAGAGCCATCGATATCACCGTCCTCAAGTTCAAGGAGGGGGACATTGTCGAGGGCAGCATCGTCAGCATCGACGCTGAAGGTGCAATGGTCGACGTCGGTTACAAGTCCGAAGGCCTCATTCCCACTCGAGAGCTTTCGATTCGCAACAACATCGACCCCAATGACGTCGTAGAGATCGGCGAGCGCGTCGAGGCCGTGGTCCTCGACATGGAGGACGACGAAGGGCGGATGATCCTCTCCAAGAAGCGAGCCATGTACGAGCGCGCCTGGGGTCGTATTCAGAAAATTTCAGAGGAGGACGGCACGGTCGAGGGAACCGTCATTGAGGTTGTCAAGGGTGGACTTATCGTCGACATCGGTCTCCGCGGCTTCCTTCCGGCTTCACTTGTCGACCTGCGACGTGTTCGTGATCTCGACCCGTTCATTGGCCAGCCGATAACAGCAAAGGTGATCGAGCTCGATCGGGCTCGCAACAACGTGGTTCTTTCCCGTCGCGCCCATCTCGAGGAGGCCCTTGCCGAAGAGCGCAATGAGTTCTTGGAGAACCTCGCCGAGGGCGAAGTTCGAGAGGGCACCGTCTCGTCTGTCGTCAACTTCGGAGCCTTCGTCGACCTGGGAGGCATGGACGGGCTCGTTCATGTTTCCGAACTCTCCTGGCAACACGTCAATCACCCGGGCGAACTGGTCAGTGTCGGCGACAAGGTCACCATCAAGGTGCTTGAAGTGGATCGTGACCGCGAGCGCATCTCACTATCGATTCGTCAGACCACCGAGGATCCCTGGGATGTCTTTGCCACGGAGCACGAGATAGGCGATGTCGTTGAAGGCACCGTCACCAAGACCGTGCCCTTCGGAGCGTTTGTATCCGTTGCTGATGGCGTCGAAGGTCTCGTGCACGTCTCTGAGATAGCGATGCATCGTGTGGAGTCTCCGGAGTTGGAGCTCTCAATCAGCCAGACGGTGAAAGTCAAGATCACCGAGAAGGACGACGAACGTCGTAGGGTCTCGCTCTCCATCAAGCAGGCGCTCCCCGACTACAAGGAGCGTTTGGAGAAGGCAGATACCGACAAGAAGCGACCCCGCAAGCCTCGTGAGTTCGAGCGCGAGTTCGGGGCCGAGGCCGAGGAGCACCCGCCGATGCCGGTGGATGCCTCGCTCGAGGCCATTCTCAAGGAGCTCAAGGAGCGTGGAATCGGCCGTCGCTGAGTGTTACCTGGATATTCGTTGAAGGGGCTCTGGAAAAGGGGCCTCTTCTTCTTGTTCGGCCATGGATGATTCTCCCCATAGATTTCTACCTGAAACACTCAAGAGTGGTCGGTAGGGGTCCGACAATCCACCTGTGGCAAAGGATTTGAAACAGCGGGCGGGTTTGCACCTGCCGATAGGACGCCCCCGGTCAGTCGTCGCGGCAATGACGACGAGCAATCGAGGGGAAAACCGAAGGGGACTCAATGGGTAGGAGAGCCATCGTTCTTCTAGTGGCCTTGATATTGGCCGGCCTCGCCGCGTGGGCGGTGTGGAACTTCTTGCAGAACGTCGAAAGCGAAGCCAAGGAAGGCCAGAACATCGCAACGGTGTTCAGGGCTGGACCTGATGGAATCTCCGAGGGTCAGGAAGGTAACATCCTCGTCTCCTCGTATGACTCCAACTCCCGATGCCAAGACGAGGATCTAACCCTCATCGACGCCGTCGGTTGTACCGTCAAGAAGAGTACTGATCAGGTCGAGGATGTCCCGCTGGATGCCATCGACAGCGAAGAGAAATTGCGTCAGGTGTTGATCGGCAGAGTGGCTGCTGGCCCGATATCGGCCGGCTCCATTCTGACCGCGGTCCAATGGACCGAAATCACCGCAGATGTCATTCCGCTCTCCGAGCAGATCCCTTCCGGGAAGCAAGCATTGACCATCAGCACCAGCAATGTCCAGGGTGTGAACGGTTTTGTCGAAGCTGGTGATCGGATCAACATGATCATCACGCTCGCTATCGAGTTTGATCTCATACCTGTCGACTTCGAAGGGATAACCCTTCCCGCCGACGCGACATCTGGCGAGGAGACGGCGTCCACGCAGACCGATGGCGACGCCGAGGCCGTCGTGCTGACGTACACCCGGTATGTGCTTCAAGGCATTCCAGTCCTAGCCACTGGGCGTGAGATAAGGCCAGACCAGGAAGCGCCGCCAACGGTTGAAGCCGATGATGGCATCGCTACCGAAGGCGAAGACGCCGTCCCAGCCGAGGATCTGGGCAACTCCACGATCTTCACCCTCGAGGTAACGCCGGATCAAGCCGAGCGGATCGTCTACGCCTTTGAGAATGGCTCCATCTGGCTGACTTTGGTGCCGACCGACTTCGTCGAGATCGAAACCGACGGTGTGGTCATCGACAACCTGTTCGGTGGCGATCTGGCCGAAGAGATCTTCGGCTCCCAGGACAACAACTAAGAGGTCAATCGCATGTCGATGGCTGAAAACAACATCCTGGTGGTAGATGAGGATGACGACTTCGTCTCCATAGCCAAACAGTTGTTCGATGGTCGGTTGCCGGTCGCACGCACTCTTGATGAAGCCAGCCAGATAATCGAGTCTGGCGACATTCGAATGGTGCTCCTCGGACCCACATATAAGGACGACCGGCACATGGAGGAGATCAGGACACTCCACAACCAGGATCCGGTTCTGGTGCTCATGCTGGTAGCGGAAGAGGTCACGTCCGACCTATTGCGACGTGGCATGCGTGCAGGGGTCTCCGATGTTCTCGAGGCCCCGCTCGATGAGCCCAAGATCGAGGCCGCTATTGAGCAGTTCGGTCATGACGTGCTCAAGCGACAAAGTGTGGTGGCCAAGCCAAACGCACCTATGGAGTCCACACATGGTCGGCTCATCACGATCACCTCGGCTAAAGGTGGGAGCGGAAAGACAGTGGTGGCCACCAACCTGGCCCTCCTCCTCAACCGGATTCCGGATACCAAGGTGTGTCTGGTCGACGCAGACCTTCAATTTGGTGATGTCTGTCTCGTGCTACAACTCGAGCCTCGTTTCACGATGGTCAATGCTGCCCACGAGCTTCACCATCTCGACGCAGAGCTTCTCGACTCACTGCTCACCGAGCATCCGAGCGGTCTCAAAGTCTTGGCAGCTCCCTTGGAGCCGGCCTTCGCCGACGACATCACCACGACTGGTCTGATGCAGATGATCGACGTGCTTCTGGAAAACTACCGCTACGTCATCATCGACACAGCATCGATGCTGGATGAGTTGATCCTGTCTCTCTTCGAGAAGTCAGATGACATTCTGATGATCGTCGACATGGACTTGCCGTCGGTGAAGAACGCCAAACTCGCCCTCGAAACCATGCGACTTCTCAAGTTCAGCACAGCCAACGTGAAGTTGGTCATGAACCGATCCAACGCCAAGGCGAGACTCGACAACAAGGAGATCGAGAACGCCTTGAAGATGCGGATTTCCGCGGCTGTGCCATCGGATGCGGTGGTTGCCGCCTCGGTCAATGAGGGACGCCCGGTGGTGGAAACCGATCCCAAGTCCAAGGTTGCCAAAGGCTTCGAATCTGTAGCCGCCCTCATTGCGGAAGAGATTCCCGAAGATTCCGCCAAATTCGGCCTTTTCGGTCGTAAGTAGAAAAGGGGTATGTAGTGCCATCGCTATCTGAGAGAGTCGCCGCAGCAAGAGAGTCCGACACCTCCGATGTGTCGGTCACCCCTACCGATGCTCTTGGCGAGCTACGGGGCCGTCTCCACTTCAAGGTGGTGGAGGAACTCGGTCCCACTCTTTATGACCGTGGCATGTCCGATGCGGAATTGCGTCTGCGTGTCCTGGAGATGCTGGAGTGGGCCGTCGACCAGGAACAGGGCCTACCTCTCACCTCCGCAGACCGGCGAGCCCTGCTCAACGAGATCGCCTCGGATGTCCTCGGTTATGGGCCTATCGATCCACTGCTGAACGACCCGGAAGTCACCGAAGTCATGGTCAATGGGCCATACGACATCTACTTCGAAAAGGCCGGAAAGATACACCGTTCTGATATCCATTTTGTCGATGACGTCCATCTGCGGAGAATCATCGACAAGATCGTTGGTCAGATCGGTCGTCGAGTCGACGAGGCAACGCCGATGGTGGACGCCCGTCTCCCGGATGGCTCCCGCGTCAACGCCATCATCTCACCGTTGGCGATCGGTGGACCTTTCCTGACCATTCGTAAGTTTGCCGTCGACCCATATCAAGAAGCCGACTTGATCGCCTTCGGCACCTTCACGCAACGTGTGGCCGATTTCGCTCGAGCCTGTGTCAGGGGCCGTCAAAACATCCTGATTTCGGGTGGTACCGGCTCCGGTAAGACGACAACGTTGAACGTCGTGTCCGCCTACATTCCCGAGGACGAGCGCATCGTCACGATTGAGGACGCTGCTGAGCTTCAATTGCACCAGGACCATGTGCTCAGTCTGGAGTCTCGACCTGCAAATATCGAAGGTCAGGGTGCTATTACCATTCGCGAGCTGGTCAGAAACACTCTGCGCATGCGTCCCGATCGCATCGTGGTTGGTGAGGTTCGTGGTGCCGAGGCACTCGACATGCTTCAGGCCATGAACACCGGACACGACGGGTCGCTGACAACCGTTCACTCCAATAGCCCGCGCGACACGCTTTCCCGTATCGAGACCATGGTGTTGATGGCCGGATTCGACCTTCCGATCAAAGCAATTCGCGAACAGATCGCCTCGGCTGTCGACCTGATCATTCACGTGTCTCGTCTCAAGGACGGATCGCGTCGGGTAACTCATGTGACCGAGGTGGAAGGCATGGAGGGAGAGATCATCACTCTCCAAGACTTGTTCCTCTTCGACTACGGCATGGGTGTCGACGACGAAGGTGTCTACAAAGGGCGCCTCAAGGCGACCGGTATCCGGCCGAGTTTTTCCGAGGACCTGGAGGATCAGGGAATAAGGCTTCCTGCCGACCTATTTGATCCCGAGCCATTTGCACGGAGAAAAAGTTGAGACGAGCCCGCGTCGCTCTCGTCGCTCTCGTCGCTCTCGCTCTGGGAGCCCTTCCGGCATATGCCCAGGTTGGGCAGTCAGAAGTGGAGATCGTCGATATCAATGGCTCTCGTTACCCGGACGGCGGGCAGACGACGATGGTCATCGAGTTGCGCAATCTGCCAACCGATCTCGATCCATCCCAACTCGAGATCACCGTGAATGGTGAGCCGGTGACCGATCTCGAGGTGACACCTTTGGTCGACTCGACTCTCCCCGTTGGCGTCGTACTGGCCATTGACGCCTCAGGCTCGATGTCTGGTGGCCCGATTGAGGCCGCCAAAGCAGCGGCCAAAGACTTCGTCAGCCAGGCCCGACCCGAAGACCGGATAGCTCTCATCACGTTTGCCGATGAGGTTCTGGTGATCTCCGGGTTCACCAGCAACACACAGGAGCTCATCGCCCGCATCGACAGCATCGAGGCCGGGGGAGAGACCGCTTACAACGACGCCATCATCAAGGGCATCGAACTCTACGAGGCCGCATCGGCGAGAAACCTCCTTCCCAATTTGATCGTGCTCACAGACGGTGAGGACACGGTCTCGGTGGCGACACTCGACGAGGGAGTCGAAACAGTGGCTTCCAGTGACGTCCGGGTTTTCGGGGTGGCCCTGGAATCGCCTGACTTCAACCCGGATCCGGTCGAGCAGATCGCTCAAGCGGGCGACGGACTGTTCCTGTCAACGCCAGACCCCGAAGAGTTGTCGACGCTCTACGACGAGATCATCAGGGAGATCAGCAACACGCTGGTAGCCCGTTTCACCTCTCCAATCAGTACGCCGGGAGATGTCGAGTTCGCCGTTGCGTACCAGAGCTTGACTGCCAGTGCCACGTTTGCCGTTTCCGGCTTCGCTACGACGGCAACTGCGACCGCGGGTCCGACAACCACGACCACTCTGGCGCCGATCACCACCATCGTCGTGGAGGGCAAAGCGCCCCTCGACACCCAGACTCTGATCCTCATCAGCGCAGCCGGCCTTGGCCTGACGATGTTCCTGTTCTTGGTGATCCTGTTTGGTCGTGAAGATGAGGATGATCCGGGCAGGTTCGCCAAGAGACTTCAGGCCTACGGACGAAAGGGCAAACCGAACGAGGAGAAGCGACCTTTCCTGGAGCGGATTCCGCTACTCAGCCGATTCACAGAGGCCGCTGAGGAAGAGGTCAAGAAGAGAGGATTGCTCTCCGGGGTCAACTCCGCCTTGGAGCAGGCCAACATTCCGATGGCCCCGGGCGAGGCGATTCTCGCAATGATCGGCCTGTCAGCGGCTGGCGGCGTTTTCGGACTCGTCTTCAATGGCCTTGTCTGGGGCTTGATCACGTTCGGTGGCCTACTGATCTTGATGGTTTTGGTGATCAACTTCACTGGTCGTCGAGAGAGGAAGAACTTCGAAAAACAACTGCCCGACACGTTGACGCTGATGTCGACGTCTCTCAGAGCTGGATATTCGCTTCTCCAGGCGATCGAAGCTGTCAGCGCGGAGGCTCCAAACCCGACCGCTCGGGAATTCAGTCGAGCGATCGTCGAGGCGCGTCTCGGACGCTCGGTATCAGATTCGCTGAACGG
>SMXW01000063.1 GCA_004356805.1 Acidobacteriota bacterium | reverse complement strand
GGCGCGTCGGGGGGAATGCGGAGCTCCAACTGGGTGCCAATGTCCACCACCACTCTTGCGGCACGGAAAAGCTGGCTCGACAGCAACCCCAGTCGATACTCGGGTTTCTCGAAGAATCCGAGTTCATCCATGAGTTGCTCGGCGTAAAGAGCCCAGCCTTCCCCCGCTCCTGAGTACCAGACAACGCTGCGCTGGAAGCGGGAGAGTTTCTCCCGCTCATGAACTGCGGTTGCCACCTGTAAGTGATGACCCGGAAAACCCTCGTGATACGCCGTCGACACTTCTTGCCAATACGGGATCCTTTCCCTCTCTCCCAGTGCGTACCAGATGGAGCCGGACCGACTGAAGTCCTCTGACGGACCTATGTACCAGGCGCCGAGGCTCCCACCCGGTGGGGCAATGTTGACTGAGATGGATCTCATTTCGCTGGGAACCTCAAAGTGCTCGCCCGCGAGCTGCTCAATCGCCTGTTGCTGGATATCAGAGACAAAGTCGATGAACTCCTGGCGAGTCGCCGCCGAGCGCTCAGGATCGGTGTCGAGAAGATCGACGACCTCTTCGATGGTGAGTTCGGGATCGATATCGGCAGCGGTGGACGCCATCTCCGAACGAAGCCGGTGCACCTCCGACCATCCCCACTCGTAAGTCTCATGGGGGTCAAGCGCCATACCCAGAAAATGATCTGCACCCTGTAGGTACCGCTCCTCGCCCACCGCG
Source organism: Acidobacteriota bacterium (assembly GCA_004356805.1). Classification (GTDB taxonomy): domain Bacteria; phylum Actinomycetota; class Acidimicrobiia; order Spongiisociales; family ZC4RG35; genus SZUA-217. Next base: position 13,722 of record SMXW01000063.1, on the reverse strand, counting down.
TCTTGCGGGTTGGCAGCAGGGAGATAGGAAGTGCGCAGCCATTCGGCGAAACGGGCGCAGCTGGACCTGGCAGCGTCTACGGCTTCAGTCACCCGCACGGAGTCGATGCCCGCCGAGTCGGCCTCGCCGGGAAACGTCAGGAACCGTGATTGATCAGAGGCCAATGCCTCAACCTGGCTCAACAGTGATTCCGCTTGACGACGTGCAACCGTGTCGCCGGCTTCGACGCCGACAGTGAGCGACGCTCGGTAGCCCGCCAGCATCCCGCCGAATCCATCCAGTCGGGCGCAGATCGAGGCCCAGTCCTCCTGCGACGCCTTGGGCATGACGTCGAAAGAGTCACGCATCTTTTGAAACGGTCCGTAGATGTGGTTGATGTCACGAGCCCATTTCTGGTCGTCGTGGTCAGAGATGCGTGTATCGAGCCAACCAACGATCACCCTCGACGCCATGGCCTGAGCCGGATCTGGATGGTCGACGTGCTTGCTCAGTTGCTGGCGGGTCGACCGGTACAGAGCGGCTCGCTGCGCCTCGCCATCCGGGGAATAGTCGGTGCTGAGATGATCTCGCCCGGCCACGCCACTGGACGTCGCGTCGACCGGGGAAAGATCGGCCCACTGGTCGGTAAAGCGATCCGAGATCTCAAATGGTGTGCTCATACCCTCCTCAAAGACGACGGCGGCAGGCTATACCAGTCAGCAGGTCGGCTTCGTGGGATAGCCTCACTTCCGTGACCGATCTCATCGAGGTCCGACCGGACGAGCAATTCGATGTCGCCGCCGTCGTGTCGTGGATGAAGTCGACGGATGACCTACCCGGCGGCAAGCCCGAGGTGCGCCAATTTGGCGGCGGGAAGGCGAATCTGACTTATCTACTCGTGTTCCCGGAGGGCCCCGAATTGGTACTGAGGCGGCCACCACTGGGGCCGGTGGCCGCCAAGTCCCATGACATGGGTCGCGAGTACCGGGTCCTTTCCAGGCTGTGGCGTGTTTTTGACAAGGCGCCGAGAGCCGTGGCCCACTGCGACGACGTTTCAGTGATCGGAAGTCCCTTCTTCCTCATGGAAAGACGACCCGGTGTGGTGGTTCGCGGCGAGATACCTGCTCGATTTGGGGGTGGCGCCGACGAGATTGCCAATCGGACGCTGTCTGAGGTGGTTGTCGGCACTCTCGCCGAGTTCCATTCGGCCAACCCCCAAGAGTGCGACCTTGGAGATCTCGGTCATCCCGAAGGCTTTCTCAGGCGTCAGGTCGAGGGCTGGACAGCAAGGTGGGAGCGGGCCAAGCACGAGGACAACGAACGGGCCGACGAGCTCGCCTCCTGGCTGCTTGCCGAGCTTCCCCGGTCGGCCGAGGTCACCTTGCTTCATAATGACTGGCGACTCGACAACATGGCAGTAGCCACGGACGACCCGGGAAGATGCACGGCTGTCTTCGACTGGGATATGGCCACCCGGGGAGATCCACTCGCCGACGTAGGCACCCTCATGGGCTCCTGGTTCGATCCGGGTGAAGCGCCGGACGCTCTCGGCATGATGCCGACAACCGCACCAGGCTGGCTCGATCGAAAGTCGGCTGTGCTGCGCTACGGCGAGCTGTCCGGCAGAGATCTCTCGTCGATCGAGTGGTATCTGGTCTTCGGGGCCTGGAAACTCGGGGTGGTTCTTCAGCAGATCTACATCCGTTGGCTTCGGGGCCAGACTCAGGACACCCGGTTCGAATCGCTCGACGAAGGGGCGCGCCACCTGTTTCGGCTGGCCGGCGAACGAAGAGCATAGACAGTCGTCTAACATCACTACGCTCGTGAATGCCGTTGAAACTCACAACATTGTCAAGACCTTCGGCGACATACGCGCCCTGGATGGTGTGAGCATCCAGTTCGAAGAGGGGATCGTTTACGGTCTGCTGGGACCCAACGGCGCCGGGAAAACCACCCTGATTCGAGTGCTGACGACCCTCCTAAAACCAGATTCGGGGTCCGCCTCGGTGGTCGGGGTCGATCTCATCGCTGACCCGGTCGGGGTACGCCGGAAAGTCGGGCTCGCCGGTCAGTTCGCCGCGGTGGATGAGTACCAGACCGGGCGAGAGAACGTCGAGATGGTGGGACGTCTCTACAACCTGAGTAAGGCAGAGGCCCGATCCCGAGCCGATGATGTCCTCGAGCGCATCCGCCTTGCCGACGACGCAGACCGTCAAGTCAAGACCTATTCAGGCGGGATGCGTCGCAAACTCGATCTGGCGGCATCGATGGTGGGGAGACCGGAGGTCCTCTTCCTCGACGAACCGACCACGGGCATCGATCCCGCCAGCCGGATTGACCTCTGGGACCTCATCGCGGAGATGGTGGAGGGAGGTACCACCCTGCTCCTCACGACCCAGTACCTAGAGGAGGCCGACCGTCTCGCCGACCGCATAGGCGTTATCGACCATGGGAAACTGATCGCGGAGGGGACGTCGGACGAACTCAAGGCCACACTTGGAGGCGATGTGGTGGAGATCCATGTCCACGACGATGACCGGGCCCTTGCGGTCGAGTGCCTCACTCGAATCGCGGGAGAGGAGCCAACAGCACAAGGAGCCTCACTCTCCATTCCAGCTCCGGACGGATCGAGGACACTGACAGCCGTAGTTCGTGAATTGGATTCGGCGGCAATTGAGCCGAGGGACATCGCCTTGAGAAAGCCGACGCTCAACGACGTTTTCCTCACACTGACCGGACACAAGGCAGAAAACAAAGACCGGCCGGTGTCGGCGGCATCGCGTCGGAGGGGAAGAAATTGACGACAGACGTCAGACCGAGGACCCGGGTTCCGTTGCGTAACGCGGTGACGCACACAGCGGTTATCACCAAGCGAAACGTGCTTCGCTTCATCCGCATCCCGCAGTTGCTCTTGTTCTCCACGGTGCAGCCGGTGATGTTCTTGTTGCTCTTCAATTTCGTTTTTGGCGGAGCTATAACCACCGGGACACCGGCCGGATCAGACCAGTACATCAACTGGCTGATGCCCGGGATCCTTGTGCAGTCGGCAGCCTTTGGAGCGACCGCGACTGCGCTCGGACTCACTGAGGACCTCGGAGCCGGGGTAATCGACCGGTTCCGCTCCCTTCCTATCGCAAGGTCTGCCGTGCTGGCTGGCAGGACTTTGGCCGATCTGGTTCGCAATACCTTCGTCTTCAGCCTGATGCTCGTTGTGGGATATCTCATGGGATGGAGATTCGAGCAGGGGTTCTGGAAGATGGCTGTCGGTTTCGGAGTGGCGCTGCTGTTTGGCTATTCCTTCTCGTGGGTGATGGCAGCAATTGGCCTTGCCGTGAAGACACCAGAAGCCGCCCAAGCAGCCGGCTTTCTCCCCATTTTCCCACTGGTCTTCGCATCGTCGATCTTCGTCCCGACGTCGTCGATGCCCGACTGGCTTCAGACGTTCGCCGAGTTTCAGCCGATCACCGTCGTGGCCAACACGGTACGCTCCCTGATGATCCCCGAGGAGGCTCTGGGGTTTCTCGGACTCGACCAGGGAACGCTGATCCTCCAGTCCCTCGCCTGGATCGCTGCCATCATTGCCGTCTTTGCCCCGCTGTCCGTCCGTCAGTACAAGAGGGCAGTGGGTTAGGCCCTCATCGTCGTATGGAGCGGGTCAGAAGATGGCGGAGTAGTAGATCAGATAGACAAGGGGAGCCATGTTTCGACATATCGGAGGTCAGACTGTCAACACTGTCTCGTTTGGTTCGGGGGACCTCCCGCTAGTAGGTATTTCCGGTTCGTTCGGGACCTGGGAGATCTGGCAGCAGCCCTTTGAGTTGCTCAGCTCACAACGGCGAGTGATTGGCTACGACCACTATGGAACCGGAGAGACCCGAGTTCCGGCGGAGTTGGTCACCTTTGATAACCAGGTTCAGCTTCTGGCGAGCGTGCTCGACGACTTCGAGGTTGAACGTTGCGTCCTAGCGGGTGATTCGACGATGACCACGGTGGCATTGGAAGCGGCACGCCGGTGGCCTCACCGGGTAGCCGGGCTGGTCCTCGTGTCTGCCGGCATCGACTACACACCCGACGATGCGGTCATCGGATTTGTCCATGGACTACGACACGCGTTTGGTGCCACGCTCGACGCCTTTGTAGAGCTGTGCCTCCCCGAAGACGATTCTGGGCATCTGCGTCTGTGGCTCCGAGACATCATCACTCGGACGGGCGGGGAACGAGCCGCCCAACTCGTGGAATCCTTCTATGAAGTCGACATGAGGCCACATCTTCGTCAAATCGAAACGCCGACTCTGGTGATCCAAGGAGCCCTCGATGTGCTGCCCACAAGTCCTCTCTCGGCAGCCAAGGAGCTTGCCCGCGAGATCTCCAACGCGGAATTGAAGGTCCTCTCTGATGCCGGTCATGTACCAACCCTTTCACGACCCGAAGAGGTCGCAAAAGCCATCGACACGTTCATCACAACCCGCACATAGAGACGCTTCTTGGTGCCTAGTAATCGATTCCCCGTCTGGCCATCACACCACGGTCGAAGGCGTGCTTGATCTTGGTCATCTCAGTGACCGTGTCGGCAATCTCTATCAGACGGTCCGGGGCATCACGGCCGGTGAGAATGACGTTGACCTTCTCTGGCCGACTCTGAATCGAGGAAACTACCTCTTCCACATCGACCCAGCCCCAGTTGATCGGGTAGGTGACTTCGTCAAGAACGACCAGGTCGTATTGGCCTGACTCGATCTTCTCCCTCGCGCTTGCCCATGCCTCCTGGGCGACTGCCTGGGACTCGTCCATATCATCAGAATCCCAGGTGAACCCGTCACCAAGAGCCCACCACTCGATCCCGATCTGACGCCCGATCTTCTCCTCGCCAACACTCCAATCCCCCGACTTGAGGAACTGGAGAACTACCACTTTCCAACCCCTGGCCACGGCACGCATCGCAGTCCCGAATGCCGCCGTCGACTTGCCCTTGCCATCGCCGGTGTTGATCAAGACAAGCGACGGCTCTCTGATGTTGCCCGTGATTGGAGCCTCGGTTGGAGGGATGTCCTGGTCGGTCATTTCGATCGCCTCGTCGGTATGACGGTCGGGCCATCCTCGTCATAGATAACCCGTATCCCCGAACCGTAGTAAGCCGTCAGGTTCTCCTCGGTGAGCACACTGTGGGGCGAGCCGTCCGCCCGGATCAGACCGTCGGCCAGCAGCACCAGACGGTCGGCGAACCTTCCGGCCAGCGTGAGATCGTGACCGGCAGTCACCACCGTGAGTCCCTCCGTCCGACGTAACTCGTCAACCACTTCCAAGACTTCGATGCCATGACCCACGTCGAGACTCGCCGTCGGTTCGTCAAGCAACAGGATCTGGGCTTCCTGGGCAAGGGCCCTGGCAAGGACGGTCCTTTGCGACTCGCCACCGGACAGGGTCCCCAGCGGGCGGTCGGCCAGATCTGTCAGATCGAGCCTCTCGAGGGCCAGCCGGACCGAGTCGAGGTCGTGACGTCCCTCACTGCTCAGATACCCGATGTGCGGGGTTCGTCCCAGCATCACGTAGTCGGCCAGTCCCATCTCCTCGGGCATACGAGGACGTTGCGGCATCCAAGCGATATCAAGACCAGGTTGACGGTCACCGTTGCCGAGTGATATGTGCCCACGATGTTCGACCAGGCCAAGGGCTGCTTTCAACATGGTCGATTTCCCCGCTCCGTTGGGACCGATGAGGCCGAGCCACTGGCCGCTCTGAACCTCCAGACTGACCGGACCGAGCACCCGTGCCGAGCCATATGTCACTTCCACGGAATCCCACCTGATCATCGGACTCCCCTCATCGTTCGCAGGACGAGCACGAAGAACGGCGCACCAAAGAACGCCGTCACCACTCCAATCGGCAACTCCGCCGGAGAGACGACTGTCCGGGCCGCGACATCGGCAAACATCAGAAACGCCGCTCCAAACAGAAGAGACAACGGCACGATCACCCGATAGCTCCATCCGAAGAGGATCCGTACAGTGTGCGGCACAATTATCCCGACGAAGCCGATCAGGCCGCTGACCGAGACGGCCGCGGCGGTGGCAAGCGTGGCGGCGACGACAACGACCCAACGAACCCTGCCGACATCAAGCCCCAGGGCCGAGGCCTCCTCATCGCCAATACCCAGAACGTCGAGTAGTCGACGACTGCCGAGGAGAACCGCGGAGGCCACGACTGCGTAAGGCAACAAGGAGACCACTTCGCTCCAACCGACAGTCACCAGCCTGCCGAGAATCCACGAGTACACCTCACGCAGCGTCTCGGTGTTGCGCTGAAGGACATAAGTCTGAACGGCGGTGGCGAAGGCAGCCACAGCAACACCGGCCAGGATCAGTGAAGTTGTCGTCCTTCCGCCAACCGAACGTCCCAGGCTGTAGGTGATGGCAACAGCGACGAGACCCCCGGCGAAGGCAAACAGGGCGAGGAAGTCGCTGTCACTCGCAGTACCGAAGGCCACTGTCGCACCCAGCCCTGCTCCCGCGGCCACACCCAGCAGGTACGGGTCGGCGAGGGGGTTGCGAAACACGCCCTGGTATGCCGCACCTGCCACAGCCAGTATCGCCCCGACCAGTCCACCGAGAACGACCCTGGGGAACCGAATCTCGAAGAGGACCGTGTGCTCCACTTCGGTCAGCCCGTGATCAATGTCAACAAGCGGCAAGACATCGGCGATGGCAAGCAAAACACCCCATACATCGATGTCAGCCGGCCCAACCAGCAGACCCGCGGCAGCGGCAACGACCACTGCCGACACTCCGATGGTCAACGGCATCCATCCCGGACGAGAGGGTCTCGCGGACGTCTGAGCGGACTGTGGACTCAACCGGCGGCGTACTCCGCGAGGGCGTCGGCGACCGACTCGGCAAATTCGACGATTCGTGGGCCGCCTCTCGACGCCACGTCGGAGTCCAGTTCGGCGATCTGGCCACTCTGAACTGCCGTCATGACGTCCCAACCAGGTCTCACCGCCACGGTCCCGGCGCTCTCGCCGTACAGGACATTGGCGAGGAAGATGATGTCGGGATTCGAAGTGACGATGTACTCCGACGAGATTTGTGGGTATCCGAAGGCCGATCCATCCGGGTCTGCCGAGTCGGCGATGTTCACCAGCCCGAACAACCCGTAGATCTCTCCAAAGAAGGTCGACGAGGTTGCCGTGTAGAAGTCTGATGAGATCTCGTGGTAGTAGGTCACCCCTTCGCCATCGTCGCCAGACGCGGCAACAGCAGCCTCGAGACCGGCTTCGATGGCGGAGTTGGAGGCGGCAGCCCCCGCGACGTTCCCGGTCGCCATCCCCAGGGCATCGATCTGCCGGTATACATCATCGATCGCAATAGCGGCGCCGTAACTCAGGACCGGGATCCCTACCGTCTCCAGACCGGCGATCAGATCGCCGGGATCAAAAAAGATGACCACGAGATCGGGTTCGAGGGAAAGGATTGCCTCGAGATTGGGGGTGAACCCGGAAAGGTCCGTCATCGGCGCCCCGGCCGGATAGTTGGACTGATCGTCGACAGCGATCACCTGCGGACCGGCTCCGATATGGAAGAGCATCTCCGTCGCCGTCGACGACAGGGAGATGATGGCCTCGGGTCTCTTCTCGATGGTCACCGATCCGTTGTCTGTCTCAACGGTGACTGGAAACTCCAGTCCACTCTGTGTCGTCGTCTCTGTTGAGGCCGACGGGGCGCACGCCGCTACAACAAGCAACAGCGCCGCAATCAATGCGGTCTTTCTCATGAAAACATCCTCCGATTCGGAGGATGAAGAGGTTGGTGGCTTTCCCTGAGCACACGGTGCCGTCTTCATCCGAGACATTCAACGTGGCTCCGAGGTCAGGCGACCTGGCTCGTCCCCTTTCGGGGCTTCACAGTTGCGGGACAGCACCGGGTTCTAACCGACTTCGCTGGCCCTCAGAGCACCTGCCGGTAGTGGCAGACAGGGATCACCCTAGCCCGAACGGGCTACGGGGGAGAGATGGCGAATCAGCATCAGCTCAGACCGTCGCCGCGAACTCCAAGGGTGACCTCGAGGACAAGCTCCTCACCGTCACGAATCAGGATCAGCTCGATCACGTCGCCCGGCCTGTGGGCGCGGACCTGGGCCTGGAGATCATCGATCCCCTGGATCTCGACACCACCGATGGAGATGACGACATCGCCGACCTCGATCTCGGCCTCCTCAGCGGCAGAACCCGATATCACCTCGGTGATCAAGGCTCCCGCATGACCCTCTGACACGAAGTCCCCGGTCACGCCGAGGAAGGCAGTCTCTATGGAATCTCCGGAAACGATGCTTTCGGCGTACTCCATCGCGATCTTGGCAGGGACAGCGAACCCGACACCGTCGTTGGCACCGGACTCGGTAAAGATCGAAACGTTGATGCCCACCACCTGACCGTGGCGATCCACCAGCGCTCCACCGGAGTTCCCTGGGTTTATCGCAGCATCGGTCTGCACCATCGATACACAGGCACCGAAACCGCAGTTGGTCGTCTGATCGATAGCCGAGATGATTCCGGCCGTCACCGTCGACTCCAGTCCCCATGGACTGCCGATTGCAATGGCCAATTGACCCACCCGCGGCTTCTCGAAGGTGAACCCGGCTGCGGGAAGACCGGTCTTATCGACCTTGATCACAGCGATGTCAACCTCGGTAACAACGCCGACCACTGTGCCGGTTACCTGCTCGCCGTTGGCAAATCGGATCAACACAGTCTTGTCGTCGCCTACCACGTGGGCGGCAGTCACGATCAGCCCGCTGCTGTCGTAGATGACACCCGAGCCGAGTCCTGCCGACGTCTCGATATGGACGACCGAGGGGAGAATAACGTCAGCGGCATCAGCAATCGGTTCCTCACCAAGGATGAAGCCAGGCGATTCGACCAGGACCAGGTCGACCGTGGTGGTTGTCGTTGTTGTATCAGTGGCTGCCGCCTCCACGTCGATCGTTGATTCCGACGACAAAGGGGCAACCCAGTAGATGCCAGCAACTAGTGCGGCTACACCAGCGAAGTAGAAAAGTGATGACCAGACACCGTTCCACTTCCTCGTCTTCCTTGGTTCACCTGTCGGTGGTGATTCGATGCTCATGTGACCTCCTGGCAGTGACCAACATACGGATCAACCATTAAGTGGGCTCTAAACCTTCCGTTAAGCGTTTGTAAAGGGCGAAAATCCCGGTGGAGCTTCTTCCGCTGTCTCTGTTGGGATCCACACCACCATGGTGGCTCCTTCACCCTCCCTACCGGGAAACGAGGCAAGAGCCCCCCCATGTGCTTCGGCAATCTGGGTGACGATCGAGAGTCCTAATCCGATCTGGGCACCTTCGTTCTCGTCCGGCAACCCCGGGCCCCGGTCCTCCACTCCCAGCCACGCCCAACCATCGCGAACACCACACCCGACCACAATCGTCGAGCCGATGGGCGCCGCCCTGTGTGCGTTGTCCAGGAGATTGGTGAGGGCACGGTCGAGGGATACCTCGACACCCTGGACCAGAGTCGGGCTGACCACGGATGTCACCACCAGATTCTTCTCAGACGCGACAGGCTCAAATTCGGCGGCCTTTGCTTCTACCAGAACAGCCAGATCAAGAGTCACCGCCTGAGCCCGACCGGACTGAAGTCGCGCCGCTGCGAGCAGGCCATCGATCATCGAGGACATCTTGGCGGCGTTCCGCCTGATGATCCCGCCAGCTCTTTCCCAGTCTGCCATCTGAGCGTCAGGGTCGTCAGCAACGACCTCCACATTGGAGCGAATCACCGCGAGCGGGGTCCGCAGATCGTGACTGGTATCCGCCAAGAACCTCCTCTGGCTGGTAAAAGCCCGGTCGAGTCGCTCGAGCATTCCGTCAAAGGTGTTTGCCAAACGGGTCAGCTCGTCGTCGGGACCATCCAGATCGATCCGGCGAGACAGGTCCGAGGCCTGAATCTCCCGTGCCACGGTGGTGATCTCCTCGACTGGCTTGAGAACGCGACCAGACATGATCCAGCCCACCACGATGCTCAACAGGGAGAGCGCTACCAGAGCGATGAACGTGAACCGGGCGACACGATTGAGAACGATTTCGTTGTATAGAGACTCGATCGCCATTTGCTCGACCGGTTCCAAAGGCGGCATGATCACGACGCGGCCATCGCTCAAGACCACGCGCTGACCGGTGACGATCGTCATCGTCTGCGATCGAAGCTCCCGCTGCAAAGCCAGGTACACCAAGCCGAGAACTGCTCCGCCAAGACCGAACACAACCGCCGAGTACTGAACAGAGAGACGAAACCGGATCGACTGCCAGCTCGGCACTATTCTTCCAGCCGATAACCACGACCAGCCACGGTCGTGATGAGCGGTGGGTCTCCGAGTTTCTTGCGAAGGTTGCTCACAGTCACTCGAACCACGTTGGTGAGCGGATCGGTCATCTCATCCCACACGTGCTCTAGCAGGTGCTCTTGACCCATGACGATGCCGGCGTGGGCCATGAAGTAGTGAAGAAGCGCGAACTCCTTGGCAGTGAGGTCGAGCGCCACGTCGTCGCGTGTCGCCACGAACCTCGCATTATCCAGAGAGAGCGGACCGACCTCGAGGACCGGCTCGGAATCAGGCTCCCGTCGCAGCAGCGCTCGGACTCGGGCAGACAACTCATCGAACGCAAAGGGCTTGACCAGATAGTCGTCGGCGCCTGAGTTGAGACCTTCCACTCTGTCTTCCACCTCATCTCGCGCGGTCAGCATCAGGATGCGAGGGCGGCCACCTTCCAGGGTCGGGAGGTCTCCTGATACAAGACGTCGACAGAGTTGCAGACCCGACCCGTCGGGAAGATTCCAGTCGAGCAAGGCTAGGTCGTAGCCCGCGGAGCGAAGTTTGATGTCAGCCTCGAGAGCGGTATGAGCAACATCAACGGCATGACCGTCGCGCCGCAACCCGCGAGCGATTGCATCTGCAAGATCGGGTTCGTCTTCGACTACGAGTAGGCGCACTTGTTCGAAGCTAGGCGAGGCGTGTTAACGAATGAATAAACCGTGATTCTGACATGTCGTAGGCAAGTATGGACATCCGACCTACGGAATCGGCAACCGCTTGCCGATAGAGGGAGTCGGAGAACAGATGGTCGTCAGTTTTATCACCCAAGATCAGGATGGTTCACACGCCTTCACCGGTCACGTCGTGAGCCGGGGACCGACCATGATCGTCCTCTTGCTCACCGAGCCTTTCGGCGTTGCCGGCAGGTCGGTTCAGTTTCGGATCTCGGACATAATCGAGGAAAAGGTCATCTCGACCTAGATTTTCGCCCCCCATGTACCCCTGCCCACCCCTCGATACGGGATAGCCTCATCCCATGTTCCCAGACCTTTCGACGATCGAGGCACTTCTCATAATTGGGGGTGTCGGTGCGGTAGCCGGTCTGATCGGCGGGTTCATTGCCAGCGCCCAAAGCTTGTTCGGATCCATCCTCATGGGAATCATCGGCGCCATATCTCTATCTGCGATTTTTCGGATCGGTGGAATGCCTTCGGTCTACCCCATCGGCAATGACTTCTCCCTGGTCTGGGGAGCTGTTGGCGGTCTCCTCCTCGGCTTCGTGGTGGGTCGCAGCGACTGACCGCATCACCGCTGGCTAGCCGACCGCTCCAGCCTTCACCATGTTGAGCTCGATCAGGCGGTTCATCTCGACCGCGTACTCCATCGGCAGTTCCTTGATGATCGGCTCGATGAACCCGGCGACCACCATCGACGTTGCCTCTTCTTCGGTCAGGCCCCGGGACATCAAGTAGAACAGTTGCTCCTCACCGACCCTGGAAACGGTCGCCTCGTGACCGATCTCGGCATCGTTCTCCTCGATCTCCATGTATGGATAGGTGTCCGACCGGCTCTTGTCGTCGAGAATCAGGGCGTCGCAACGTACGAAACTCTTGGCGTTCTCCGCGCCTGGTTCCACCCTGACCAGACCGCGATAACCGGCCCGGCCGCCATCCTTGCAAATCGACTTGGAAACGATTGTCGAGGTGGTGTCGGGAGCGACGTGAACCATCTTGGCACCCGCGTCCTGATGTTGGCCCTCGCCGGCGAAGGCGATGGAGAGCACTTCACCATGGGCTCCGGGTTCCATGAGCCACACGGCGGGATACTTCATCGTGAGCCTCGAGCCCAGATTGCCATCGACCCACTCCATCGTGGCGTTCCGATAGGCAGCGGCCCGCTTCGTGACCAGATTGAAAACATTGTTCGACCAGTTCTGAATGGTCGTGTAGCGGCAGCGGCCACCCTCCTTCACGATGATCTCCACGACAGCACAATGCAGCGAATCGGTGCTGTAGGTGGGTGCCGAGCAACCCTCGACATAGTGCACGAACGCGCCCTCGTCGACGATTATCAGCGTTCTCTCGAACTGACCCATGTTCTCGGAGTTGATCCGAAAATAGGCCTGCAAAGGCTGATCGACCTCAACACCGGGCGGCACGTAGATGAAGGAGCCACCAGACCAAACGGCCGAGTTGAGTGCGGCGAACTTGTTGTCATTGGGCGGGATAATCGTCGCAAAATACTCTTTGACAATCTCTGGATACTCACGCAACGCGGTATCCATGTCCGTGAAGAGCACACCGAGCTTCTCGAGATCCTCCCGGTTGCGGTGGTAGACCGTTTCAGAATCATATTGTGCTGTGACGCCAGCCAGGTATTTGCGCTCCGCCTCGGGGATTCCGAGCTTTTCGTAGGTTTCCTTGATGGACTCGGGAACCATGTCCCAGTCCTTCTGCTGTTCGCCTTCCGGCTTGACGTAGTAATAGATGTCGTCGAAGTCGATGGTGTCAAGAGCACCCCCACCACCCCACTGGGGAATGGGCTTACTGAGAAATCGCCGGTAAGCCTTGAGTCTGAAGTCAAGCATCCACTCCGGCTCGCCCTTTATGGTCGAAATGTCGCGAACGACGTCCTCATCGATGCCCTTGCGCGGCTCGAAAGCCAGCGCAACGTCTTCGTCGTGCCAGCCGAGCTGGTAACCGCCTAGATCAATATCGACTGTGGCCATGGAAACTCACCTCAAGGAGTCGCATTCGATTCCAGAAACAGACCGGCTCATGAATTAACACTATCCCGGTAGTGGGATTATACCCGACCGGCACCGATGAGGGAAACTCTCGGCGTCCTGTAAGTTTGGTGCCGTGCCAGTCATTGTTGTAGGTGCAGACACTTCCGCTGGTCAGGCCATTCTCCAGCGCCTGCAGAAACCGGAACGAGAGGTCAGAGCGTTCGTGTCTGACGAACGCGTTGGTGCGCAACTGAAGAAGAGCGGCTTCAAGGTGGCCCTGGGAGACGTCTCTGATGAGAGTCATATCGAAACCGCATCGACCCGGTGTTTCTCGGCGATACTCATAGCGGAAGCAGCAATGGATGACAGGGAACGGTCCTTCGCCGGCACCGTCGACGAGGTTCTCGGCGGTTGGGCGAGAGCCGTAGTCAACTCGGAGGTGACCCGGGTCATATGGGTTTCGCAGGCTGATCACCCACGAACCCCAACTAGAGAAGTCGCCAGGGTGGACCCCGACGACCCCGAGCTTGTTGAGAAGGTCGTTGCGTTGGATGACGCTCAGGTGATCTGAACGGAACCGTCGATCTGATTGAGCAGCGTTTGCATCCTCCGTAGAAGGTCCGCATGGTCCCGCTCAAACGCCGCCTCGAGATACGGGTAGGGGTTCAGCGGTCGTCCCTGGAAGTGAAGCTC
>SMXW01000062.1 GCA_004356805.1 Acidobacteriota bacterium | reverse complement strand
TGGCAGAGAGCACCACCGAACGCATCCCCGGCTCCCAACCCGTTGACGACGTCGATCTCGAGGGGACCGACTCGCTCAGTGCCGTCGGACCACGCGATGAGAACTCCGGCGGGACCCATCTTGACGATGGCAAGCTCGAGTCCCAGATCGAGCAGTCGCGCTGCTTGATCTTCTGGCGAGCCGGGTCCGACGGCGACGGCGCACTCTTCCTGGTTGCCCACCGCTACCGAGACCAGGTTCAGGGCGAATCGCTGATACTTTCCGGCATCTTCAGGCGAAGACCAGAAGCTCGCTCGATAGTCGAGGTCGTGGATGGTGTGCTGCCTGCGTCCGCGTTCTTCCAGAGCCGCCAACGTGGCGGACCGGCTCGGCTCATGAGACAACCCGGTCCCGGTTGTCCAGAAAATATCGGCGCTCCGAATCGCCTCGAGATCGAGATCCTCAAGCACAATTCTCATGTCCGGCCCCCTCGGCTCACGGTAGAAGAGAAGGGGGAAGCGATCAGGTGGGTGAATCTCCGCGAATACGACTGGAGTGCGGAGCACAGGGTCGGTGCCGACGTACCTTTCGTCCACTCCAAAGCCTCGCAGAGCGATGCGCACATACTCACCGAACCCATCATCGCCGACCCGAGTAATCACCGCGCTGCGGTGGCCATAGCGTGACGCGGCGACGGCTACGTTTGTCGGGCTTCCGCCCAGGAACTTGTCGAATGACTCGATCTCCGACAGCGATAGCCCAAACTTCGGCGGAAACAGGTCGACACTGACCCGGCCGATCGTCAGAACCTCAAAGGAATTGTCTTTCATTGGGAAATCCTCGACGGGCGGCTTCGACCGGTCGTTTCTTGGATATGGCGCCACCCCGATGAGGTGGCGCCGATCTGGTCGGTGGAGGCCGGAAGAGAGCCTATCTGGGACTCACAGGCCACCCGCAATACCCTCCAGGAACGCGAAACTCTGCGCGGCGGCAACGATCGGGCCCTCATCAGGTTCCGGCTCGATGGCCAGCACCATATCTTGTTCGATCACATACCAGCCCTCATAGCCCTGGGCTTCGAGCGCATCGATGAAGCCCCGTATGTCCACGCTGCCGACACCCAACGGAAGGAACAGGCCGTCGATCACGGCCTGACGGAAGGCGAGGTCGCCGGAGCGAACCTGTCGAGCCAGGCCCTCATCGAGATCCTTGAGGTGGACGTGAGCCACCCGACCGGCGGCGGCCTCCGCGATGACGACGGCATCGGCCCCGGCCAGAGCGAGATGCCCGGTGTCGATGCACAGTTCTGCCCGGGATTCGTCAAGCACCCGCTCGACGTGATCCTGGCGCATGACCGCCATGCCCCAGTGAGGGTGGAGTGCGGTCTTCAACCCATGGCCGGAGGCAATGTCGATGACGCGATCGAGATTGGCTAGGAATGTTTCCCATTCGGCCTCGGTCAAATCTATCTGCCGGTCGTACCCTGGATGATGCGAGTCGGGCCCGAGCACCATCACCGAGGCACCCGTGCGGGCGAGGGTCGAGGCTGCCCGGCGTACGTAGGCGAGATTCTCGGAAGCCAAATCAGGCCGATACAACACGGCCGGCACGAAACCGCCTATGAGGGTTTGGCCGAATCGATCCAGAAGGGCCCGCAACTCGTCTGCATCTCCGGGCAGATAACCATCCGGCCCCAGCTCGGTGGCGGACAGGCCAACCTGCTGCATCTCGGCGAGGACACGTTCTCGGTCCATCAGGTGGCCCCATCCCGGAGATCCATCCACTCCCCATGTGATCGGTGCGCCGGCGATTCGAGATAGAAACGTCATGCGAGCTCCTCCAGGGCCACGACTCGACCTTCTCGGGCTGAAACGGTGCAGGCCTCGGCGATCACCAAAGCGGCACGTGCGTCTTCTACCGTGCACTCGTTTGGCTCCCCGTTGCGGACCATGGCGAGGAACGCATCCATCTCGCTGGCGTAAGTCCCGCCGAAGCGAGGTATCCACTCGGTGTAGGGATCGACGGGTGGGGGCACCCCCGGCTCGACGGATCGCAACGGAGTACGCGGACCGAGGCCAATGGCTATCGAGTCCTTCGTGCCGAAGACCTCCATGCGGACATCGTATCCAACGGGATCGTAGCGCGAGCCGCAGAGCACGGCCAGGGTGCCGTCGTCGAGCCAGAGGGTCACTGCGGTCTGGGCGTAGTCGTCGAACTTGGCGAACCAGTCGAATGCCCTCGTCGCGCCGGCGGCGTGGACCCGCACGACCTCCCGGCCAGTCACAAAGCGCAGGATATCGAAGTCGTGGATCAGCTGGTCCCGGAACTCGCCACCCGAACGGGCGATATATTCCTCGTCGGGCAGTTCGAAGTCATGGTGCTGTCCGACAACGAGCGTGACCATTCCGAGACTGCCGTCCGCGACCAGGTCACGGGCCTGGCGGTAACCCGGGTCGAACCGACGGTTGAATCCGATCTGAACCGGCACGTCGCCCTGTGACACGATGGCCACAGCCCGGTCGGCATCGGCGAGATTCATCGCGAGCGGCTTCTCGCACAACGCAGGGACGCTGTGATCAACGGCAAGCTCAATCAGCTCTACGTGGACGTCAGCAGGTGCGGAGATGACAACTGCATCGGCAGATTCCAAGAGCTCGGCCGGTCCCGAGGCGATGTCGGCCCCGTAGGTCGCCGCGACATGCTCCGCATGAGCATGTATTGCGTCCGTCACGATGATGGCGGACACGGCCGGGTGGCGACTCAGGTTGCTGGCGTGAATCGCTCCGATGCGCCCGGTGCCAATTATGCCCACTATCACTCGGGACCTCCTTCGCACCTGATCGGCCTGGAGCATCTGGAACGTTCCAACAACCAAAAGGTATGCTCGATGTCAAGTCGATGTCAATCGCACCCGCAATGCAGAGATTTCCGCGATCAGTGCCTGGCTCATGAGGGAGTAGTGACGATGGAGACAGTTCGACTCACCACGGCACAGGCGATCGTGCGCTGGCTGGTAGCGCAGCGCACCGAGATCGATGGTACGGAAGTTGCCCTTTTTCCCGGCGTGTTCGGTATCTTCGGCCACGGCAACGTGGTGTCCCTGGCCGAGGCGCTTGCCCGGGTCCAGGATGAGTTGCCCACCTGGCGGGGGCACAATGAACAATCCATGGCACTGGCCGCGGTGGCATTCGCCAAGGCGAAGCGTCGACGCCAGATCATGGTCGCTACCTCGTCGGTGGGCCCGGGGTCGACCAACATGGTGACCGCCGCGGCGGTCGCTCATGCCAACCGGCTGCCACTCCTGTTGATCAGTGGTGACACCTTTCAGCATCGCATCGTGGACCCCGTTCTGCAGCAGGTCGAGCATTTCGACAGCCCCTCGATGACGGTGAGTGACGCGTTTCGGGCGGTTACCCGTTTTTGGGACCGCATCACTCGTCCGGAGCAGATCATCCAGACCCTGCCTCAGGCACTGGCCATCATGCTCGATCCGGCTGAGTGTGGTCCGGCGTATATCGGGCTGCCCCAGGACATCGCAGCTGAGGCTTACAACTTCCCCGTGCAGTTCTTCGGCGAGACTCTGCACTACGTCCGCCGGCCCGGCCCGGATCCTCGCGAGGTCACAGCAGCCGCAGCAGTGCTTGCGGTGGCGGACAAGCCGCTTCTCATCGCCGGGGGCGGCGTCCACTACTCCGACGCGGTGGATGAGTTCACCGCGTTTGCAGTCGCACGGGGCATACCGGTGGTCGAGACGGTGGCCGGCAAGTCCACCCTGGTCTACAACCACCCGAACTTCGCTGGTCCTATCGGGGTCACAGGAAGCACCTCTGCCAACGCGTTGGCTGCCGATGCCGACGTGGTTGTTGCCGTGGGAACACGCCTCCAGGACTTCACCACCGGATCATGGGCAGTCTTCAAGAACCCACGGATGCGACTGGTGTCGATCAACGTGGGACGATTCGATGCCACCAAGCACCATGCGTTATCGGTGGTGGGTGACGCCCGTGTATCTCTGAAGGCGTTGGATGAGGCCCTCGGCGGCTATCACGCGCCCACAGAATGGCTGGATCACGCAAGCGAGGAGAGACGCCAGTGGTACGACTATCTCGACGGCTATATCGCTCGCGACTTTGACATGCCGACGTATGCCCAGGTCATTCGGGCGATCAACGACCTGGTGGAGGACACTGATTATCAGGTTTCCGCGGCCGGAGGGCTGCCGGGTGAGTTGAACATGGGCTGGCAGGCGAAATCGGTGGGCTCTTTCGACGTTGAGTACGGCTACTCATGTATGGGATATGAGATCGCCGGTGCCTGGGGAGCGAAAATGGCCATGCCCGATCGGGAGGTCATCTCGTGGGTTGGCGATGGCTCATACCTGATGATGAACTCGGATATCTACTCGACCGTCGCGACCGGTCACAAGGTGATCTTCATTGTCTGCGACAACGGCGGCTTTGCGGTCATCAACCGGCTTCAGATGAACACGAGCGGTGAGGAATTCAACAACCTCCTGGAGCACACCAAAAGGGTGGACGAAACTCGCGTCGATTTCGCCAAACATGCTGCGTCGTTGGGCGCCATCGCAGAGAAGGTCACCGGGATCGAGGAGCTTCAAGCAGCATTCCGCCGGGCCAAGGCAGCAGATCGAAGTTACGTCATAGTCATCGACACCCATCCTTACGAATGGACAGAAGGTGGCGCCTGGTGGGAGGTGGGTGTTCCCGAGGTGTCCGACCGCGAGCAAGTTCTCGTGGCGCGAGCCGAATGGGACGCCGAGCGCAAGCACCAACGACCAGGGATCTGGGTTGATCATGAGCGGTGATCCCGCATCGATCGCACAGGGGTGGGATTCAAGAGCGGGTGGAACGTTCCAAGCCGATCCGGCGACGATGATCGCCGCCGCCGTGGCCGCCAGCCACCGCTCCGGGTTGACGATCCTGGATCAGCCACGGCACGATATGGGGCGCATGGCCGCCGTACTAATATTGGAGAGGATCGGGCAGAACCATACGACTGCCCGCCACGTTGTCCTCTCGCCGAAACTGGTTGTAGGCGAGTCGACCGGTCCACCGCCTCCGTGAGACTCGAACGCAACCGGATTCGAAACAATGAAAGCTGACGAATGAGCCGGTAACGGCAAGGAGCGAGCAAATGCTGGAGACCACCTACAAGAGCCCTCTGCACGAAACGGTCAGTGCCTACCCGACGGATTTCTGGAATGACTCGTGCTCCGTCGTGGAGCTGGCCTACGCGATCGAACACGGCGCGGTTGGCGCCACCAGCAATCCAACCATTGTCGTGCAGGTCCTCGAGCAGGAACGACACCTGTGGGAGGACCGTATTCACGACCTGATCGCGGAGAACCCTTCGTGGTCCGACGAAGACGTCACGGCCAAGGTATTCGAGGAGATAGCGCTCAAGGGAGCGGAGCTGCTGTTGCCCATCTTCGAGCGCGAGAACGGTATGAAGGGGCGCCTGTCGATCCAAACGAACCCCTCTTACTACCGCAACGTCGAGAAGATGCTCGAACAAGCGGTCCGCTACGACTCGCTGGCTCCCAACATGCAAGTCAAATTGCCGGCGACGAGTCGAGGTATCGCAGCAATGGAGGAAGCAACCTACCGTGGGGTGAGCATCAACGCCACGGTCAGCTTCACCGTGGCGCAAGCCGTCGCGATCGGAGAGTCCGTCGACCGCGGGTTAGCGCGACGCGAGGCAGAAGGCCTGGAGACAGCCACGATGACGCCCGTCACGACGATCATGGTGGGCCGGACCGATGACTGGGTCCAGGTTGTCATCCATAGAGATGGCATCACCGTGAACCCGCAATACTTGCCGTGGGCAGGGGTTGCGGTGTTCAAGAAGGCTCTCAGGATCTATCAGGAGCGTGGCTTCCGCTCGCGCCTGCTTGCGGCTGCCTACCGTCACCATTTGCACTGGTCGGAACTCATCGGCGGCGATGTCATTCTCACCATTCCGTCGAAGTGGCAGAAGCTGTTCAACAGCTCCACGGTGGAGGTCAAGGAGCGGATCGACGATCCGGTCGCCCCGGAGATTGTGGCCGAGCTGTACGACCGGGTGCCCGACTTCCGCAAGGCGTACGACGAAGACGGACTGACCGTTGAAGAGTTCGACACCTACGGGGCCACTGTGCGCACACTGCGTGGGTTCATCGCTTCGCACCACGAGTTGACCCGGGTCATCCGCGAAGACTTCATGCTCCCCAACCCGGATGTGAAGTAGCCCGGCGTAGTCGGGATCATTGTGTCGTGATTGTGGATGGCGTCGAGCGGCGCGTCTTTGCCGAGGAGTTGGCCGTCGAGGCCGGGCAGTTGGCTTTGTTGTATCGGGCACGGGAGGATCTCGATGTCCGGTCGAAAGGTCTTCTCGACTGGGTTACCAAAGCCGACCTGGCAACCGAGAAGCTGATCCGGCGCCGTATCGGCGAGTCCTTCCCCCATGACCGCATCCTCGGCGAAGAAGAAGGCGACGATGCACCTCGAACCGGGGCCGGGCACGTCACATGGGTTGTAGATCCAATCGATGGCACCACCTGGTTCGTTTCGGGTCTGCCCAGTTGGTGTGTGTCGATTGCTTGTGTCGACGAGCCGGGCCCTCCCTTCTTGGGCGTCGTCCGTGACCCTGAGGGAGCCGAGACATTCTCCGCGCTGGGGGGTCACGGGCTCACCATCAACGGTTGCCGCGTAGCGGTCCCCAGGAGGGGAATCACCGACGGACTGGTCGGTGTGGGACATCCCCGCAACGCGCGGCACGAGCCCACTCTGACGTTTCTCCGTCGGCTGTTCGCCGTCGGCGGCTTGTTTTGCAACTCCGGATCGGCTGCCCTCGCTCTCGCCTCCGTCGCGGCCGGACGACTGGTCGGGTTCTTCGAATCCGACCTCCGGGCATGGGGTGCTCTCGCCGGCGAAGCTCTCATCCGCGAGTCGGGCGGCTGGTCGACCGATTTCATGGGTGACCGATCGCTGACGACCAGCAAGCCGGTGCTGGCGGCAAACCGGGGCAGCGTCGCTGCACTCTGGGATCTGGCCGAAGGCCTGCTGGAGGGGTGGAGCCGCCCCGACCGGCACGACAGTCAGTGAATACGGTGATTCCCTTCAACGGGTCGATCTCCCGATGATCAGGATCCTTGCCGTCGCCGATGAGGTGAGCCAGGCCCTGTATGGGCCACGGTTGAAGGAACTGCGTCCTGATCTCATTCTGGGATGTGGCGATCTCCCCTTTGACTACCTCGAGTACCTGCGGACGAAGGCCGAGACGCCGCTGTTGTACGTCCACGGCAATCACGACCCGTCACCCCGTGGGCAGGTCATATCGGCCTACCTACCCGCCGAATACCCCCAGCGGTCGCCGTCATCCGCTGTCGGTTGTGTCAATCTGGAGGATCGGTGGGAGGACGAGGTCGGCTTGCGCATCGCCGGCCTGGGCGGCTCGATTCGCTACAACGAAGGTGACAATCAGTTCACCCAGGCTGAGATGCGGCGTCGCGTGCACCGACTGACGCGGAGGGCATGGATCCGTCACTGGAGGGACCGAAGGTCTGTCGACGTAGTGATTGCTCATTCACCCCCATTGGATTGCGGCGACGAAGATGATGGGCCGCACCGTGGTTTTGCGGCTTTCCACCGGCTGATCGAACAGCTCGAGCCGAAGCTCATGCTTCACGGTCACATTCACCCTCACGGAAAGCCGCGGCCCGACCGCACCATCGGCCGCACTCGCATCGTGAACGTAATTCCTTATCGTCTCTTGGAGATCGAACCATGACCTACTCGTCGTCTTTTTCCAAGGCACAACGCAAAGAGACTTATAGGCGTCTGGGCAGGGTCGTACGAGGCTCCCAGCCCACGCCTCTGCTGTCTTTCAACGAGCTGCGTGTTCGGCTTCACCTCTTCCAGCAGTCCTATGCCGGCCTGCGCACCATCGAGGTTGCCGGGATCGTCGGAACGGTCGACCGGTCCGACGACTTCGACCGAGACTTCCTCCCCCGAAATCCCCAGACCAGAGAACGCTGGGAGCGCCTCGAGCGAGCCTTCCCGACCCTGGGGTTCCCCCCGATCTCGGTGTATCAAGTCAACGACGTCTTCTTCGTGATAGACGGCAATCACCGGGTTGCACTCGCCAAGCAGAAGGGCGCCGAGTTCATCGACGCTGAGGTGACCCAGATCCACACCGACATCGAGATCGACGAAAACATCGACTTCGAGAAGATGTTCTACCTCGAACAAGCTCGGCGGTTCATGCAAGAAAGCGGCCTGGAGCGGTCCCGACCGATGGCGCGCATCGATTTCACCCGCCCCCATGGATTCATCGAGTTGCTCGACGTTGTCAAGGCGCACGGCTACGACTTGATGATGGAGCGTGGCGAGGTGTTGCAGCCAGACGAGATCGCGGCCGATTGGTACGACCGGGTCTACCTGCCGGCCGTCGAGTCGATCCGGTGGGAGCGGCTGCTCGAAATCGAGCCGGGTTCCACCGAGGGGGATCTCTTCCTGTGGGTGCTGCAACGTCGTCGGGAGCATGATCCCCAGCAGGGGCAGCCATCACTCGAGGATGCGGCACGGCAGGTGGCTCGCGATCAGGAACGACGCATCAGGGTGCGGGCGCGACGCGCTCTCGGTCGGGGCTGAGATCCCGCCTAGGGGGTGGGAACAAGCCAACGTTCGCCATTCTCTGCGGCCAAAAGCCCATATGCGAACGCCCATGCATCAGGAACGCTATTCGGGCAAATGCGCGGGCTTGAATGGCGTCGGAAATACTCTGCCGATGATGTTGGGTTCTTTGGATAAGGCGATTCTGGATTTCGAGCGAACCTGGTGGTGCCAGCCTGGCGCCAAAGACAAGGCGATCGAGTTCAGCCTCGGTCTGACTTCAGCTGCCTACTACGAGAGACTGCGGCGTCTGATCGCTCTCTCCTCCGCTTTGGAATATGACCCGCTAACCGTTAAACGTGTTCACCGCATGCTGGATACTCCGGTGGAGAGGGAAGTAGCGATTTGATGACTGACAAGGGACGACACGAGTCAAACGGCGGGGGCGCATTCTACCGGGACCTTGCCATCATGATTCTTGGCATCATTCTCGTTGGGGCTGCCGTGTTCTTTCTTCTCGTTCTGTTCGCCGACGGGCCCGACTCGGCCACAACCACCACCAGGGAGCCCGGATCGACTACTAGCGCCGGGCAATCAACAACTACATCTGATGGGTCCACCTCCTCCACCGCCTCCACCTCATCGACCTCTACGACGCCAACCTCCACGGCGGTGCCAGTGCGGCCACCCGGGGAGGTGCGTGTTGTCGTTCTCAACTCGATCGGACTTGCCGGGGCGGCGGGCCGGATGACCCAACAGCTCGACGACGCCGGGTATCAGACGTTGCCAGCTTCTGACTACTCGCCGGAGCAAGACCCGTCCCGACTCTGGTACCGGGTGGGTTTCTCCGCCGAGGCAAATGAGCTTCTCGAGTTTGTACCCGATGCTCGTGTCGAACCCCTCCTTGACGACAGCCTGCAACCGGGCGCCGACGTGGTCATGATTCTCGGAACCGGCTACGAAGAATGACCGATGGGGTCGCGGGCTCCGGCCGCGGCGTGCCAAGACTCTGGCTTCTTCCTGTTGGCGTTCTGATCGGGATGCTCGGAGTCACCGCGGCTGGCATCTTGAGTCGGTCGCTGTTTCTCGACCTGGTGGCCTGGTGGCCCGTCTGGCTGGGTGCCATTGTGGTTGCCCTCCTTGGTCATGGACGGCGTGTCGGCCGGGTGAAAGTGGCAGGGGTCGTACCTCTTCTGGCAACGGCAGCCCTGCTGGTATTTCTCGCAGGCCATCTCCAAGGATGGTCTGTCATGCCGTCGTCCTCCTCCCAGCTCATCGGCCCTACCGCGGAAGGATCAACGACAGCAGCCCTCACGGCACGAATTGCCGGAACCGTTCGGATCGCCGCCGGAGCCGACTTCCTCTACGAGGTAGAGCCGGTGCGACTGGGTGGGGATATTGGGGTTCCTGAGGCTGT
Organism: Acidobacteriota bacterium; assembly: GCA_004356805.1. GTDB lineage: Bacteria > Actinomycetota > Acidimicrobiia > Spongiisociales > ZC4RG35 > SZUA-217. Next base: position 3,442 of record SMXW01000062.1, on the reverse strand, counting down.
CGAGCAGGTCCAGAAATCCTCCATATCGATTCTTCTCGAGCCCCCGTCGGACCCTGGCTTTTACACCTTCGCCGGCTGGGACATCGTTCTTTCGGCAACTCCGACCTGGAACCTCACCCTGGAAGGGGAGATCGACGCCGACCTCAGTGGGCTCCAGATCACGGGTCTGGTCTTGGGTGGTGACGGCGTCGTCAGACTGGGACGGGCCCTCCAGCGGACACCCGCGTCGATAGTGGGCGAATTCCAGGTGATCGTTCCTGACGGCGTTGCTGTTCGGGTTGTGGGCGTGGCGGTTGTCCCCGAAACCTGGCAGCAGCTGTCTGATGGTTGGAGATCGCCAACGCCCGGCGATGGATGGGTGATATCCGTGCTCACCGGCAGCGCGCTATCCGTGACTGGCGGATAGTTACACTCGCCCGTATCGTGCCCTCCGACCGGCTCAGACAAGCTGCCTTGATCGTCTGGATAGCCGTTGGGTCGGTGGTCCTCGGCTATGTGGCCATCATCCTTGCCGATTCGGTACGCATCATCTGGTTGCCGATCGCCTTTGCCGCCGGGCTTGTTTTCCTGCTCGAGCCAGCGGTGGAGGTATTCGAGAGATTTCACATTCCCAGAATTGCCGGAACCATCCTCTCGTTTCTCATCCTGGCAGCGTCGATCGTCGTCGCAATCACGTTGATTTTCCCGCCTGTCCGGGAACAGGCCATCGAGTTGGGTCAACAGCTGCCCGAACTCTATCTCGAGGTGATCAACTGGCTCAGAGACCTTGGGGCACGTCTCGGAGTCGACGTCGAGGAACTGTTGACTCAACAGGCCATCGAGGACTGGCTCAACGATCCCGCCAACCAGGAGACGATCCAGAATCTTCTGTTTGGTTTTGGGGCGGGGGCAGGTCAGTTGATCCGTGGGGTAACCGAAGCTGTTGCCGTCATCGCCCTTGCTCCGGTGTTGGCCCTCTACATCCTCATTGACCTCGACAGGTTCAAGAGGAGCTCCCTGGCTTTGACTCCGCCGAGATACCAGGCCGAAGCAGGGCATGTGGCCGGCGAAGTGGGGACAGCGCTTGGGTCGTTCGTGAGGGGCCAGTTAATTGTGGCGCTGATAGTCGGCGTCGCCTCGAGCATCGGCATGTGGTTCATCGATCTGCCCTTCTGGCTGCTGATCGGGATTCTGGCGGGCTTCCTCAACATGATTCCGTTTCTCGGTCCGATAGTCGGTGGAGCACTGGCTGTTCTCGTTGCTCTTTTGAACGGCGACCCGTGGCAGGCGGTCTGGGCCGTGGTCATCTTCGTGGCGATCCAGCAGGTCGACAATCATGTGATTACTCCCATGATTCAGAGAGCGAGAGTGAATCTCTCACCTCTTGTGATTGTGCTGGCCCTGGTCATCGGCGGCTCGGTTGCCGGTCTACTGGGTGTCCTGGTGGCGGTGCCATTGACGGCAGCACTCAGAATCGTGGTGGGTCATTTGTGGCGTACCCGGGTGTTGGGCCAGTCGTGGAAGGAAGCCGCCGAGGCAATGATCGAATTCACGGAACCACCGGAGCGGCTGGCGAGGATCAGCCGGAAGAACCCAGATCAGTCACGTCTGTTCGACACTCAGGAGACGCAGCCAGTCGACAAACCTGGGGATCCGGAGGATCACGGTCCTGGTACCTAGTGGTGCTCAGACCTCGCCCAGGTACGCCTGGCGCATCTGGGGGTTGTTGAGCAGACCCTCTGCGGTATCGCTGAGCACGATGCTGCCCGTCTGAAGCACATAACCCCGATCAGCAATCGAGAGCGCCATGTTGGCGTTCTGCTCGACGACCAAAACGGTGGTCCCGGCTTTGTTGATCCGATCGATGATCTCGAAGTTCTGGGCGACCAAAACCGGCGCCAAACCCATGGAAGGCTCGTCCATCAACAGCACCTTGGGTTTCGCCATCAAAGCTCTTCCCATGGCCACCATCTGCTGCTCACCTCCGGAAAGAGTCCCGGCTTTCTGACTGAGACGCTCCTTGATCCGGGGGAACAACTCGAAGATGCCCTCGAGATCCTTTTCGAAGTTCTCGTCGTCGTCCCTGAGATAGGCACCGATCTCGAGATTCTCTTTGACAGTCATCCTCTTGAAGAGCCGTTTGTTCTCCGGGACCATCGACACCCCGGCCTTGACTCTGTCGGCGGTGGTCCAGCCCCTGACGTCTTGACCGTTTAGATGGACAGTTCCCTGGCTGGGCTCGACCATGCCGAGGATGGTCTTCAGTGTGGTGGTCTTGCCGGAGGCGTTGCCGCCGAGCAAACAGACCATCTCGCCCTCGTAGATCTCCAGATCGACTCCCTTGAGAACGTGTACCGGGCCGTAATGGGTGTCCACACCGCGGAGCTCGAGCACCGGAGTGCGGTGGCCGTGTTGTCCACTCATGTGGTCCCCTTGAGGTCGGCGGGCCGTCCCAGGTAGGCCTCGATCACATCTTCGTTGCCGGAGACGTCCTCATAGGTGCCTTCGGCGATCTTCACCCCGTGGTCGAGGACGATGACTCGGTCTGACACACCCTGGACGACCTTCATGTCGTGCTCGATGACGACGATGGTGAATCCCTTCTCATCGCGCAACCTTCCAATCAGATCCGTCAACTCGATTGTCTCCCGCGGGTTCATGCCCGCGGTCGGCTCGTCCAAGAGAAGGACCCTGGGCTCGGTTGCCATGGCACGGGCAATCTCGAGACGACGCCGGTTGGCATAGGAGAGGGTGAATGCGGGCTCATCGAATCGATATCCCACCAACCGGCTGCCAAAGAACGAGAGCACGTCCTTGGCCTTCTCCTCGATCTCCTTTTCCTCGCGCTTGAAACCCGGTGTCTGAAAGATGGCGCTGAAGATCCCCCGATGTGTGCGGCAATGCTGGCCGACCATGACGTTCTCGAGAACCGTCATGTTGGCGAAAAGACGGACATTCTGGAATGTGCGGGCAATGCCTGCCTTGGTGATCCCCGAAGGTGTGTGGCCACCGATGTCGATGCCGTCGAAGAGAATCTGACCGCCGTCGGGCTCGAACATCCCGGACACGAGATTGAAGAAGGAGGTCTTCCCTGCGCCGTTTGGTCCAATGATGGAGACGATCTCGCCTTCGTCAATCGCAAAGTCGACGTCCTGAATGGCACGGACGCCGCCAAACGCCTTCTCCAGCCCTCGCGTTTCGAGCAGTGCCATCAGTTTGCGTTTTCCTGTTCGGCGGCAGTGTCGACTTTGTCGAGCCAGGCATCCTGGAGGACCTCTTCCTGGTGGAGCTCTTGCTGTCGTTGCTTCGAGGGCAGGATTCCCTCGGGGCGCTTCAACATCATGTAGACCAGCAGGGCGCCATAGAGAAGCAGCTTGAACTGGCCGAACTCCTGGAGGAGCCCGGGCTGGTTGGGGCCGCCGAGGATACCGACGAGGATTAGGGCGCCGACGGCCACACCGGC
>SMXW01000061.1 GCA_004356805.1 Acidobacteriota bacterium | reverse complement strand
TCATTCCCAGCTTGTCGAGGATGTTGCGAACGTGGTTGCGCACAGTGTTTTCCGAGATATAGAGCTGCTCGGCAATCTCCCTCGAAGTCTTGCCCTCCCCGACCAGTGTCAGGACCTCCAACTCCCGACCGGTCAGTTCGGAACGGCGCGACGCGGCGATGCCGTGATGACGGAGAAGATCGCGTAGAGCAGCGAAGAGCTTACCCCCCATGGCAGGTGACACCGCAGCACCACCATCGAGCACGTCGTTCATGGCGGCGACGAGTCTCGGAAGCGGGGTGTCCTTTGTCAGATACCCCGACACTCCCGCTTTGACCGCTGCCAGAAGATCTTCGGCAGATTCGCTTGCCGTGAGCAAGACCACCCGCGTCTTTGGACTGGTTTTGATGATCGTGGCCACGATTTCGAGTCCCGACATGCCCGGCATGAGAAGGTCGAGCATCACAATGTCGGGTTCGAATTCCCGCGTCATGTCGATAGCTGTCATTGCGTCGGCGGCGACCCCGACAATTTCGAACCCCTCCTGGGAAAAGGCCGCGCTCAGCGCCTCACGAAAGAGTTCGGCGTCATCAACAATGAGAACTGATGCCATGGGTCGCGGCGTACCTCTGTTGGGCGGTGAAGATCACTCGGCTTCGTTTCCGGGAGGCGGAGAATAGCGGTGTCTCCACGGCACACCACTACACACCCCCGGCACCGCATTGGCGGCGACCGCAGCACGGACACGATTCTCGCCGATCGAGGTGATCGCCGACAGCAGCGTGGCACCGGTGGTCACCACATCGTCCACGACCAGGACCGGTCCCTTGGGAACCTGGCGCAGCCTGAACCCGGTGACGGCACGGCTGTGATCACCCCCGGCCCGTCGCTGCTTGTGGAGCGGCGGTTGAAGAAGGGGCAGGACCGGCACCCCGAGATGATGAGCTAGACGGTCGGCGAGAGCACGGGCCGGATCGACACCATAACGGACCCGTCTCGTCAGGGCCCTGGGCACCGGAACAAGCGGTAGCGGTGGCAAACGTTCTGCCAGCATCGATGCCGTCAGCTCGGCGTACCCCGCCAGACCTCGATACTTGAGGTGATGAACCAGGGTTTTGGCGGGACCCGAGTGCTCAAATGCGGCGACGAGGCGAACACCCCCGGGGAGCAGGCGGTCGGGCGCCAAGCGGAGTCGCCGCCGACACTCAGCGCACAGCAGGTGACCTCGATGGAAACGGTGACATGCCTGACAGAGCATGTCGGGAAACATATTTCCTGTCTGTGACAGAAAACATGTTCGCACCGAGTACTGAGTTCTATGTTCCTTCTTGCCAGTTCGACAGGTAGGCGACCTGTTCCTCGGTCAGAGTCTCCAACCCACCACCCATGTGTGCCAGCTTGATCGAAGCGACATCGTCATCGATCTCGTTGGGGAGCGTGTAGATCCTGGGCTCGAGTGACCCTTCGTTCTTGATCAGGTACTCCACAGCGAAAGCCTGATTGCTGAACGACATGTCCATTACGTCCGCGGGGTGACCCTCGGCGGCACCGAGATTGACCAGACGTCCTTCGGCCGCGAGCAGAATACGACGGCCATCCGCCATCTCGAATTCCTCGAGGTTCTCCCGAATCGGGCGACGCGCCACCGCCTCTGCCCGAAGCGAGGCGAGATCGATCTCGATATCGAAGTGACCCGAGTTGGCGAGGATCGTCCCGTCCTTCATCTTGGCGAAGTGCTCGGACCGAAGAACGTGCTTGTTGCCGGTGACGGTTATGAAGATGTCACCTTCCGAAGCGGCGTCCAACGCAGTCATCACGCGATAGCCCTCCATGGTGGCGGTCAAGGCGCGGACCGGGTCGACCTCGACCACGATCACCTTGGCTCCAAGCCCGTCGGCTCGTTTCGCCACACCCCGACCACAGTCTCCATAACCGACAACAACGAGGTTCTGTCCGGCGAGAAGGACATTGGAGGCTCTGATGATGCCGTCGAGGGTTGACTGCCCGGTTCCAAAATGGTTGTCAAACAAATGCTTCGTCGCTGAGTCGTTGACCGCAACAACCGGCACTCGCAGCGTCCCGTCCGTGGCCATCGCCTTGAGTCGAATGACTCCTGTGGTCGTCTCCTCGGTCGAGCCAATGACCTCGATATCACGGCGATCGGTATGGAGCACCGTCGCCAGATCGGCTCCATCATCCATCGTGACGGCCGGGGCATGGTCGAGGACGGCATTGATGTGCTTGTAGTAGGTGTCGTCGTCCTCGCCGCGAATGGCGAATACCGGGATCCCGTCAGCGACGAGAGCCGCGGCGACATCATCCTGGGTAGAGAGGGGGTTGGAGGCGCAGAGGATGGGCTCAGCCCCACCGTCTCGCAACGCGAACATCAGGTTGGCCGTCTCAGCCGTCACATGAAGACACGCGGCCACAACGTGGCCTTCCAGGGGTCGCTCTTCGAGAAATCTCTCACGTACGGTCTTCAGGACCGGCATTCGTCGTCCGGCCCACTCAACGCGGCGAGCACCGTCTTCCGCCAGGTCGGGATTGGCGATGTCGTAGTTCATTCAGTCTTCCTCAACTAGCAGTTTCTTCAGTTTCTCGATGGTGGCCACGGGTACCGGGTCCACCCCCGCCGACTCGGCGAGCATCCACGAGACAAGGTCTCCGACAGCGGTCAGCGACACCAACCGGGCCAGCAGCGAAGAACCGCTCGAGCTGACTTCGGCCACCCAGGGCACGGCATCTTGGGTGAGGGCCCTCGTATGGGCAAGTCGAGTTGCCATGCGATCGTGATCACTCCGATCCCGAAGGGCCACGATGCCGAGATGCTTCCTTGTCTTCTCAGGCATCGTTTCCCACCCTGTGATCTCGTTGTGGTCGAGTTCTGACAACAGCGACCACCAGGCGGGAACCTTGGCGTTCTCGTTGATTTGTGTCTTCCACCGCTGGGCGACGACGCCGCTCACCGGCCCACCGCCGTAAATGATCGGGATGCGCCCCTCGAGCTGTTGGGCAATGTGGGCCGCCTCTATCCAACGATCGCTGCCCTCGGCCGTGGCTTCGTCTGCGATTGCTGCCGCCTCGACAAAGGCAAGACGCTGATCATCCACTGCATGGGCACCCGTCAGGACAATGAGAGCCGCCCCGATCATGTACCCGGCCGCGGCCCGAGGCTGCATGCCGGAAGGCACCGAGACGGACGACCAATCGTGGGTGGCCGTCAGCTCCCCCAATCGGCCGCCTGTGGTGATTGTCGCTACCCGGAGACCTGAATCGCGAGCACTCACCACGAAGTCGAGCGTCTCCTCGGTGTTGCCCGAATAGGAGGCAGCCACCACCAGCGGTCGTGCCCTGGTCGCCCAAAGAGGTACCGGGCCATAACCCTTGTGAACGACGACGCGTGTGCCGAAAGGCTCGGCGATGGCACCGACATAGTCGCCGGCTATCCCTGATCCACCCATCCCAACGCAGAGAATCTCCGAATAGGTGCCTATGGCCGGCACTTCTTGTTCGGTGGCCCACCGAAGCTGGTCTCCCAGGCTTCGGATCTGAGAGAGCATGTCAGCCACCAGGCCCGCCTTCGGCCTCGTCGACGAGCATTACCGGTATCCCCTCGCGGACCGGATAGCGCCGACCGCATTCTGTGCACTCGAGTCGAGACGCCTCGACATCCTGGGTGAGGTCCGCCTTGTCGACAGGGCAGACCAGGATCTCGGCGAGTTTGGGGTCGATGAGGTTCAATCTCTCTCCAGAATTTGTTGGACCTTGCTCACAAGCAGAGCGACACTCTCCGGTGTCTCCGCTTCGACGTTCAGCCTCAAGAGAGGCTCGGTGTTCGACGGCCGCAGATTGAACCATTCTGACCCAAAGTCGACGGTGAGACCATCGAGATGGTCGATCTCAGCGTCACCGAATGCCTCCTCCACATGGTCCATCGCCATCGCCGAGTCGGAGACGGTGAAATTGATCTCTCCTGAGGCCGAGTAACGCTCGACATCGCGGCGCAGCTCCGAGAGAGGACGACCATCCTCGCTGAGCACGTTTAGCAGCACCAGCATGGCCAACATTCCAGAGTCCGCTCGGAAGTTGTCGCGAAAGTAGTAGTGCCCACTGTGCTCACCTCCGAAGACAGCTCCGGTCTCGGCCATGACACCCTTGATGAAGCTGTGTCCGACCCGGGTTCGCACAGGTATGCCACCAGCCTCTTTCACGATCTCGGGGACAGCCTTGGATGTGATCAAATTGTGAACCACGGCATCACCGTCGTTATCGACCAACATCCTTCGGGCAATCAGGGAGGTAACGGTGCTCCCACTCAGCGGCTGTCCGGTGTTGTCGAGAAAAAACGCTCGATCGGCGTCGCCGTCGAACGCAACACCGATGTCGAACTCGCCTCGGCTCATCAGTGCAACCAGGTCGACCAGGTTCTCCGACACCAGCGGATCGGGAGGGTGGTTGGGAAACGTCCCGTCAGGGTCCAAGTACAGGCCGGTGATCCGTGCGGGGATCCGGTCAAACACCTTTTCGATGGCAACTCCCGCCATCCCGTTGCCACCGTCAACGGCCACACTCATCCCGCTGATGGACGCGGGATCGACTATCCCGAACAGGTGGTCGACGTAGGCGTCGATGGTGTCGACGCGCCTCACCGAGCCAGGATTGGCCGCCACGTGGGTGTCGCCAGCCATCACCGCGTCCTGGATCTCGGCCAGTCCGCTTTCCGATCCGATGGGAGCGGCCCCCGAACGACACAGCTTGAGCCCGTTGTATTCGGGGGGATTGTGTGAGGCGGTGATGACAGCACCTGGCACTTCGTGGGCGCCTGAATAGAAGTAGACGGCATCGGTGGGCACCTCGCCCAGGTCGATGACGTCGGCTCCCGACCGGGTGATGCCCCGTGCCATCGCCTCGAAGAATTCTCGGGAGGTGACTCTGCAGTCGTAGCCAACGGCTATCTCCGGGGCATCGAGCAGACCGACAAGTGCTGAGCCGACACGCTCGTACAGAGTTGCGTCGAGTTCTCCCGTGTCGGTGCGACCGCGGATGTCGTAGGCCTTGAATATTGCGTCCACATCCATCGACATGACCGTACCAAGTACCAAGTGCTCGCTTTTACACTCTGCCAACCCAATGACCGCTTCCATCTCCGTCGTCGTGCCCGTCTACAACGAAGCGTCATTCATCCCCGAAGCCCTTCCCTCGCTGGTCGATGCGATGGAGAGCACCGGTGCGTCCTACAAGATTCTGATTGTCGAGAACGGGTCGTCCGACGGCAGCGCCGAAACTGCTCGGAAGATTGCGGGAGACGCTCCTGTGGAAGTGTTCTCGCTGCCCGAGCCCGACTACGGGGCAGCTCTTCGCCACGGATTTCTCCGGGCATCGGGTGACTGGGTGGTGAACTTCGATATCGACTACTTCTCGGCCGAATTCCTCCAGACCATTCTTGCTCAGCCTGATTCGGTAGATCTGGTCATTGGATCCAAACGGGATCCGGAATCGGAGGATCGTCGACCCCTCATCCGTCGTATCGCCACGCGAGTGTTCAACATCCTCCTCAGGGTGATCCTCGACTCCGAAGTCTCCGACACCCACGGCATGAAGGGATTCCGAATCGGGCTCGTCGAGAGCCTCACTCCACAGGTAGTCAGCACCGAGGACCTGTTCGACACCGAGTTGGTGGTGAGAGCGGAGCGCGGCGGCTACAAGATCGTGGAGGTCCCGGTGACCGTCGAAGAAATCAGGACCGCCAAGTCGTCCCTCATCAAACGAGCCCCGCGAACGGTGATGGGTCTGCTCAGGATCCGACGGATTCTGAAGACTGAATCTGGCTAGTGGTGCGTCGCATGAGTGGTGCGTCGCAATCATTCGTAAGACGGACCACTAGGTGGTGCGTCGCCAGGCCACGAAGCCACCAACGATCAATCCCACTATGCCGACCACGGTCAGGATCTGACCCGACGACTCGGCCCAGGTGTCTTGAAACTCGATGACGACATCGTTGCCCGTCGGCACTACGACCATCAGCGATGGGGTGGCACGCCAGGGTCCGTCGGCTCCGGTCGCCTTCCAGTTGGGGAAATAGGAGACCTTCACCACATGGGGCACCCCGACCGCCTTGGTGGTGAACGAGATCCGGTGGTCCTCGAGCACAATGTTCGAAACGGGGTTCTCGGGAACATCGATCTCGGTATCGGGCCGTTCTCCTATCGACTCGATTCGAGGCCATTCGGCAGGCCCATCTGCGACGATCCAGCGGTCCATCTCGTCGATGTCCTCGTACCACTCGAGAGCCATGTCGTGAAAGCTCGGAAGAGGCTCGCCGTCCCTACCTGTCACCGAGCCGGAACCGGTTAGCGACCTAAGGAGTGAGCGATCCGGCACCTCGTAGACGGCCGGCAAATGGGTGGCCGCCTCAACCAGTTGCGTATCGGGAAGTCTGAAGACCTGGAATGGCTCGGTGGTTGTGACCAGCTCGAATTCATCGATGCCGAGAGCTTTTTCAGCCGCCTCGGGGGTGAACGACACGTAGTAGTCCACCCCGTAGACGTCCATGTGCTTCAGACCCCGCTCCATGTCGAACACGTGGTACTTGAGCCCGGGGATGGGATTGGACGACTTGAACGACATCTCGGAATGGTTGATGAAGTGGAACGGGGTGGTCAGGGAGGATTCGAAGTAGAGACCCTCCATCGACTTTTGAGATCCTTCGGTCCAATACGGGATCAGCATGGGTGACATCGGAGTCCCGTACTTGTTGAGCCCGCTGTTGTTCTCCCACATCACACGGCCATCGGGAAGCCGATCCAATTCGACCATCAACGACTCGTACTCCGGCCACGACTCCTTGGCCTCATAACCCTCGTAGTTCCAGCGTGCCCATCCATCGATGAAGGTGACCCCGGCGGTAGCTCCCAGAATGACTATTGCCACGGCTGTCGTAGTCAGGAAGTTGCGAGTGTTCACCATGGCCGGTGCCAGGAGGCTGGCAGCGACAACACCTATCCCCACGGCGGTGACCACCCCCCACGCCCAGGGAGGAAATTCGGTGGAGTCGGCCATCAGCCCGGCGGCCACAGCAAATGCAACCCCGAACACGAGACTCGCCCATAGCTTGGAGACCTGGCTGGGAAGCCGTCTCGACATCCAGACCACCGCCGCCCCGAAGCCGATGGCGGCAAAAAAGGCAACACCGAAATACCAGTACGGAAGAAGACGTCCGTTCCAGAGTTTCCATCGCTGGTCGCCGAACATGTCCGGGAAAATGTCGGGTAACACCGTCGGCAGTGGGTAGTAGATCACCGGGAGCAGAGTCGCACCGATCATCGGCGCAGCCCGGGAGGTCTTGCGCAGGGCCCATATGGCCCCAGGAATGGCTATCGGAAGGAGCAGCCAGAGCTCCACCGGGAAGATCTCCTCCCATCTGGAGAGCGGTGTCCAGGCCATGTCCGAAGTCAGACCGATACGAGCCAGCAGCGGGAGCGCCCAGAACGCCGCAATCGCAAAGCCCCAGAACCAGACCACAAGGGTTCGCCAGAACGCCTTCTTCCATGCCAGGACGAACAACGAGGCGAAGATCACGACGATCGTCGTCAACACATGCGAGAGGGCTGTCAGCGCAAGGGCCAATGCGGCCCACTTCGCGTATCGGCGGTCGTCCCGCACCGCCTTCATCAGCAAACCGAGGTACACCAGCGAGAGCGCGAATGACCACGAATACGAGAACTCACCGGCCAGGGTCGACGCAACATTCCCGCCGTAGATCGAAAAGCTCTCCAGGAACGCGAACACCACTCCCGCCCCGGCCGCTATGAGAGCAACATGGCGGTTGAGTTTCATCGCCCGAGTGTGGAAGTAGATCGCCGGCGGCAAGGCCAGCAAACCGAGGACGGTCACGAGTTTGAAGGCGACCCCGTAGGGAAGAGCCAGGTCGAATGCGACGATTACCAGCGAAGGAAGCGGGAAGTAGAAGTAGAAGGCTGGGAAGCCGGCGAACCAGTCGTTGGACCAGCCGAGAATTCTCCCCTCCGAAAGAAGATTGTCACGCAAATAGGCGGGCCCGAAGACATGGGCTCCCATGTCGCCGCCTGTCGGAGTGTTGGCTGTGAAGATCAGCCACGGGTTCATCACAATGAAGATGATCAACGACGCCCCGACCACCAAGACAATGGGCAGCACCGGGATCTTGCGGAGCCTTCCCCCTAGGGAGGTCACGTCTTGGATTGCCGGACCATCTCCAAGACTTGAGTGACGTCGATATCGATGCCATCACGGTTCCACCACTTCTCTTCGCAGTTGTGGCAAAAGAAGAAACGAACCTCGATCTCGTCGGGGAGGATGTGTTCTATCTCGAGAACGTCAGATTGTGAGCACTCGGGGCAGTTCATGGCCTTATTCAGTCGGCAGCTCGGTCATGGTAAATCGGGTCCTTTCTTACAACAACGACTCTTCATCTAGAAGCCTGCCCACATACCGGCTCCTACGCTTCCCGTTCTCGGTCCAATACGCGTACCAGTAGGGACCGTGGGGGCACTTGGTACAACCTCGCTTGCCACACCTGACCATCTGCTGACGCATGTTGACCTGGGGTTCCAAGCTCGAGCCGATTGCCCCGCTTCGCTCCAGCTGGGCGCGCGTGAGGATCTGGAGGCGACGTAGCCCGTGTTCGTCGAGATCTTTCACCGCGTCGAGAAGATCGCGATCGAGAGGCATCAGGCTACGTGAACCGGGGCGAACAGCCGGGCGACGGTCCGGCGGTCGGTCAAGGTCCAACCTTGGGGCGGCGTCATCCTGTCCGAATGGTCGGCACACAAGGAGTATCCGTACGGCTGCTGTGGGTCCACCAGGTCATCGAGCCAGACAGCGCGGTCCCCGTAGTTGAAGGACATGACCGAGTTCGCCAGCGAACCACACCGGGAGCAACTGACTGTCATCGACGGCACGCTAGAAGCCGCCAAATCTCTATTCAAGGACCTAATGGTCTGTCAAGGCCTCGTCAGGGAGTCCCGGCCAGAGCACACCGGACCCATCCGCCTCGACGATCATCGTGGCAGGAACCCCATCCACGCCCAGCTCACCGAAGATGGCTGGCTCCTGCTCCCAATTCAGTTCCTTGTACCCGTCCGGTCCCAAATCATCGTCCAGCAAGCCTTTCACCTGTTTGCAATCGGGGCACTCATCCGACGTGAAGAGGTATACGCCTTGGTTCAAACCAGTGGCTGTCAGGTTTCGCGGACCGCCCTTGGCACGGGAACGCAAAACCAGGGTTACGGTCCCAGCGACCATCAGGGCTAACACAACGAGACCGAGTCTCCCCCAGATCTCATCCATCGAGGATCGGTACTCCCATCGCGGCGATGCCGGCGTTGTCCCTTCTGGCAACCCACATTGCCACGATCGGCCCGCTCGACTCGATCAGGTACCCGTCGGCTATTTCAAGACCGATCTCAACGACACCGTCTGCCGGCAGGTCGATGGAGCGCACCAACGATTGCTCCCGGAGTGATCTGACAGACACGATGGCTCCGTCGATTCCCACACTGAGGATGACGGCCCTCGCTTGGCCCCCTGCAAGGGCTCCCGCCCCGGGAAGGAACCAGCGCGTGGCCTCAACGGCACTAGCCGTTGTGATCGCAAAACCCGCTTCCGAGTTGATCCAGAGTATCGGCACAACAGGGCCGGTGGAGATGATCCGGACCCCGGCCGTTTCCTCAGTGATAGCTGCCAAATCGAAGCTGTTCTGACCCCGGGGACTGAGTGTTCCGGCTAGGTACGCCTCTTCCAGCCCTTCCGGACCGTAGTAATCGATCTGGTACTCGACTTCTACGTTGGATGGCGTCCCGATCACCAGACGCTTCGATCCTCCGCCCTTTGGAATAGGCAGATACCAGTCTTGAGATCCTTCCACGGCTTTCCAGACCGCACTCTCTCCATCGATACCCTGTCGGCCAACGCCGAGCACCCTTCCCTTGACGGTCTCAATGGCAATCGAAAGGGTCTCGCGGCCCGGGATCAGTTCGGCAAAATCGACCACGGTCGAGGATCTGGCGGGAACCACCACTGACTCGAATCGATCGTTGGACTCGATTCCGGCTTCCGACTGGACAACCAATTCGACAACCGCCTCACCCGCGTAGGGATTCATCAGATGAAGCTCGAACGGCTGCCCCCCGATGGTCGACCCGCCGGTGATGAAGGATTGCTGTGTCGGGATAGCGGCGCAGGACTCGGCAGACATCGACTCCGCTCCCACCACAATCGTTCCTGCTGCCGATGAAGAGGCCGGCATCTCGATGAGACCGCCGACCGTGCCTACCGCGGCTACGTTCACAACCGGGATGGTGACCGAGCCAGACGCTCCCGTTGATTGCCCGATGCTTCCCGCCGACTCCCCACTGGCGAAGAGTGTGAGCCGGGTCGGACCATCAACAGTCGAGAGGATCACCACCTCGGTCGTGCGACCACTGCCTTCTTCGATTGCACATATCGAAACCGGAGGATCCTCCACACCCGCGGGCGGACCCGGCTCTGGGGCGTCCGGCGCCGGGATGAGGAACGCTCCCACAGCCAGAGCGAGGACAATGATCAAACTGGGGTACTTCATCGTCTCCGCCTCCCAATGAAGAGAAGTCCCAACGACAACAGCGCGAGAACCGCGGTCGAAAACGCCAATGCAATGTTGAGGGCCTCCCCTCGGAAACTGGCCACCCCGTCGATGGCACTGACGGTGGCGTGCCAGTCATGGGGGCCAGGCTCCGGACTCCATCCATCGTCATTGTTGACAGCGAGAGACACCCTCCCCGATCCTGACTCGCCGGCGAAACCGGTCCCCGATCGAAGCCATATCGATTCGGTTCCCGAGTCCGCCAGGGGAACCGAGACCGGGTTCGCGAAAACTCTCGAATCCGGGTCGAACGGTATGGGTGCCAGATCGAGTTGGGCAATCAGCACTTCATCCAAGCGAAACATCGGACCCAGGAGAACCAGCCAGTCGACGGCGAAGGGCCCCAGCAGTTCTCCCGGCCGCAACTCGCCCCCGCCACTGATCTTTCGCAGTGCCTGGTCGAGATTGTCATCGCCAGGGAGTGAAGCCGGAAGCCAGACTTCATCGCTGGTCATACCCTGGCCATCGACAACGCGATACCAGAACCCCGGGCCCGGTCTGGCTTCACCGGGGATGTCGCCTCTCTGCGTCGAAGCAATGAGGACCCGGCCGGGCCCGGCGTCACCAGCGAGCGCGGATGCGAACCCGAGCCGCTCGTTGAGGTCACCTCCGGGCAAGCCCAGGCGCCCATTGCCCAAGGCGCCAATGGACAAGAGGAGAATGGTGACCGACACAACGGCACCCATGAGCCGTCGCGGGTCCATCGTCACCACGTCGAGACCAGCAGCCACCAGGAGAGCGGCTCCAAAGGATGCCAGAACGAGTGCTGCCTCTTCGACCCCCGGGCCACCATATGGCAGACCGGCCGTCAGCAGACCGACAAGCCCGAGCAGGGCACCAAGTGCTCCGAGTCTTCTTGTCGCCGAATCAATGAACACCATGGGCACAAAGGCAATCGCAAGAAACACCGGCCACAACTCCACAACTGACAGACCGAGTCTTCGTCCAGAGTCCAGAATCCAAGCTGGGTCGCCCAGCAGAAACGGGACCGCGACCACCGCCCCGAGTAGGGCGATCAGAGCGAGACCGAAGCTAGAGCTCTTCCCCCCCAAGACCCTCCACACCATCACAGAAAGAAGCGGGACCACGGCGAGCAACGGCGAGAAGGCTGCCAGCGGTATCCCGAGGAGTGCAGCCCAGCCGATATGACTGAGACGTCCCCTGCCGACCTCATGGGGATGCACGAACACCGCTCGAACAGCCCAGGGCAACGATGCCGCCGCAGCCAAGGCCAGCCATGACCCCGAGCCGGCGAGAAGCGCTGTGCCGGGACCGGCAAGAAGAACCAGTCCGGACAGATATCGGCCTGGGCCGCGATACCCGAGACGCCCAGCGAGGCGTCCCATCCCCACCACGGCCAAGAATCCGAAGGCGATGGTCAGGAGCGTGCGAGCGGCGCCCTCGGCTCCAAACCAAAGCCAGGACCAGAGACCGGTGACCCCAATGGAGGGATGGACCGGCGCAGGGGAGCCCAGACCTGAATCGTTCCAACCGGCGAACCAACGGTCCAGAGAGGTGGTCGCCACTTCGAACGGGAAGCTGGCGCCGACATTCGGGACGCCGATGAAGATGAATGAGCGCATGGCGAATGCCAGGACCAACACAGCTATCGCAGCTCCCCATATACCTGAGGAGCCCCAGACACGTCTGCTCCCACGGACGATGGCCTGATCCTCGTCGAACATGGAGAGAATGCGTCCGCTCAGCTCCGAACCAACTTCTCGCAGACGAACCGAGCCTCGAGCCTGAAACCGGAACAGCTCCTCATCACCCAGCAGGCGAACCGGCTTGAACCGTCGTCGAAGAGCGATCGTGGAGAAGAGGTGATAGGTGTTCCATCCCCACGAGAGGACATAATGGACTGCTGGCCTCCATCGGAGGAGAAGGAGGCTCAGCAAGGAGTCGAGGACCGAGACAATGAAGTCATAGGGGATCAACCACAGGAGTGTCAGCGGACTGTATGCCGTGACCATCGCCCGCAGACGGCCGGCTTGCTCCCGCCATCCCCGGCCACCTTCGTTGCAGCGCCCCTGGTGATAGACCTCCGATGATGGGACACTGATCACACGCCCACCAGCCAGACGGGCTCGCTGTGAGAAATCGAGACCGGCCGCTATCGGAGGGAGAAGCTCGTCAAGACCTTTCAGGCCCTGGGCGAGATCACGGCGGACCAGCATCGAGGCCGACCTGACAAATGCGACCTCGCGGACAACGTCGTACTGCTGAAGATCGATCTCCCCTTCGTCGAGCCCACTGTGGGGCTCACCAAATACGTCCGTTGAACCACCGACCGATTCGAGTTCCTCGCCGGCACCGGCAACGAGGAGCTTGGAGCCGCCCAGGGCCGCAGAGGCAAGCTCCACCTCCGACACCAGTGCTCCCAGCGCATCGGGGCGTGGGCGCGCATCGGAATGGAGGATCCACAGGTAGTCGGTGTCGGCTTCGGTAGCCGCAATGGCCTCCTCGAGTGAGCCCACGCGGGCAACGCCTTCAGGTAGCTCCTCGGATTCGAGCCCCACAACCACTACATCGGGGGTCGGGTCGTAAACTTGTCGGCCGACCGTGGCGAGAGCCATTGTCAGGTCTGCTCCGTCGACAGTTGTCAGGAGTACCTTGACCACGGGCGCGGCGGACGGCGCTTCGGGCGATGGTGATTCCGCGGCTCGCGGACTAGGGGCATCGGTCATGCGGGGTGCCATTGTGGGCCTGCAGATCACCCTGAGCAATATCTGGAAGTTGGCATGAAGGTCGTAGAGCTGTCGGGAGGAGTGGGCGGTGCCCGCATGGCAAGGGGCCTGGCGGCTGTGCCGACGATCGATCTGACCGTTGTGGTCAATGTTGGCGACGACGATGACATCCATGGTCTCCACGTGTCGGCGGACCTGGACACGGTGATCTACACCCTCGCCGGCGTCGAAGGTCCCGACGGCTGGGGTCGCTCCGCCGACACGTTCGCGTTCAATGACGAGTTGGCGCGTTTCGGGGTGGACAACCGTTTCCGGCTTGGCGACCTCGACCTGGCGTTGAACCTGTTTCGGACCCAGGCGCTTGCCGCTGGTAAGTCCCTTTCTGCTATCACCTCTGAAATCGCCACCAGCTTCGACATTGGAGCCGACGTGGTGCCGGCCACCGACGACCCGCTTCGGACCGAAGTGAAGGTCGAGCGAGACGAATGGATCAGCTTTCAGGAATACTTCGTCATGAGGGCCCATCAGGACGAGGTCGAGGAGTTGCGATACACAGGTTCAGAAGCTGCTCACCCTGCGCCGGGGGTCCTCGACGCCATCGGGGCCGCCGACCTCATCGTGATAGCGCCGTCCAACCCGCCGCTGTCGATCTGGCCGATCCTGGCCATCGACGAAATACGACAGGCCATCACAAGACATCAGCGGGTGGTGGCTGTCAGCCCGCTTTTTGGAGGCAAGGCCCTCAAGGGACCGGCCGACAGGGTGATGGCATCGCTGGGACTGCCCCCGGGCAACGCCGGGGTGATGGAGGCGTACGCAGGAGTCGTCGACACTCTGGTGGTCGACACCCAGGATGCGGACGACGCAAGACAGTTGGGCGGCGTCGAGGTCATGGTCACAGACACACGAATCAAAGAAGTCGCCAGGGCGCGTGAACTTGCCGAGGAGATACTTGCCAGATGACACTCGAGATACACCCGCTGGTCGGCATCGGAGTGGTTTCGTCTGGTGACGACGTGGCGTCGGTTTTGACCGGCGCTCTAGAACCGCTCCGGCCGCTCTCCGGTGATGTGATCGTCGTGACCCACAAGATCGTCTCCAAGGCGGAGGGTGCCGTACGTGAGATCGTCGGTGATCCCGAAGAGTTCAAGAAGCTCCTTGTAGAGGAACAGGCGACATCGATCGTGAGACGTCGAGGCGACCTGATCATCACCGAGACGAAGCACGGCTTTGTCTGTGCCAACGCCGGCGTCGACCGGTCCAACGCCGCACCCGGCACCATGATTCTCCTCCCCGACGACCCGGATCGGTCAGCCCATCGGATTAGAGAAAAGCTCGAGAGACAGTTCGGAATCGAGCTGGCAGTGATTATCTCGGATACCTTCGGAAGACCGTGGAGGGTGGGGCTCACCGACGTCGCCATTGGCATATCGGGGCTCATCGCAGTGCTCGACCTCAAAGGGACCAAGGACTGGGTTGGCCGGGAACTCGACATAACGGAAGTCGCCGTCGCCGATGAGCTCGCGGCAGCCGCCGACCTCGTCATGGGAAAGGCAGAAGGGATTCCCGCTGCTTTGGTCCGGGGCTATGAGGGGCCACGCGGTGAGGGACGGGCCATCGACCTGGTGCGGCCGGTGAACGAGGACCTGTTCAGATAGGAGCAGGCTCCTGGTGTCCAGGACGCTAGGCGCTGGGTCGTCCCAGACCCCAGTAGTCGAGCCCTGCGGCCCTGACTGCTGTCGGATCGAGAAGGTTTCGGGAGTCCACCACCCGATAACCCTTCATCGCTTCCGCAACCTCGGTCATGTCGACGGTGAGAAACTCCGGCCATTCCGTGGCGACGAACAGCACGTCGGCATCTCTCGTCGCCTCGACCGGACCGGCCACCATCGTCACCTGGTCGGTGGTCCCCTCAGGGTCGTATGCAACGACGTCGGCTCCATCTTCCTCGAGCAACTCGGCGATACGAAGGGCCGGGGACTCCCGTACATCGTCGGTGCCGGCCTTGAAGGTGACTCCCCACATGGCCACCCGACGGCCACGCAGGCCACCTCCTGCAGCCTGCCTCACTTTTTCGGCGATGCGGCGACGTTGCTCACGATCCGCCTCGATCACGGCGCGCAGCAACTCAAAGTCATACCCGGCGTCCTCGGCGACACCGATGAGAGCCGCAGTGTCCTTGGGGAAACACGACCCTCCGTAGCCGGGGCCGGGCTGGAGGAAGTGGGGACCGATGCGATGGTCCATCCCCATGCCGGATATCACGTCCATCACATCCGCACCCACGGCTTCACACACATTCGCAAGCGTATTGACGAATGTGAGGCGAGCGGCGAGATAGGAGTTGGATGCGTACTTGATCATCTCGGCTGACGTCGGGTCGGTTCGCACCACGTTGGCGTCGAGACTTTCGTACAGACCAGCGATGGCCTCTGCGTCCTCATCGTCATAGGCACCAACCACGATCCGGTCCGGCTTCATGAAATCATCGAGAGCCTTGCCTTCTCGCAGAAACTCAGGGTGGGAGACAACCCGCGCCGAGCTCCCGAGGTCGGCGAGACGCTTCCGCAAGCCGGCAACGGTCCCAGGGGGAACCGTCGACTTGATCACGAAGATGGCATCGTCGGCCACTTCGTTGGCGAGCTCATCGACAACCGCGTTAATCAACCCGAGATCGGCTCTCCCGTCATCACCCGCGGGGGTGGGCAGGCACAGGAAGACGAGCTCGGCGCCCACGACGGCTTCGATGTTGGAGGTGTGGTAGCTGATCAGCTCTCGTTCGGACCCACGTGACAGGAGATCAGGCAGACCTTTTTCGAAAATGGGGACATCACCCGATTCGAGCCTTGCCACCCGATCCGGATCGGCCTCTCCGAGCCGAACTCTGTGGCCGAGGCTGGCAAGACCGCCTCCGGTCACGAGACCGACGTACCCCGCGCCAATGATTGCTACTTGCATCAGGTCCTCATGCTATGTCGAACGATGGCGTCTAGGGAGCATCGGCTCCGACGATGACCACTGCGTCGTACCCGTTATCGACTGATCCCACCTGAACTACACCGAAACCCAGGGCATCAACAATGATTTCACCGTTGCCACTCCCATCGGGGACCAGAACGATGGTTTGCGCGTAGTTGCCGGTGTCGGCGTCGCCGACCGACTCGACCAAGAAACCCATCGACTCGAGCGTGCGAGACATGTCGCCGGCCGACCCTTTGACACCGTTGCCGTTGAGCACCTGGACTCGGAGAGGTTGTGAGGAAAAGACGGTCCCGGCCCTGAAGTTGGCAAGTACGGCACTGGCGTCAGGCTCGTCGGCTATAAGGACAGATCGCCCGTCGATCGTCATGCCGTAGGTCGGCAGGGTTGCGCCCTCTATGGAGCTGGTGAGGATCCCCCGGAAGGTCCAGGCGAGACTGGCCACCGAGGAGGTAGCCAGAGTGGAGTCAATGGTCATGTGTCGAGCCATGGCTTTGGCGATGTCTCCCGCTTCGGTGATCGAACTGGGTCGTTTCAGCTCGGCGACGATCGCGCCGACCACCTCCTGTTGACGCTTGGTGCGTCCGATGTCATCGGCGTTGACACTGACCCATGTCCCGTTTTGCAGCTCCTGGTATTTCCTTGACCGTGCATAGGCGAGAGCCGTGTCCCCGTCGAGCGTCTGGGTGCCTGCATCCACATCGAGCCCTGATTTGAGGTCACGGGCCGGGTAGGGAAACCAAAGCTCGATCCCTCCCAGCTCGTCTATGAGGGATTGGAATCCGACAAAGTCGATCTCGACGTAGTGGTTGATCTCAACGCCAAGACTGTCCCGAATTGTCTCGACCATCAGCGAAGGCCCACCGAAGGCGTAGGCGGCGTTGATCCGGTTCTGGCCATGCCCGGCGATGTCCACATACAGGTCACGGGGGATGCTGAGGATTTGGACTGCGGAGGTCGAGGAGTCGAATCGCACGAGCATGATCACATCGCCTCGAGCCCCACCAACGGTCCCGAAGTGTGTGAGGTCGTCGAGACCGGCCCTCGAGTCGGAGCCAATCACCAGGAACGTCAGGTCGTCGCCGGTCGCTTCGTCGAGAACGTTGGAGACCTGGCTGTCGGTGTTGGCTGTGGCCAGCACCCCCTGGCCGGTATTGATGGCCCAGAAGACGGTGAGCACCACGATGTTGGCCACCACGAGCAAGGACACGATTGTGACCTTTAGCCATTTGGGTAGCCGACGCCGCGAAGAAGAAGTTTGGGACGAGTTGGGCATCGTTGGTTTAGACGTTGAGAGGGTAGCCGAGGTTCCACGACTAGCCGTTGCCGTGGAACGATCGCTGAACAGTTATTCTCCCGCCCGACACCAGGAGGTCTGACACTTTGGCCGTTCTCTCCCATGAGGGGACCTACCCGATTCTCTACGGACCCTGGCCGATCCCGGTCGGTACCCAGCACCGCGATGGCTATATCGCCCGACCCGATGAGGCCGGCAAGTTCCCTGTGGTGCTTGTGGTGCCCGATCTCAACGGTTTGGGCAGTTTCGAGAAGGACATCTGCCGCCGTCTTGCCCGGTCGGGCTTCGCCGCTCTCAGCCTGGACATGTATGGACCCGAAGCCGATCCGCTGAAGGCATACAACGCACTCACCGATAGTCGGGCTGCAACCTATCTGGAGGAGATCCACGAGTTCATCGACTCCGATGACGTCGAATGGACGGTGAGTGGCAATGTCGGGATTCTCGGCACGGACGTGGGTGGTCGGTTTGCATTGATGAAGGCGGCCACCACGGATTGGGTGAGATCGGTGGTGGTGTTCAGTACGCCTCTCACAGGCGACGAGGAGCGAGAATTCCAGGTTGCCGACTATCTGGACCATTTACGGATGCCTGTGCTCGGCCTCTACGGAGCAGACGACGAGTTGATCGATCCCGGATCGGTCGACGAAGCGCAGCGACGCAACGACCATGGCCAGTGGCTGCTCTACGAAGACGCCGGTCACGGCTTTCTCGATATCAATGCCCCTGACTTCGACCAGGCCGCCGCCGATGATGCCTTCGCCAGAATCGTCGCTTTCTTCCAGGCGACGTTGGAGCCGGCGGTTGTAGAAGACCTGGGATGAGGCTTTGTCCCCTGCAAGGGAGGACCGTCGATGCCTCCCCTCCGTCTCCACCTTTGGTCGAGTCAACTCGCCGCTAACGAGGAGGAAACCTCACGTGTCTGACCACACCCGAGAAGATCGTTTCACGCCCCGCATCTGTCTCGACGACCAGACCACCGTCATCACCGACCTCGACGGCATGGCCCGACCTGTCGGAATCCCACGTGATGTCCCTTCCGATCGTGATGCAGAGACTGTGGTACTCATCGATAGGCCAGCCATCGGAGTCCACCAGCCGCATGAGCTCGGCACCCCAAAGACCAGCCACTTCGGCGTAGCGGTCGTCTCCCGGGTCCTCGCCCAACAGAGCGGCCATCCCTTCCGGGGGATCGGGCCACCACAGATTCAGACCAAGACCGACCACCACGACATCAGCGCTGCGCTCGACGAGGATCCCCCCGACCTTGAGGTCACCCAACATGACGTCGTTGGGCCACTTCAACCGTGTGCCCTCGGCAACCCGAGCCGCCGCCACACCCGCCATCAACGAAAAGGGACGCATGTCATCGTCACCACTTGTGAAAGCCAGCGACACGGCAACCGCTCGGTCAGCCGTTATCCACTCCTCACCGGCCCTCCCCCGACCTTTGGTTTGGTCCGGCGTCATGACCAGAACGGGAAGCTCCCCTAGGTTCTCGCGAGCGACATCTTGAGTGGAAGGAACACTCTCAGGGCGCAATTGCAAATATGGTGTAGCCATCTCGTCCTCGGGCGAGTCTGAAACTGTGAGAATACGGAGGAGTCTTGGGCACCGAGGCGCGCGTTGAGCATTTAAGAGAATTGCGCGATGAGGCGCTTCACTCCGGGACCCAACGTGCGGTGGCCCGGCAGCACGAGGCGGGCAAACTCACCGCCCGTGAGCGGATCGAGGCTCTCCTCGACAAGGACTCCTTCCAGGAGATCGATCAGTTCGTCCGGCATCAGTCGACCGGATTTGGCGTCGAGGACAAGAAACCTCTCGGCGACGCTGTGGTGACGGGTCACGGCACTATCGACGGTCGCCCCGTCTTCGTCTTCGCTGAGGATTTCACGGTATTTGGCGGAAGTCTCGGCAAAGTGGTCGCCGACAAGATTTGCAAGATCCTCGATCTGGCGATCGACACCGGCGCTCCCGTTATCGGACTCAAAGACTCCGGGGGAGCCCGCATCCAAGAGGGTGTCGATTCACTCGACGGCTACGGCCGAATCTTTAAGCGCAACGTTCGAGCGTCGGGCGTCATCCCCCAGATCTCGGTGATCATGGGACCTTGTGCCGGCGGTGCCGTCTACTCCCCCGCGCTGACCGATTTCATCTTCCAGGTCGACCAGACCTCTCACATGTTCATCACGGGCCCCGATGTCATCAAGGCGGTGACCGGTGAGGACGTGACGATGGAGGAGCTGGGCGGAGCCACGGCTCATGCCTCCAAGTCGGGTGTCACCCACTTCGTCTATCCGACCGGAGAGGATGCTCTCGAGGCGGTGCGGTATCTCGTCTCCTTCCTGCCACGCAACAACATGGAGATGCCTCCCTACTACGCCCCGGGGGATCGAGCCGACCGCCTGGACGACTCGCTCGACGTCATCATCCCCGACTCTTCGAACCAGCCCTACGACATCACCAAGGTGATCGAGGCGGTTCTTGACAACGAAGAATTCCTGGAGGTTCACGAGCTTTGGGCCAAGAACATCGTGGTGGGGTTGGGCCGACTCGACGGGCACACGATTGGCGTGGTCGCCAACCAGCCTGCCGTTCTCGCCGGCACACTTGATATCACGGCTTCGGAGAAGGCTGCCCGGTTCGTGCGGTTCTGCGACGCCTTCAACATCCCGATCATCACCTTTGTCGATGTGCCTGGCTTCCTTCCGGGGGTCGACCAGGAGCACAACGGCATCATCCGCCACGGGGCAAAGCTTCTCTATGCGTATTGCGAGGCGACCGTCCCCCGGATCTCTGTCATCACACGAAAAGCGTACGGCGGCGCATACCTCGTGATGAACGCCCGAGGCATCGGAGCCGACCTCGTCTTCGCCTGGCCTTCGGCCGAGATCGCCGTAATGGGAGCCCGGGGTGCGGTGAACATCATTCACCGCCGCGAGTTGTCCGGGGCCGATGATGCTGATGCCAGACGCACAGAGCTGATCGAGGACTACGAGAACAAGTTCAACAATCCCTATGTCGCCGCGGAGCTAGGACTCGTCGATGAGGTCATAGAGCCCAGGGAGACCCGCGTGAAGTTGATCCGCGCCATGGAAATGCTTCGCAGCAAGCGGGTAACGCTGCCACCAAAGAAGCACGGCAACGGGCCCCAATGAAGTCACTGCTCGTCGCCAATCGAGGCGAGATTGCAGTCCGGGTCATGCGAACCGCTCGGGAGATGGGGATCCGAGCTATCGCTATCTACTCCGAGCTCGACCGAGACTCTCTGCACGTCGACTTGGCCGATGAGGCGTGGAACGTCGGCCCGGCACCCGCAGCGGAGAGCTATCTGAACCAAGAGAAGATCCTCCAGATCGCCCATGAGTCGGGTGCCGAGGCCATTCACCCCGGCTACGGGTTCCTCTCGGAGAACGCGACCTTCGCCAGAGGAGTCGAGGAGGCCGGGCTCATCTGGGTCGGTCCCACGGCCGATTCCATCGAGGCCATGGGCGACAAGATCACCTCCCGGCGCAACGCCGAGGAGTTCGGCGTGCCGACAGTCCCCGGCACCACCGACCCTGTGACGTCTGTCGAGGAGGTTCTCGAGCTCGCAGCCGAATTCGGGTATCCGGTAGCGGTCAAGGCCGCTCACGGCGGCGGTGGCAAGGGCTTGCGTGTTGTCCACGACGCCGAAGGCGCCGCCGACGCCTTCGAGGGCGCCCGCCGCGAAGCCGACGCCTACTTCGGCAACCCGGAGGTTTACGTCGAGAAATACCTGAAGAAGGCGAGACACGTCGAAGCCCAGATCCTCTTCGACACCCACGGCAACAGCCTCTTTCTCGGCGAGCGGGACTGCTCGGTTCAACGACGCCACCAGAAGCTGATCGAGGAAACCCCCTCCCCCGGGCTGTCGAGCAAACAGCGCAAGGCGCTCGGCAAGGCGGCTCTGGCCGCCGGTAGGTCGTGCGGGTATGTAAACGCGGGAACCGTGGAGTTTCTTGTCGATGAGGACGGCGAGTTCTTCTTCCTCGAGATGAACACACGTCTTCAGGTCGAGCACACCATCACCGAGATGGTCACCGGAATCGACCTCGTCGAGTGGCAGTTGAGAATCGCCGACGGCGAGGAGCTCGATATCGATGAGGTGGACCCACGCGGTCACGCCATCGAGTTCCGCATCAATGCGGAGGACCCGTTCATGGACTATCTGCCCACCCCGGGTCAGGTGGTGGAGTGGCAGGAGCCTGCTGGACCGGGCGTTCGCGTTGATTCCTGGATTCGGACCGGTACCACAGTCTCCCCCTACTACGACAACCTGATGGCGAAACTCATCGTCTGGGGGTCTGACCGAGAGATGGCGATCAACCGTGGCAAACGTGCCCTCAGGGAGTTCAAAGTCCGTGGTGTCTCCACCACTATCCCCGCCCATCTGGCGGTGCTCGACAACGAAGACTTCCTGGAGGGCCGACATCACACCAAGTGGATGGAGGAGTCGGTCTCGCTCGAGGGCACCTCTCCCGATGTGGCGCCGTCGCTCCCCGAAGATGAGGAACTGACCAAACGGGACATCACTGTGGAGATCGGTGGTCGCCGGTTCACGGTCTCGTACTGGGCGCCGGAGCCGGCAGTGACCGGTGGGCCGACCCGTCGCCGTCCGCCGAAACTCTCCTCGGCAGGTAAGTCCGGAGCCTCTGATGGCGTGATAACAGCTCCCATGCAGGGGACCATTGTCAAGGTCTATGTGGAAGCTGGTGACGCGGTAAAACCCGGAGAGCCGATATGTGTCCTCGAGGCCATGAAGATGGAGAATGAAGTCACCACTCCGAACGGAGGCGACGTGGTCGACCTCCGCGTCGAGCCAGGTGACACTGTCGCCGCCGGCGAGGTAATCGCCATCGTTAGGTAGTTGCTGGTCGTGCTGT
>SMXW01000060.1 GCA_004356805.1 Acidobacteriota bacterium | reverse complement strand
GCCAGTCAGTGAATTTCAGCCCTTGGGCTTTTTTCCAAGCTGCGACGGTTGCGGCCATTACGTCGTCATCGATGTCGGTCATGGCTCGGGCACGGTCACCGTCGTACCCTTCGGTCCCTCGCCGGGGGTAACGGCTGCTCACCTTGCGGAATCGGTGAGCGTGTCGATGGCGCTCATCCATGGACAACACCGTAGAGGTCGTGGCCTGTCGGGGTGGGTATGACAGGCCGATGGCGTGACGCTCCGTAAGAAAGGGCGACGGCTTGATCTTGTCCAGTGGTACACCGATAGAAAAGGGGGAGCTGCTTGGAAGGAGGAAACGAATGGGAAGATCGGCTGCCCTGGTTGGTGTCTTTGCGTTGGTTCTGTTCGCCTGCACTTCGGGGGATGTACTAGAGGACACCAGCACCTCCTCCACCCAGCCGGCCATCGCATCGGCCCTCGGTGCGGATTCGGCGTCAGACGGGGCCACAACAGACACTGCAGACCCGCTGACCACGAATGAACCCTCCACAACTGAAACCACAGGACTAGCCACAACCAGCTCAACAACAACGACCGTTTCCACCACCGTCACAACTTCCCCCCCGACGCCTACCACCACCGCCACGACCACGCTGCCACCAACTACGACCACGGTGCCGCCCACCACGCATTTCGTGTCGATGGGGGATAACTTTTTTGCTCCCGCCCCAGTAACGATCTCGGTGGGTGACACGATCAGATGGACCAACGGAGGTGACGACAGACACACCACAACTTCGTACGACGGCCTCTGGGATTCGTTGAACCTGAAGACTGGAGCGTCCTACTCCCAAACGTTTCCCGTAGCGGGCACCTTTCAGTACTTCTGTACCATCCACGGCGGTATGCAGGCCACCGTGATCGTCCAGGGTTGACGGCAGCGGCCAGCTAGTTGTCCGAAGAAAGTCGGGATTATCCGACACGGACTAAGTCGCAAGATGCAAATATCACCCACCAACGTGGTTGGAGACCAACCCGACCGACCGCCCATAACCGGCATTATGTACGCCCACCTCTGATCTTTCGCGTTGGGTAATTGGCCCCAGCCCCCCCAAGGAAGGGAAACGGCAAACCCGTGGAACCCCCTACCCAGCCCGTGGAAACTCGGAGTTGGGACGGGAGATAGAGGATCAGAAAACCGGAATAGTCGTCGCGGAGGGTTCGGCGTCCAGTTCGAGATCGAGGCCCTCCCCAGTGCGCTCAAGAGAGAAGCTGCGACAGAGGGTCATGGGGGAGAGGCTTCCCCCCGACGGTTTTCGTGCCGGTTTCATGATGTCCTACCCGTTCCCGCCAGGTAGAGGAGATAGGCGGCCCGGTCGAAGGCGATCGCATAAGGAGAGCCGGGCGGGTGTCTGCCCTTCCAGAAGCATTCTTGGAGCAGGGTGAGGACCGCATGGATGTTGGCTCCCACCATCACTGCTGTCGTGTTGGGTGCACGGCCTCCGATGTGGTGAGCCTGAAACGGGCTGACACCTCTCCGCACCGCCTCGCATTCGTGGCAGACAATCCGATCACTGAAACGCCCCAACATCAACGGCTCGGCATCGCCGCATGCCTCACACCCGGCGTCCGGCCCCAACTCGTGAGCAGCACGGCTACGGGTCAGGGCGAACCGGGCACGCGGAGACCATTCAGACACCCTCATCAGGGTTCTCCCCGGTCGAAGGTGTAGAACTCGTCGATGTCGAACTCACCTTCGAAGGCCAGCCGTTCGATCTCATCGGGATCGGTGGGCAACCTGATCCCCGCAATGGTTACGCCATCGAACTCGGTTGCCGCCAACGGATGCCGGTTGGCCAACACCGTCTGCACCGCGTTGAAATACGAGCCGAGAGTCGACAATTCTCGGGGAGTCAGGTCCTCGACGGGCACCGGCCACAAACCGTCAGGACCGGGCACCGGAACCGTGGGCATCGGTCACCTCCCCGCCACCGGTCGAACCGTTTCTCAGCCGACACCCCTGCGATCGGAGCGGTCCATTTCGGTGAAGGTGCCTCCGGTTTGTACAAAAACGAGAGGGTCGACACCTCACGTTTGGCAGTTTTGAGACCCTCGAAGCGATCCGGGACGGCCTTCCCACTGTGGCGGTTGATGATCCAATAGAAGTTCATCCGGTCCTGGACGATCACCAACGGGCCATTGGTCTGCCGAACCACCCGCTGAATGGGACGGGGAATCTGGTCGAAGCTCACCATCGACCCCCTCTCCCAGTCTCCCTTTGCTTGGGCGGGGAGAGGATTCGGTCGACTTCTTCCCGAGGTATCAGGATCCGCCCGCCGAGACGTATCGAAGCAATGTCACCTCTCTGGCACAGACGCCAGATGTGGGAGGGGGTGGACTCCGAGGATATGCGCCACGTCGGTGACGCTGTAGGTGCGCTGCTCCAGCGCAGAACTAGAAATCATCTTGACTCCTAGCCGCGCCGCTGAGCGAGGCGATTGCCCGGGGGAATTGAAGGAACTCCGGACGTTTCCTATTTCCTACCAGCTAGAATAGCAGGTAGGAAAATCCAATCAAACATTGAGAAAAGTTCATTTCTATGCCTGACAGCGAGACCAGCGAATTCGACGACTTGCGCGGTACTGGTCCGTACCAGGTCGTCTGCGAACGCTGCGCCAACCGGTTCGGTTTCGTGGCTTCGCATCCGAGCAACGATGAGCTGCTCTTTGGCACGAAACTGGTCCCCAAGTCGGAGCGGACTGGTGGATACTCCGACATCGACGGGTATCAGAAGCCGGGTGGTCAGCCGATCGGTTCGTCACTCGGGTATCACCCGGACAGTCCGGAGTGGAAACAGCAACAGCGGCGGCCCATCGTGGCTACAGGTGACGGACGATTCACTTTCAACTGCTCAAACTGCCCTGCCGTTCCAGGATGCCTGCGTCAATCCACCGCTATCAGAGCGCTCACGGGTCTCCCCCAGATCATTTAATGCAGGTCTAACGAATATCACCGAAAAGCCCCCGCGGCCGTTGCCAACCCCGCCTTACGCCGGGCTCACCGTCAGGCACGCATAAGTGCCGTAAGGGCTATGTCCTTCAGTACAGTTGCTGGTCCGAATCTGGGCCAGCGCCCCACTTTCGACCTTGAATCTTCGCTTCTGTGGGAATTGAGTGCGCTGAAGGTCGCCTAGGGCGGTCGGCGCCCCCACCGCTGTACTAAAGGACATAGCCCCTAGTGCCGTTATGTGCGGTATTTGGGAGCGCCTCGGCAAGCTGGTTGGAATGTCATGATTCAAACGCCTAGCGACGAAGTGTGTCGCCGACCAGATTCGCTATGTGCTCGCCGATGGCGAGCGACGACGTCGCAGCTGGCGATGGAGCGTTGAGCACGTGGACTGTGTTGTCCGTGGTAATGATCTCGAAGTCGTCGAGTAGTCGTCCGTCGCGCGCCACAGCTTGAGCGCGCACGCCCACAAAGCTCTTCTCCAGATCGTCATCTCGCAGGTCGGGAACCAGCGATCTTGCCTGCCGGGCATATGACGACACTCTGAGCGAGTGCCACATCTCCTTGGTCCCAGTGCGCCAGTACCGGCCCACGACCCTCCAGAACCCTGGGAAGCTCATCATGTCCCAGAGGTCGCGGACGGATGGCGGTGTGCCCCGGTAATGCTCACGGGCGAGGGCCAGCACGGCATTGGGTCCCACCTCGACCGTCCCGTTGAGCCTCCGAGTGAAGTGAACTCCCAGGAAGGGGAATCGAGGATCGGGTACCGGGTAGATGAGTCCGTTGACCAGGTCCTCCGACCCTCTCCTCAGGGTGTAATACTCGCCGCGGAATGGGATAATCCGGATCGAGGTGTTCACGCCCGCTAGACGTGCGATGCGGTCAGCGTGCAGACCAGCACAGTTGACGAGAACCTTTGCATCGAAGGACTTCTCACCGGCTCCGAGCTGCACCCCCTCCGTCTTGAACGAGATCGAATCGATCTTGGTGTCGGTCTGGATCATCCCTCCCAGGCGATCGCCGATACGCTCCGCGACCGCGGCGAAGTCGGTGACACCCGTTTCCGGCACCCAGAGCGCCGCGATCCCAGTGGCGTGTGGCTCAACCGAGCGGATACCGTCGGGGCCAAGTTTCTCGAGCCCAGACAACCCGTTCGCTCGACCCCGCTCCCACAACGTCTCCAACGCCGCACGGTGAGCTTCCCTCGTCGCAATGACAAGCTTGCCGTAACTGCCAACTGGAACACCAGCCTCCTCGCAGAATTCCAACATCCTGTGCCGTCCCTCGACGCACAGACGGGCCTTAAGTGACCCCGGGCGGTAGTAGAGGCCAGAGTGGATCACACCGCTGTTGTGGCCCGTCTGATGCTGTCCTGGTTTGCCTTCTTTCTCCACGACGAGGACGTCTAATCCTGGGAACCGGCGTTCGAGAGCAAAAGCCGTGGCCAGGCCGACAATGCCCGCACCGATAACTGCCACATCATGTGTTCGAGTGGTCAAGTCGCCCTCTTTAGTCCAGGCACACCAAGGTACCCATTGTGAATGACAGGGCGACATTCCGAGACCCAATGCGTCAGGAAAGCACGCTTTGCGGCATCCGCGCGCCCTTCCCGCTGGCGAGCGCCGCGACCGCCCATAACCGGTGCGGTCTCAGGGGGTCATTGCAACGTTTCGGCGAGTTTTTCTGATGGTGTCATCCATCCGAGGGTTTGTCGAGGTCTCCCGTTGAGCTGGTGAGCTGCAAAGTCGAGGTCGGCCTTTGTCAGCTTCGACATGTCGGTGCCTTTGGGGAAGTATTGGCGTAGTAGTCCGTTGGTGTTCTCGTTGGTTCCACGCTGCCAGGGGCTCTTGGGGTCACAGAAGTAGACCTGGATGCCAGTGTCGATAGTGAACTGGGCGTGTTGGGGTGTTCGCGAGAATCCTTAGGCATGAGAGGTCTTCGTGTTCGTTGACATTGCAGGCGAACGTGTTTTCGTCGAAGTGTCCGGGGCTGGTCCCGATGTCGTTGTCGGGGTGTCGGGATCCTTTGGTACTTCAGAGATCTGGCATCCGCCGTTTCGCTCATTGAGCGGCTCGTGTCGGACTGTCGCGTACGACCACTTCGGCACCGGTCTTACCGATGTTCCTGCCGAGTCAGTCACCTTTGAGCACCAGGTTGAACTGCTTGGTGGGGTACTCGACGAGTTCTCCCCTGATCGCAGATGCGTACTGGCAGGCGACTCGTCGATGACCGCGGTTGTCATCGAGGCGACATTCCGGTGGCCGCATCAGGTCTCAGGTCTGGTACTGGTGTCTGGTGGACTCGACTTCGCACCTACTGATCCGGTCATCCAATTCGTGGCCGGTCTCAGGACCGCCTTCGATCTGACCATCGATTCGTTTGTCAAGATCGCCATGCCCGAGGACACGATCGGCGACTACCAACGTTGGCTCAAGGCGATCATCACCCGAACAGGCGGGGAGCGAGCCGCTCTTCTAGTTGAATCGTTCTACCCGGTCACCGTGAGACACCGACTCCCCGGAATCACCGTCCCGACGATCGTCATTCACGGAGAACTGGACCACCTGCCCACAAGCCCGTTGTCCGCCTCACAGGAGATGGCTGACACCATCCGAAATGCCCAGCTTGTGGTCCTTCCAGGAACCGGACACGTACCCACGATCACACGACCCGAACCAGTCGCTGCGGCCATCACAGAACTGCTCAACACCCGCACATAACGGCACTTATGTGTTCCTGAAGGTCCTCGTGAGCCGCGAGGAGGTGCGGGGTCGGCTACGGGTGGCGCTAGCTGGATGCGCCCGCCACTCGACGGCCGTAGGCCCCGCACCCCCGGAAG
>SMXW01000059.1 GCA_004356805.1 Acidobacteriota bacterium | reverse complement strand
TGCCCCCGGCGAGTTGCCGGAATACGAGCCAGCTGGTGACTCGGCCTACACACTCGACCTGGAACTCGACGGTTATGTCAACGGCCGGATGGATTCGGGTCGTCTGATGAAACTCGGCACATGCACGCTCGAGCGTGATGCCGCCTACACCTACTCACTCATGGTCGAAGCCGCAGCAGAGGATGGCGTGGGTTTGCGGCCAACCGACTGTTACCGAAGTTACGACACCCAGAAGAGGGCCTACGACCGCCGTTGCCCCGTGGAGACGGTTCCCGTCTACGCAGATAACGGTGTGTCCGGAGCCAGACAACAGACCGGCACCAAGCAGATGCGGGTGTGCACCGGTCCGCCGACGGCGCGAGCCGGACAGTCGAACCATGGTTGGGGTAGGGCCGTCGATTTTCGCGACAGGTACGGGATCATTGACTGTTACGACGCCGAATTCCACTGGCTCAAGCGCAATGCGTACCGTTTCGGTTGGGTCCACCCGGCCTGGGCCCACTGCGGTATGAAGACCGCCGAGGCCTGGCACTGGGAGTACGCAGGAGTCACCGACCCTTCCCTGGTCGACTACGTAACCATTGACCCCGCCCTCATCGCCACAGCCGAGTAGCCCCGCTTCTACGAACCTCAGGTTGTACGGCCCGTATCCGGGTCAAACAACATCATGCTCAAGGGCTCGAGCGATCACCCGGACGACCTTTTCCGGTTCTTGCATGATCTCCTCCCATGTGAATCTGAGTGTGCGCCATCCAGCCAGCTGTGCGGCATTGTCCCTCTTGCGATCTAGCTCGAACGAATTCAGAAGAGTGTGCCAACGGCGGCTATCGCCCTCAATCACGAGTTGGTGCTCTGGATACGCAAGGTCGACTCGGCCATTGGTCGGTGCCAGCCACGGTGGCTGGAACTGGAGAGTGGGCATCGGCAGTTGCGCTTTCCGGATCAGCTCAATGAGCCTTCTCTCTAGTTCGGACTCGGGAGCCTGATACCCGGTCGTTCTCTGGGAGAGAATCGTGCGCAGATGAGCCGTGCCCGGCTTTCCGCGTCTTCCGAGCTGAGTGAAGAGACCAACGAGCAGGTGGAGGTCAACCCGTCGAGCGGCCAGGCCATTGTCGATGATTCGTTCAAGGCGAACTTTTCCCAGGACGGCGGCGAGGTCAATGACAGTCCGCTCGGGCGTCGTTATCGGCAGTCCATTTCGGACGACGATGTGTGGGTCGGTCAGGTCAGTTAGTTGATGAACTGTGACGCCCGGATAAACGTTCGAGCGACGCCGGGGGACGCTGACTGATGGTTTCACGTGCTGACAGCGATCCAGTGTGTGCATGGCAGCCGCCGACTGATGGCTGACGACCGATCCGAGTTTTCGACATGCACCCTCGAGGATGACAAGGTCGGGTTCAGACGCGCCGGGGAGCGCGTAAACGCCTCTCGCCACCCTCAAAAGGACGCCGTCCTGAACACGTCTAGCAAGTGTGGTTGGCGACAAGCCGAGAGCGAGAGCTTCGGACCGTGTGACGGCCCCTCCATTTCGTTGGGCGTGCTCAATGACTGCCCTGGTGATTTTCCCCACAGTTCATAGGGTGCCAACTGCCCTGACGTGTGGCTAGACCCTTGTCATCTTGAGGTTGTTTGACCCGGATACGGGCCGTACAACCTGAGGTTCGCGGTTCTACGGCTTTGCTGTCGACGCGGGCGATCTACCGGGTGGAAACCTGCCCCGCTCAGCTCGACCTAGGTCTGGGGCAGCCACTATCCTCCGCTGCGGCGATCGGATCCCTGCTCGTCGACCTTTCAGGTAACACGGAGGAAAATCAAATGAAACGCAATGCGCGGTATCTCGCGCTTCTAGGAGTCCTGGTTCTCGTTATTGCAGCTTGTGGCGACGGCGCAGATGATGGCACCACAACCACGGCCGAAGCCGAAGGGACTACGACCACAGCCGAGGCCGAAGCCGAAGAGACTGCGACCACAGCCGAGGCCGAAGCGACTACGACAACCGAGGCTCCTCCATCCGTTGAGGCCATTACTGCTTGTCAGGTAACTGACACAGGTGGTATCGATGATAAGTCCTTCAACCAGACGGCTTGGAAGGGTGTCACAGATGCGATTGATGCCGGCCTAGCAACTGCAGACTCTGACTTCCTGGAGTCCCAGTCGGCCACCGACTATCAGCCAAACATTCAGGCATTCCTGGACAAGGGCTGTGATCTGATCATCACCGTTGGGTTCCTTCTTGGCGCCGACACGGAGACCATGGCTAACGCCAACCCCGATCAGCACTTCCAGATCATCGACTTTGCCTACGAGCCGGGCGTTGCTGACAGTGTTCAGGGCGCCGTTTTCGGAACCACCGATGCAGCCTTCCTTGCGGGTTATCTGGCCGCCGGTGTGACGGAGACTGGAATCGTCGCGACCTACGGTGGTATTCAGATCCCCTGCGCTGTGACCTGCTTCATGGACGGCTTCGTCTACGGAGTGCGATACTACAACGAGGTGAATGGAACCGACGTTCAGACTCTCGGCTGGAATCCTGAGGACGAGACCGGTGTGTTCACTGGAGACTTCGAGGATCTCGCCAAAGGTCGTGCGGTCACTCAATCCTTCGTGGATGAGGGTGCAGACGTGATCCTTCCCGTAGCCGGTCCGGTTGGTGAGGGCTCGGCTGCCCTTGCTCTTGAGCTGGGCGATGTCTGGGTCATCGGCGTTGACGCCGACTGGTTCGAGACACTTCCGCAGTACGAGGCTCAAATCCTCTCTTCAGTGCTCAAGGGTCTCGATGTCGCAGTTTTCACGGCCATCAGGGAAGTTGCCGAGGGCACCTTCGAAGGTGGTACCCGTCTCTACGCCATCGCTGAAGACGGTGTCGGTTTGGGCGCGATCAACGACGACGTACCTCAACCGTTGCAGGATGAGGTAGCGGCCCTACTTGAAAGTCTGAAAGAGGGAAGCATCGTGCCAGGAGATCAGGCTCTGTCCTGATCCGTTCACACCAAAAGCGCGAAAGGCCCTCGCCGTTAGGTGGGGGTCTTTCCTTTGCAAGGCCCGTGGTGCCGATCGTCATGGTTATGCTTTCGTCGTCCATCCTCCGAACGGGCGGTCCGTTTGAGACTCGAGTTGCGAAACGTCACCAAGCGATTCCCCGGTGTCGTGGCCAACGATTCGGTTGATCTGACAATCGAGTCCGGAGAGATACTCGGACTCCTTGGCGAAAACGGCGCTGGCAAGACCACGCTGATGAATATTCTGTATGGCCTTTACTCGGCGGACGAGGGCGAAATTCTCGTTGATGGCGCAGTTACGAAGTTCGACGATCCGGGTGACGCGATCGCCGCAGGCATCGGGATGGTGCATCAGCACTTCATGCTTGTCCCGGTTTTCGATGTCACCGAGAACGTTGTTCTGGGCGTCGAACCGACCGTCGGACCTGTCGGCACGATCGACATGACCGAGGCGCGACGCGAAGTCCAGGAGATCTCCACGCAGTACAGACTCGAGATCGACCCTTCAGCCACCGTGGAAGACCTCCCGGTAGGCATTCAGCAACGGATCGAGATCATCAAGGTGCTATTCCGTGACGCTGAGATAATCGTTTTCGATGAGCCAACCGCGGTGCTTACCCCTCAAGAGGTTGAGGACTTTTTCGGCATCATCAACGGTCTAAAGGAATCGGGTAAAGGGATCATCTTCATTACGCACAAACTTGGCGAGATTCTCGAGATCGCCGACAGGATCGCCGTTCTTCGTAGGGGCAAAGTCGTTGGAGAGGTTGTTCCTGCGGAGGCAACCGAGGAGCAACTTGCCGAAATGATGGTGGGGCGACCGGTGGATCTTGTTGTTGAGAAGGAAGATGCGGACCCGGGAGAGGTTGTGCTTTCCGTGACTGACCTTCTTGTTCGAGATGATCGTCAGCACACGGCCGTGGACCGAGTGAGTTTCGAGGTTCGATCCGGTGAAATCGTTGGTGTCGCCGGCGTTCAGGGCAATGGTCAGACCGAACTGGTTGAAGCCTTGACCGGACTCACCGTTCCGTTGAGCGGGATGATCCACCTCGGAGGGGAGAACGTCACTCTGGTTTCACCACGATTCATGCATCGAAACAGCGTGGCCCATGTCCCCGAAGATCGTCAGCGTTCTGGGCTCATTCTCGACTTCGATGTGGCGGAGAATCTTGTTCTCAACAGTTACTACGACGAGCCCTACAGCCACGGAATACGCATGGACTGGGACTACGCCCATCAGCATGCCGATCAGCTGATCGATCAGTACGACATCAGAACCCCGTCTTCAACGGTCAAAGTGAGCAGTCTCTCCGGCGGCAACCAGCAGAAGTTGATCGTGGCGAGGGAGTTCTCCCGCGATACGAAGCTGATCATCGCCTCGCAGCCAACAAGGGGTATCGACGTCGGTTCCATCGAGTACGTCCATGCCCGCATCGTTGCGGAACGTGATGCTGGGGCGGCGGTTCTCATCGTTTCGAGCGAACTCGACGAGATCCTGGCTCTGTCCGATCGGATCCTGGTCATGTACCGGGGGAGGATCGTTGCTGAAGTGACAGGAGGCGAAGCAACGGCCACGGAACTTGGTCTCTACATGGCTGGGTTATCAACATGAGCGATGAGGGCACCGAGGCCAAAGAAAACAAGGAACCCAAGGAGCCCCGCTGGGTAGAGAGGGTTGCGCCTAAGAACGTTGACTGGAGTTCTCTGGCCGTCATCCCCTTTCTTGCCGTCTTTTCTGCCCTGGTGGTCGGAGCCGTTTTCATCATCTTCACTGAGGGACTTGGATCGGTGTTGCCCGCCTACGGCGCGCTCCTCAGGGGCGC
The DNA here is from genome assembly GCA_004356805.1 of Acidobacteriota bacterium. Lineage (GTDB taxonomy): Bacteria > Actinomycetota > Acidimicrobiia > Spongiisociales > ZC4RG35 > SZUA-217. Next base: position 2,362 of record SMXW01000059.1, on the reverse strand, counting down.
GTTTGGCGGCTGGAATTCGATTTCGGAGACCCTTCTCGTAGCGACCCCCTTGATCTTCGCTGGCCTCGCGGTAGCGCTGGGCTTCCAAGCCGGTCTCTTCAATATTGGCGCTGAAGGTCAAATGACGATTGGTGGATTGACGGCAGTCATCGTGGGTATTTCATTCGAGGGTCTACCAGCGGTCATACATCTGCCGCTGGCTCTCGCCGCCGGGTTTGTCGGCGGCGCCCTGTGGGGCTTTATCCCAGGTGTCCTGAGGGCCAAGACCGGAGCGCATGAGGTCATTACGACGATCATGCTCAACTTCATTGCCTTTCGCATCCTGGACTACATCCTCAAGCAGCCTTTCACTCAGGCAGAAGGGCGCTTCGACCCCATCTCGAAGGATGTTCTCGAATCCGCACGGCTGCCCCGAATCCTTACGTGGCTTCCCGTGGAGGGCGTCGAAATGCTGCGGCTAAACCTCGGGTTCATCCTTGCCTTGGCTGTTGCCTGGATCGTCTATTGGATCTTGTTCAAGTCGACCATCGGCTTCGAATTCAGGGCCGTGGGTGCCAACCCCGACGCCGCCAAGTACGGCGGCATGGCGGTGACGTCGGCGATTATCTTGGTGATGGTGCTCGCTGGTGGTCTGGCCGGTTTGGGCGGATCCAATGAGACGCTGGGTGTTTTGGGTCGAGCGTTCCCCGGTTTCACCGCCCAGATTGGTTTCGATGCGATAGCTCTGGCGCTTCTCGGTCGATCTCATCCAGGAGGCGTGGTGCTTTCGGCGATTCTCTTTGGTGCTCTTCGTGTTGGGGGTCGAGCGATGCAGGTTGAAACCGATGTCGGCATAGATCTAATCATCATCATTCAGGCTCTGATCATTGTGTTTGTTGCCGCGCCGGAGTTGGTGCGAGCCATCTACAGGATCAAAGGTGGAGAGGAAGCGCGCCAGCTTACGAGAGGATGGTCGACATGACTGCTGTCGCGGGAACAGCCGATTTTGTTCGGGCACCTGCCGAAATCCGCCGAGCGCGAATCCTCGGTATCGTCTACTTGCTGCTGGCAACGGTCGTCTTTCTCTTCTTTGCCGTTGGGACAGAGGGAGATGTCACTTTCAGGCTGGGAGACCAGCCGGGCGACCTCGATTTCACCGTCTCAGCCCAAGTCTTGGCAACCTTCACGGCCGTTGTCTTCGCCTTTCTTGGAGGTATTCAGCTAACGAAAGGTTTCGGCGCCAAGACGAATGTGGTGCTTGCTATCGCCATCGGCCTCTTTGCTTTCAGCTTTCTTGGTTGGGCCGCGGCCGGAAAGTCGCTCAGCTTGATCGGGATGCTGGGAACGACGGTTGCGCTGGCAGCCCCGATCGCCTTTGGCGCTTTGTCAGGTGTGATGTGTGAACGTGTCGGAGTTATCAACATCGGTATTGAGGGAATGCTGCTGACAGGTGCGTTCACCGGCGCGGTGGTGGGAACGGTGATGAGCCCACTCTTCGGAATTTTGGGAGCGGCCATTGCAGGCGGACTGATGGCTCTCGCCCTTGCCGTGTTGGCAATCAAGTACCGAGTGGACCAGATCATTGCCGGAGTGGTGATCAACATCTTCGCTCTTGGTCTGACGTCTTTTCTCAGTTCTCAATTCCTGGTCGAGAACGCTTCGGGTCTGAACAACCCGGGTGTCCTCGGCCCCATCAGGATCCCCTTGCTCGCAGAAATCCCGGTGCTCGGCCGTATCCTGTTCGATCAGAACATCTTCATCTATGTCATGTACCTCCTCGTAGCGGGCATGACCTACGGTTTATTCAAGACACGTTGGGGTCTTCAATCTCGGGCTGTAGGTGAGCACCCCAAGGCTGCTGACACACTCGGCATCAATGTGTTCCGGCGGAGATACATCAATGTGTTTCTCGGCGGGTTGATCGCCGGTTTTGGCGGCGCCTACTTCACACTCGGGTCGGTTGGAGCCTTTAACGAGAATATGACGGCTGGTCGTGGGTTCATTGGCTTGGCAGCCATGATCTTTGGACGCTGGCACCCTGTGGGCGCTCTTGGGGCCGCTCTGGTGTTCGGGTTCGCCGACTCGCTTCAAGTCAAGCTGGGGATCCTCGACACCGGAATCCCATCCGAGTTCTTGCTGTCTGCTCCATACCTGGTCACGATCATTGTTGTCGCTGGAGTGGTGGGCAAGGCGAGACCGCCGGCCGCCGATGGCCAGCCGTACATCAAGGAGTAACGCCTCGCTAGCCGTCGCTCGTCGGGTTGGCCGGGCGACCCCAGATGGTGATCTCGTCGATGGCCAATTCCCGGAACACGTTCCCGTCAACCACTTCGGCCTGATAGGCACTCTGGATGGTGATCTCAATCCAGTTTGCGTTGACTGC
>SMXW01000058.1 GCA_004356805.1 Acidobacteriota bacterium | reverse complement strand
TCTGATGATCCCGTCATTTCCGGTCTTCACCTTCACACGACCGGTCCGAATGTGAATATCTATCTCCGCGTTGCGACCGACACTGAATTCCTGCTCGATCACAGTTCGATGGTGGCGCGGTGTCGGGTTGCGCCGCTCTTCGTGATCCGAGTCTGAGACTTGAGGGTGTCGATGACGAAAGTGTTCACCGAGTCGCCCGACGTGGATGCTGCATCGGCAACCAGATCCTTGAGGTAACCGGGGAATCTGATGGTGATGCGGGCCTCGTCAAAATCACCATCAGGCGGTGGTGGCGAAGAGGGCACTCCTGCATCGTCATCTACGACGATCAACTCCGGGTCACCGTCTACGAGTCGGATGTCCACTTTTTGGGTTGCCAGCTGACTGGAGACCTCGGTGGCGGCCATTGCCACAACCACCACGATTTCGTTGTCAACCCCTCTTTATTTATATTCCGGGAATTCTCCGGCGAACCGACGTAGTTTCCATACAGCGATGAAAGAGATAGATCAGGGGCGAATCGAGAAAGCCGTCCGGGAGATCCTCGAGGCAATCGGAGAGGATCCGATGCGTGAAGGTCTCATCGGGACACCGGAGCGTGTAGCCCGTTTCTACGCCGAAGTGTTCTCGGGTCTCCACGAGGACCCAGGCGACGTCGTCGACGCCTTCTTCGGGGAAGAGCACTATCAGGAGATAGTCATGGTCAAGGAGATTCCCTTCTACTCCATGTGCGAGCACCACCTCGTCCCGTTCCATGGAGAGGCTCATGTTGCCTACCTGCCTCAAGGGCGTGTGACCGGGTTGTCGAAGCTCGCACGACTCGTTGACGGGTTCGCCCGTCGTCCCCAGATGCAGGAGAGATTGACGGCCAAAGTGGCGGACTGTCTTCAAGAGCGACTAGACCCACTCGGTGTGCTTGTCGTTGTCGAAGCTGAGCATCTTTGCATGTCGATGCGGGGGGTCAAGAAACCCGGTACAACCACCATCACATCTGCTGTGAGGGGACTCATGGAGACAAATCCGGCGACCCGAGCCGAGGCGATGTCGCTTCTGTTCGGCACGGGGTGAACCTCGATTGCCAGCCCCCGAGCATCGGTGGCGACTGAGAACGACAGAGCTGGATCTGTCCGGGGGTGCCTTGATGGGAGTTCTCAATGTCACACCGGATTCGTTCTCCGATGGGGGCCTGCACCTAGATCCCGTTGCCGCCGTCTCGCATGGACTCGCCATGGCGAAACAAGGAGCAGAAATAATCGATGTCGGTGGTGAGTCGACTCGGGCAGGCTCGGAGCCTGTCCTCGATCGGGTGGAGATGGAGCGTGTGCTTCCGGTCGTTGAAGGGCTGTGCCGAGAAGGAGTCACGGTGAGCATCGATACCTCAAAGCCGGTAGTGGCTGAGGCTGCCTTTTCCCAAGGTGCCGAAATCCTGAACGACGTGAGGGCATGTCGGGAGCCGGGGATGGCTGAATTGGTCGCCGAGGCGGGGTGCGGAGTCGTGTTGATGCACATGCGGGGGACACCCAGAGACATGCATCTCGATCCAAGGTATGACGATGTGGTCGCAGAGGTCGAGAAGTTTCTCGTCGAGAGGATTGAGCGGGTGACCGCGGCGGGTGTCGACCCTTCATCAATTGTCATCGACCCTGGGATCGGTTTCGGGAAGACGCTCGATCACAACCTCTCGCTGATCAGATGTCTGAAGTCGTTGACACGTCATGCGCCAGTGGTTTTGGGAGCCTCACGCAAACGTTTCCTCGGGACGCTCACCGGTGCAAGCTCCCCGGTGGATCGAGACCTGGCGACCGCTGTCACGACGGCGGTCGGTTTCTTGAACGGTGCCAGGGTTTTTCGTGTCCACGATGTTGCCAGTTCCAGGCAGGCGCTGGCGCTGGCCGCGGCTATCGTGGCGTCTCAGTAATGGGACGTATGGTCGCTGGCCTAAAGCCCCGGGGTTTTACCTGGGTTATCAATGATCGTCTCGCGGTATCAGATCGTGTTGGTGGATCCGGATTCCAACATCGACGGGTGCGGCGCGAGGAAGAGATCACTTGGCTGGTGGAAGAGGCCGGTGTCAACACCATCGTCTCGATGCTCTCCGGCAACCAGAATTTGGCCGCCTATCGTCAGGCGGGGATCGCTACCTACTCCGTTCCCGTCAACACCCCCATCGAGGCCGACGATGTTGCAAGATTCTTCGCCACTCTCGACAAAGCCCTCGATCGTGGTCACGCCAAGGTGCTGGTGCACCGCGAGGTCATCGACGACACGATGGGTGGTTTGCTCGGTGGCTATCTCGTCACCTCGGAGCTTGTGAGTGATCCGATTCTGGCCCTTGCCGTAATCCAGCAGATTCTGGGTCGCGCGCTGGGTCCTGAGGGCCGATCCCTCATCCCCGCCGTCGCTTCGTGACCGATCGAATCGACCTCAGAGGAGTTGAGGTTTACGCCAAGCACGGGGTCCTCGAGTCTGAGCAAGAGCGTGCGCAGGTCTTCCGTATCGACGTGACCATCTTTCTTGACCTTTCCCGACCAGGGGAGAGTGACGCATTGACAGACACAGTTGACTACGGAGTGATGGCGAACGAGGTGAGAGAGGTTGTTGGGGGGGAGTCTCACGCCTTGATCGAAAAGGTGGCATCTCGGGTTGCCGAGACAATCCTGGCCCACCCTGAGGTGAAGCGAACACGGGTCACGATTCACAAGCCAGAAGCGCCGATCGACGCGGCTGTCGACGATGTGTCGGTGACCATCGACAGAAGCCGGTGATCCGGTACGCCCTTGGACTCGGCTCCAATGTTGGTGATCGCCTGGCGCATCTGCGTTTTGCAGTCGAGTGTCTCGGCGAGGTCGGAGGGGTTAGCGCCGTTTCCAGCCTGTATGAGTCGGCTCCGGTCGGTGGGCCGGTGCAAGGTCCATTCCTGAACGCGGTTGTCGTTGTCGAATCTGATCTGGAACCCCTCGTCTTCCTGGATCGTCTTCAAGAAATCGAGACCGAAGCCGGTCGGGTGAAAGGGACCCGCTGGGGCCCCAGAACGTTGGATCTCGACATTGTCTCCTCGGACGGGGATCCGGTCTCCGAGGAAACTCTCGAGATCCCACATCCAAGGGCTGCCGAGCGTGAGTTTGTGCTTCGTCCCCTTGTCGAGGTGTGGCCGGAGGCCCGTGTGGCACCCGATAAGCGCGCCTCCGATGCCCTCGGGGAGATAGGCAACCAGGGGGTCGATCGCTTGGTCCGGGTTTGGGGTGGGGATGACCAGCCCTGGCTGGGTCGGCTGTTCGTCGGACTTCAATTCGCTTGGTTTCTCGGGATTGCTCTCGCCATGGCCTCCGAAGGGACACTGCCGGAGGCCTCCGTCGATGTCACCCGCATCGTCGGAGGGATGGTGGCGGTCATCGGCGCCGCTCTTGCTCTCATTTCCTCGCGCCGTCTCGGTCCTGCTCTCACCGCTCTCCCGGAACCTCGCTCGGATGCGGTATTGATCGAGACCGGCCCCTATGCCCTGGCGAGGCACCCAATCTATGGCGGTGTGACGTTGCTCATCCTCGGCGCAGCCATGATCGCGGACAGTCTCACCGGTGTGTTTCTCAGTCTTGGTTTGCTGCCGTTCTTCTATCTGAAGTCCGAGTACGAGGAGCGCACACTTCGCATTCGTTATCCGGAATATCGCGGTTACAGGGAGAGGGTCACCCGTCGTCTGATTCCGTTTCTGATCTGACCTTTGCCGCTGTTCGGGAGCCGATGCACCTATTCAGGAGCCACGGACCTATTCAGGAGATGAGGGACCGTGCTAAATTCGAAGGATGGTGCATGGCCGCGGCCCACCGTTGGTCCTTCTGACATAGTGAAAGCATTTGTTCACGACAGGAGGAACCGATAAATGGCAAAACGGTCGCGAGAGCATCGCCAGGAAATCCCAGGGTACGACAAGAGTCGTCCTTCGCGCGACGAGCGCAGACAGCAGCACCGAACGACGCGCCACACCACCAATCAGATGCTGCACATGCACGACGATCTCGATGACGTCGTTCTCCCCGAGGCGAAACGCACCGGCAAGCCGGAAACCAGCGGCGTCGAACACCATGATCCGGAGAAACGTCGATTCAAACTATGGAAGACGAAGTTCTGGAAACGGCGGGAGGGCTACCGTTCCCAGAAGGCTGAACTAGATTCGCAGTGGCCTGTGATAACTCCGTCCCAACTCCCGGAGGAGTAGAGCAACGGTGCCATCATTCATCGCACACGATGAGTGAACAACATGGGACCACCGAATATCAACTGATCGAGGCCCGACGCATTAAACACGAGGCCGTGCTCTCCAGTGGCGGTTATCCGCACCGCTTCGACCGAACCGATCTCGCAGCCGACCTTCACTCCCGATTCAGCGACCTAGAACCGGCAGCCGTGACTGATGAGCGGGTATCGGTGGCCGGGCGGTTGATGCTCCATCGATCGTTCGGGAAACTTCAGTTCGGCACTCTCCAGGATATGAGTGGGACCATCCAACTGTTCGTCGACCAAAAGACGGCTGGCCAAGATCTTGCAGAGAAATTCGCCACGTTTGACCTCGGCGACTGGATCGGGGCGAGCGGTTTGGTGATGACCACCAAGCGAGGAGAGTTGAGTATCAAAGTCGATGAGCTCGACTTGCTCCAAAAGTCACTGCGGCCCCTCCCCGACAAGTGGCATGGCCTCCACGACGTGGAGCAGCGGAGTCGTCGCCGTTATGTGGACCTGATGGTCAATCAAGAGGCGCGCGCGGTGGCGATGGCCCGGGTGAGGATCGTGTCGGAGCTACGTGATCAGTTCTCCGGGCGCGGGTTCATCGAGGTGGAAACGCCGATCCTCCTTCACCAGGCGACCGGAGCCATGGCTCGCCCGTTTGTCACCGAGCACAATGCCCTTGAAGTCGAGATGTATCTGAGGATCGCTACGGAGTTGTATCTGAAAAGGCTCGTCATCGGTGGTATGGAGAGGGTTTTCGAGATCGGTCGCATCTTCCGAAACGAGGGCATTGACTCCATGCACAATCCCGAGTTCACGATGCTCGAGGCCTATCAGGCTTTTGCAGACTTCCGGGACATCATGGAACTCATCGAAGAGGTGTTCGTGGCTGTTGCCCTAGCGGCAGGCGGGGGCGCCGACATCGTGTACCAGGGACGAGAGCTGAGCCTTGGTGGCCCGTATCGTCGGGCGACGCTAATGGAGTTGGTATCGGAGAGAGTGGGCACCGACGTGAGTCTCGACACTCCGGTCGAGTCTCTGCGAGAGCACGCACGTGACTCAGGTGTGGAGTATGAGGACGATTGGAGCGCTGCCAGGCTTCTCTCGGAGATCTACGAAGAGGTGGTCGAAGCCTCGATCTGGGAGCCGACGTTCGTGACCCATCAGCCGATCGAGGTATCACCCCTTTCCCGGAGAAACGTCGATGACCCAAGACTGGCAGACCGGTTCGAGCTTGTCATAGCTGGGTCGGAGTATGCCAATGCGTTTAGTGAACTGAACGACCCGGACGATCAGCGAGCGAGGTTTGAGACCCAGGCAGCGGCGCGAGAGGCAGGTGACGAGGAGGCTCACCCTGTCGACGAGGATTATCTGCTGGCTCTGGAGTACGGGCTCCCGCCCACGGGTGGGTTGGGTATCGGTGTCGACCGACTGGTGATGCTGCTCACCGACCAGGCCCATATTCGAGAGGTGATCCTGTTCCCCACGCTCCGTCCCGAACGCGGAGCAGACGAATAAGGCACCACCGACCTACCTGCGATTCCGGTTAGGAGCGAGCTGCCTCGACTCGATCCACCAAGAAACGACCGAGCTTCTCCAAAATCAGTTTGGGCTCACCTTGAGGCAGTTGGGTAAGGGCATCCCCGGCCACGATCAGTCGCTCAGTGGCGAACTTCAGCGCCTGGTCCACAAACCCGCCGGCCCGTACCAAGGCAATTACTTCGTTGACGGTCTCGTCGGCGTAGGGCATGGCGTGGTCGAGCAACTCTCGCACCCTCGCTCCATCGGAGCCGTCGGCGGCGAGAAGCACCGGAGCGGTGAACGTGCCCTCGCGAATATCTGATCCGGCCGGTTTGCCGATGGTCTGCTCATCGGCCACCAAGTCGAGAGCGTCATCGGCAATTTGAAAGACCATTCCGACTTCCCATGCCCACGTCGACAGTGCGTCAACGGCCGTGTTATCGGCGTCAGACGCCATGGCTCCAAGACGGGCAGAGGTTCTGATCAGCGAGGCCGTCTTGCCCCCGATCACCTGGTTGTATTCGTCAATCGAATGAGAGAAATCGCCCTCCAACTGAAGCTCTCGCGTCTGCCCCTCGACCAACTCTGCGTAGGTAGTCGCAAGCAGTCGGACCGACTCCTGGCTCAGGTGGGTCGCGGCTACCTCGGATGCTCGGGCCATCAGGAAGTCACCCGCCAGGATCGCCACGGTGTTATCCCAGTTGGCGTTGGCAGAATCTGCCCCCCGTCTGGTGTCGGCCTTGTCGATCACGTCGTCGTGATAGAGGGAGCCAAGGTGTATCAGCTCGACAGCGACTCCGGCTTCAACCGGACGGTGGTCTTTCGCAGGCCCAAATTCGGCCGCGAGAAGAGCGAGGAGTGGTCTGAAGCGCTTGCCGCCTGCAAGCAGAAGATGCTGGGCAATCTTCGTCAGATAGGGGTCGTCCGCCGTCGCCGTTTCGAGCAAGCGCTCCTCGACGCGGCCCAACTGCTCCCAGATTCGGGGAATACGAACAAGACTTTGGAGGTCTTCCATTGTTGACGATGGTATTACGAAAAGACGGGATGGGACTCGACGGGAAGTCTGACGACGACCCGGTGGTAGAATCGCTTATGCGAGGCGCAGGAGAAAAGAGTGTTTGAACGGTTCACAGACCGGGCTCGCCGGGTTGTTGTTTTGGCCCAGGAAGAAGCGCGGCTTCTCAACCACAATTACATCGGCACCGAGCATATTCTGCTCGGCCTGCTCAACGAGGGTGAGGGAATAGCAGCCCAGGCTCTGGAGAGCCTCGATATCGATCTCGCGTCTGTGCGCGAGGAGGTCGTGAAGATCATCGGCCAGGGACAGCAGTCGCCCTCCGGCCATATTCCGTTCACGCCTCGCGCCAAGAAGGTCCTCGAGCTCTCTCTTCGCGAGGCCCTCCAACTCGGCCATAATTACATCGGAACGGAACACATCCTCCTCGGCCTGATTCGCGAAGGAGAAGGGGTGGCAGCTCAGGTGCTGCAGCAGCTCGGCGCCGAGCTGCAGAAGGTTCGTCAGACCGTCATTCGACTGCTCTCCGGACCTGGGGGTAGCGAGGAGCAATCGCCTAAGGGGGCCGGCACGGGAGGACGCGAGAGTTCGTCCTCGGGCTCGACCATCCTCGACCAGTTCGGTCGCAACCTCACGTCGGCGGCGTCCGAGGGGAAACTCGACCCGGTGATAGGCCGCACACGTGAGATAGAGCGAGTCATGCAGATTCTTTCACGTCGGACCAAGAACAACCCGGTCCTGATTGGAGAGCCCGGTGTGGGGAAGACGGCCATCGTCGAAGGCCTCGCGCAGCGGATTATCGTCAAAGACGTTCCCGAGAACCTCGAGGGAAAGAATCTGTACACTCTCGATCTCGGTTCCCTTGTGGCCGGCTCCCGCTATCGAGGTGACTTCGAGGAGAGGCTCAAGAAGGTTCTGAAAGAGATCAAGAGCCGGGGCGACATCATTCTCTTCATCGACGAGATCCACACTCTGGTTGGAGCCGGCGCAGCCGAAGGCGCCATCGACGCTGCCTCGATCCTCAAGCCCATGCTGGCGAGGGGGGAGCTCCAGACGATCGGTGCCACCACACTCGAGGAATACAGGAAGTACCTCGAGAAGGACTCGGCACTGGAGCGGCGGTTCCAGCCGGTCCAGGTTGACGAGCCGTCGCTCACCGACACAATCGACATCCTCATGGGCCTCAAGGATCGTTACGAGGAACATCACTCCGTTCGCTTCACCGACCAGGCCATCGTCTCTGCGGCCAACCTCGCCGATCGTTATATCGCAGACCGTTTCCTTCCAGACAAGGCGATTGACCTGATTGATGAGGCCGGGAGCCGGATGCGGATCCATCGCAAGAGCGATGTTCCTGAGATCGCCGAGATCGATGTGAAGCTCGCAGGCGTTCGCAGAGACAAGTCCGACGCCGTGTCTGGCGAGAACTACGAGCGGGCTGCAAAGCTGCGCGATGAGGAGCATGTGCTCTTGTCCGACCGTGCGATCCAGGAAAACGAGATCGACGATGGCGGCTGGGTCATTGATGAGGAAGAGATCGCAGAAGTCCTGGCACAATGGACCGGTATCCCTGTGCACCGTCT
>SMXW01000057.1 GCA_004356805.1 Acidobacteriota bacterium | reverse complement strand
TTGGTGGGCAGAGTCGATGCGGGTGGTCCGCTCGTCGAGGTCGACTGCTGGACAGTCGATGTGGTCGAAGATGTGCTGCTGGCCGCGAATGTAGATGAGATTGTCGACACGGTCGTCTGGTCCGTGGTCACGGTCCCGGTACCGCAAGAGATTGTCACCATCAACGCAAGTGTGAGGAGCCCCACCGCTGGCGCGACGTCAGTAGATGTGCGCACTGTGGCACGATATTGGCTCCCGGCATATTGTGTGGTCATGTTCGGTCCACTCAACGGTGTTCGGGTCGCCCTGGTGGCGGCAGCAGCGGTAGCGGCCCTTGCCGCGTTTTTCACCGGATTCACCGGCGCAGGAGTGGTGCTGCTGGTCGGGGTGACGATCCACGGTGTCGGCTGGCTGTATCTTTATAACCAGCGGGACTCTGACGCTTCCGATTAGCCATTGCTGGTGGAGGAAGTGGAAACACGGTCTGAGATCGACGCTACCGAATCCGTGTGGTCACAGACAGCGACGCGTCCGACTAGATAGACAGAGTTTGGGCGAACACCTTGGCCAATTGGGCTGAAGAATCGCTGAGTTCCGTGTGGCGCTTCTGGGGTTCTGTCCCGGCGTCCCCTCGAAGGTCCACGTAGATCTTCAATTTTGGCTCGGTGCCGCTGGGACGAACCAGAATCCTCCCCTGATCACCCAGCGAGAGTTCCACCAGGGCTTGGGCACCGAGCCACATAGGCCGTTTGTCGGCGCCGACACTGAAGTCGGTAACGGCGTCGATCTCGTAGGCACCCAAAGTGCCGGGTGGGTTCGCCGCCAGAGCCGCCACGGCCGATTGGATGGCGATCATTCCCTCCGCTCCGGGTCTGACAATCGAGTGCTGGGCACTGACCCAGAGTCCAAACTCCTGCCACAGGTCGTTCAATTGGTCCAGAACGGTCCGACCCTCGCTCCTCAACCCGGCGACCAGATCGCAGAATACGAGAGCTGCAGAGATGCCGTCCTTGTCCCTGACGGTCGACCCGACGCTGTATCCGAGTGCCTCCTCGTAACCAAACACGAATCGTCCTTTTCCGAGTGCTTCCAGTGCCATTGCAGCGTTGGCGATCCACTTGAAGCCGGTGAGGGTGACCTCGTGTAGTGCCCCTCGCGCTTCGGCGATTTGTCCAAGCATGGGGCTGGAGACGATCGAGTTCATGACGATTGGCCGCGGCTCTCCACTGGCGTGCTGAAGGATGTAGTTGCCGAGCAAGACGCCTATCTCGTTCCCCGTCAATGGTCGCCATGCGCCTGCATGTGGCACGACAATCGCCAGACGATCGGCGTCCGGGTCGTTGGCAATGATCAGGTCGGCGTCTACTTGCTCTGCAAGTTCGGTGGCTAAATCGAGCGCGCCCTTCTCTTCTGGGTTGGGAAACGCCACCGTTGGAAACGTACCGTCTGGCTGTGCTTGGAGGGGCACCGTGATGAGACCGCTGTGTCCGGCGCGATGGAACACTTCCTCGATCACCTGACCGCCGACGCCGTGCATCGGCGTGTAGACCACCGTCATGTCAGAGTGGATTGGCGAAGGGCGACTCGCATTCACCTGTTCCCAATACCGATCGAGAATGTCGTCCGGCACCGGGCTGACCAGTGGCGACCCTCCAGCGAACGCAGACTCGACGCGGGCTACCTCTCTTGCTGGACCCGCGAGGTCGATGGCGGAGGCAATGTCACCGTCAACAGGGGGGATTATCTGCGCGGCGTTGTTCGCATACACCTTGTACCCGTTGTCGGCCGGCGGATTGTGCGACGCCGTAACGACGACTGCGGCTGCCGCCTGGAGATGCTTGGCGGCGAACGCAACAAGAGGGGTGGGTGCAAAGTCAGGAAAGAAGACGACGGAAATGCCTGCGGCCGCAAGGACGCCAGAGGTGTCTTCGGCAAACTGTCTGCTTGTCGGTCGCGCATCGAACCCCACCACCACGGGGCGCTCAGGCACACTGTTGTGTTCACCGATCAAGTAACTGGCCAGCCCGCTCGTTGTCCTAATGACTACGGCCCGGTTCATGCGGTTGGGACCGGCGCCGACTTCTCCTCGTATCCCGGCGGTACCGAACGAAAGTGATTGATCCAGACGCGCTTCGAGCTCCTCTATTTCAGACGTGTCGATCAGGGCTTGGAGCTCGGACCGAGTCTGCGGATCGGGATCCCCCGCGATCCAGTCTTCCGCTCGTCTGATCAGGTCGGTCACCACTAGCGAGTTCTCTGCTGCCAGCGCCAGGAATCAGCACACATGTCGGCAAGGTCCCGGGTTGTCTTCCATCCCAACACCGATTCGGCCCGAGTCACATCCGCCCAGTTGGCGGCGACGTCACCCGCTCTGCGCTCTACCACCTCGTAGGGAATTGACTTGCCGCAGGCATTCTCGTAGCTGTGCAGGACCTCCAGGACGCTGCTGCCTTTGCCGGTACCCAGGTTGTAGGTGTGGACACCCGCATCTCCCACATGGGTGTTGAGAGCGGCGACATGACCTTCGGCAAGATCCACCACGTGGATGTAGTCGCGCACCCCGGTCCCGTCCGAGGTTGGATAATCCCCACCGAACACGCTGAGCCGGGCAAGCTCCCCGGCGGCGACCTTGGCCACATAAGGCATCAAATTGTTTGGTGTGCCTCGAGGCTCTTCCCCGATCAAGCCTGAGGGATGAGCGCCAACCGGGTTGAAGTAGCGAAGCAGGGACACGCTCCAATCCGGGTTGGCCCCCTGAACGTCCCTCAGGATCTGCTCCATCATGATCTTGGTCCAGCCGTAAGGGTTTGTGGCCACCCCAGTTGGCATGTCTTCAGTGACGGGGAGCTTGTTTGGGTCGCCATACACTGTTGCCGACGAGCTGAACACGAAAGTGGTGATGTCTGAGGCGACAAGCACTTCGAGGAGAGCAATTGTACCTCCGACGTTGTTGTCGTAGTAGAGCATCGGCTCCTCCACCGACTCGGCCACCGCCTTGAGAGCTGCGAAGTGGATGCATGCATCGAAACCCGAAGCAGCGATCGAACCCATTGTGTCTCGATCGCGGATGTCGGCCTCGTGGAACTCCGGTTGCCGCCCAGCAATCTCACCGATTCGTGTCAGCACGGAGCGACTTGCGTTGGACAGATTGTCGACGACAACCGGGTCGTGACCGGCCTCGAGAAGCGACACCACGGTGTGGCTCCCGATGAATCCGGATCCGCCGGTTACTAAGACACGCATCGCCGCCAGGTTAGAGGTGGGTGTGCCTCAAACCGACGGCAGGGAGAGTACGAAACAGGAGAACCCATCTACATGCCGGTAGGTGAGGTCGCCCTCCATGAGGCGGGCCAGCTTTCGTGCGACGGAGAGACCAAGACCCACCGACTTCGGATGCTGTTCCCCGGTGCCGGTCTCGAAGGGTTTGAATATCCTTTCGAGTTCCTGTTGCAGGATGGCTTCGCCGTTGTCACAGACCCGAAGCTCGACCCGGTCTCCTGTGGGCTCGATCCGGAGGAAAACCTGCTCTCCCCCGTATCGAATGGCATTGCTCACGAGGTTTCTGATGATCTGGCGCGTCCGACGCGGATCCGCATGAACACGAGACTCTTCGCCTCGCACCTCGAGTTCGATAGGTTGATCCACCACTTCGAGCACCCGCTCGGCCTCCTTGGTTATCTCGAAGTCCTCCGGAGAGACGGCTACCCTGCCGACGTCCGCGCGGTAGGCCACGAGAAGGTCCTCTATGAGCCAAGCGGCATCATCGGCTTGCCGTGCAATCAACAGGGCCATGTCTCGGCGGTCTTCGTCGCTGAAGGTGTCGTAGTTGTTCGCAAGCTCCTCGCCCATTCCGAGCATGACAGCAATTGGGTTGCGCAACTCATGGGAGACGGTGGCGAGAAACTCGTCACTCGCCTGTTTTGCCTTGATCTTCTCCGTCTGATCGATGAGTGCGCCCTCGAAGTATGCGATCCGCCCGTTTTCGTCTCGAATGGCTCGGGCGGTGTCCCGAACCCAGACGGTTGTACCGTCAGAACGTTTCAACTCGACGTCGAACTCGTTCACAGTGCCTGCTTCCGAGACCTCTTCAATCCAGTGCTTGCGGTGAGAAGGGTTGACATATACGGACTCGACACTCGCCAGATCGGTCATGATCTCTTCGACACTGTCGTATCCAAGAAGATTCGCCAGTGCAGTATTGGCAGCGAGGATCCTGCCGCCCCCTGTTGTGCGATAGAGAGCCACTGGCATACGCAGGAACATGTCGCTTAGTTCTTCGATGGCCGGCATTGCGTCGTGGTTATCGGCAACTTCGGCACATTTCTCCAGTCCGATTCTGGCGCCTCACAGACTCCAGTACATTGGTCAGTGAGCTGACTCGAGTTCATCGCCTGTGATACGCCAGACACCCCCGTCCGGTGGGGTACTCGACGCCACGACGATCGGGCACCTTGTTCCGTACAGGCGGCCGGCTACCAATACGCCGATCACAAGAATCGAGTCGGGCTCCTCCAAAATTAATCCGGCCGGACCGGTTCCGATGCGAAGCATCTCGGCAAGCACAGACGAAGAGGAACTTGACCCGCGGCCGTAGGGAAGAACGACGATTTTGCCTGCCAGAGACTCACCGAACTGAGGATGGGTTGCGTGCACGATCCGTCCAGATTCGGTGTCGACGCCACCCCAGATTGAAAGGGGTGCGTCGAGGACCAGGACTTCACCGGAGGCCACTCCGTCAACAAGGACGCGATCGACCTTCATGACCACTCCCCGGTCGTCACGGCTGAACCGGTCACCGCGGATTCGACACAGTCGACAAGGGAGCCGATGACGACGCTGACTCCGAGATTCGCCGGTGCGTAATAGGCCCACTTGCCGGAGTTGGTCATGACATCGCCTTCGATGTCGCCCATGATCGGTGTGATGTAGGTGCAGGTATCGGTTACGACGACGGCGCCAAATGATTCGATAGGAGTCATTACTCCGGCGGTTTCGGCTTCTGAGAGCACATCCCGAGAGGTGTTGACGTAGAACGGAACTGCCGTTTTGTGACCGTCGACCAACGCCGCCAGGGAGGCCATCTCGTCCAGAGACATGTGAGGTGTTCCCACGCTCACGGCGCCAAGCGTTCCGATAGCCGTGGTGAGCTCGCGTCGGGCGTCCCGTAGTGTGTCAAGGGAAAGGTCCACCACCTGCTGTGGTGGTGCGTCCCCGAGGGCTTCGCTCAGCGTGGCCGCTTCGGGTGTGACCCCAACAGCGTGGAACATCCCAACCGCACCGGAGGAGGCCGCCGCCGCACCGAGGGCCTTCAGGCGATCTTCGCTGGCACGCTCATCGAGTCCTGTGATCACCGGGACGCGATTGCCGGCCAACTGACCCAGAACGTGGCCCAGCAGCGGGTAGGCGAGGTCGTCATCGAGGATCGAATTGGGTACCGAAACGTCGAACTGAATTGTGGCAAGACGCCCCGCATCGGTGTGCAGCCCGGCATATGGAGCCCGACCAGTCAGGGCACAGCAAATGTCCATGAAGTCGCCGTACCGGTTGGTGCGAGCACCAAGAACAGAATTGGCGAAGACGATCGCGTTCGACTCCCCCCAGGCGATCTGTTGACCGAACGATGGTCGATCACGGAGCTGGTACGGAGCACAGGTCCAGGTAGGCCGGCATCCAAGAGCGACGTAATGGTCCATGAGGCCTCTCACTGACTCAGCCACCGTCGAATCTCCCTTGTAGAGATCTGGATGAAGCAGGTCTAGGGAGGAGACATTGAGAGTCGTCGGAACCTGCACCCGGCCGCCACCCTCGACAAGGATGTGGGCGAAATCAACACCGGCTTTTCCGTGATACGAGCATCCGTCGATGTGGGCCGCTTCGATATCGATCAGATGATGGGCGCCATCGGTCTCGCCAACGGCTATCAAAAGCCCCATTGCGAGCTTCTGAGCTTTTCCCAGTTCACCGGCGAGGAGAGACCGATCCTTTTCGGAGAGTTGCACCAACTCAAGGTACATGCTCCCATCGCCTCGATTAGGTTGGCCGCGCCAAATCAATGTATGACTTCATCATCATCGGGGCGGGTTCGGCTGGATGTGTGATGGCGGAGGGCCTCTCGTCTCGCCACTCGGTCCTCCTGATAGAAGCGGGAGGGTCAGACCGTGGCTCCGAAGTTGCTATCCCGGCCGCCTTCTCGAAGTTGTTCAAATCCTACCGGGATTGGAATTATCACTCCGAGCCTGAGCCCACCGCCGCCGGGAGGGAGCTATATCTGCCGAGGGGAAAGATGCTGGGCGGTTCCAGCTCGATGAACGCAATGATCTACATCAGGGGGCGCGCTTCCGACTACGACTCCTGGGAGGCAGCAGGCGCCATCGGGTGGGCCTGGAGTGATGTTTCGCCTGTCTTCAAAGCGATGGAGTCCAATAGCAGGGGCGAATCCAGTCATCACGGTGTCGATGGCCCCGTTCGAGTCGAGGATCTGAGGAGCCCCAACTCGTTCAGCAGACGGTTTGTCGAGGCGGCGCTCGAAGTGGGGATAAAGGCCAACTCCGACTTCAACGGTGAGTCCCAGGAGGGTGTGGGGTTCTATCAGGTCACACAAAAGCGAGGCAGAAGATGGTCTGCCGCCGACGCATTCCTCAGACCTGCCATGGACCGCCCCACCCTGACCGTGGTGACCCGAGCCACCGTCTCCAGGGTGATGCTGGAGAAGGGTGCAGCAGTAGGGGTGGAATACGTCAAAGATGGGCAGACCCAGTCCGCCCGATGTGCCGGTGAGGTTATTCTCGCGGCGGGCGCCTTCGGATCACCACAGATCCTCCAGTTGTCTGGCATCGGTGATCCCGACCACCTCGGCTCGATTGGCGTAAACACCGTTGTAGAGAACCCCAACGTGGGCAAGCACATGCAGGACCATGTCGTCGTCGGCGTCCTTCATCGCTCGACCATGCGAGGAACACTCGATGACGCGGAGAATGTCCTGGAGTTGACGAGGTGGTTGGCGTTTCGCCGGGGACGACTGACCTCAAACGTGGCAGAGGCCGGAGCCTTTGTGCGGTC
>SMXW01000056.1 GCA_004356805.1 Acidobacteriota bacterium | reverse complement strand
CGACATACGTTGCCGGTATGAAGTGTGTTCTTGTCAGGTCGATCGTGACCGTCACGACCGTGATGGGGTTTCTGTTTGGCAACGTCGCCTGGGCAGACCGGGGCCCGGCCCCGGCAAGGCTCCCCGTGGCCATCGCTGGTGACGATGCGGACCACACCGTCATTGTGGCGAAAGGAGATCACCTCTGGAAGATCTCAGGACATCACTTGAACCATGTGCTGGGACGGCAGGCGACCAACGTGGAAATATCTCCCTATTGGCGACGCGTGATCGAGACCAACAGAAGGAACCTGATATCCGGAGATCCGGATCTCATCTATCCGGGAGAGGCGGTGACACTCCCAGCCGTCAGCGGCTAGCGAACCGCCGTGAATCTATAAATCTGACCCCCGTGTGTCACGACGTAGAGCTCACCATGACCATCAAGACCAAAGCTGTTGATCTGACCGACCGGTCCGCCCAGTTCGTCGGTCATGTCTCTCTCCTCGGTGACCTCACCGTCGACAAATTTGAACGATCGGATCCACTGGCTCACCCAATCGGAGTAGAAGTAGATCCCATCGAACTCGGGGATCTCGTCACCCCTGTAGACGAAGCCGCCTGTAATCGAGAGTCCGACCTCGTGACTATAGGTGATGACCGGAGACGTGTAATCGCTCGGGTCGCAATCCTGCTTGTGAAAGCACCTGGTGCCCTCCATGTCCGACCATCCGAGGTTGAAGCCTCCCTCGTCAATGGGCAAAACATCGACCTCTTCCTCATCGGCCTGACCGACATCGCCGATGTAGATCAGACGGTCAACCGGGTCGATGCTGAAACGCCACGGATTCCGCAGCCCGTACGCCCAGACTTCGGGCGCACCCCCGCCGGCCACGAAGGGATTTCCAGGAGGTATCGCGTAAGGATCCCCGTTGTCAACGTCGATGCGGATGATGGTGCCAAACAAGGTGTCGGGATCCTGTCCCTGAGCACGAGAATCGGCGCCATCTCCCAGCGATAGCCAGAGAAAGCCATCTGGGCCGAACACAACCTGGCCGGCGTAGTGACGTATGTCCGTCGATTCGGGGGGCTGATCCAATTCAAGGAGGACTACCTCGGAATCTGCTCTGGCGCGATTGGGGTCGGAGACAGACGTGGTGAACTCGGACAACTGACGCCGGCCGCCGTTGTCGGTGTAGTAGAGGTAGAACTTGCCGTTGTCGTCGTAGTCGGGGTGGAACGCGAGACCCAACAGTCCCTGTTCGATTCCAACATCCAGAACCCGATCGGATATGTCGAGGAAGGCCGGGTCCTGCATCACCCGGTCCGCATCGAGGATTCTGATGACGCCGCCGCGTTGGAGCACGAAGAGGCGATCATCCCCGACTGGCGCTGTCAGTCCCGACGGCTGACGGAACCCATCAAAGATCAGCTCGAGCTTGACCTCCTTGAGCGATGGGAGATCAGGGTCGGGCCTGGTGTCACTGTCGAGAGTTGGAGAGGTCGAGCCCTCCGAGGCGGTCACTGTTGTCGTCCCCGCCCCCTCGACTGTGGTGGTGGTCTCAGCCACTACGGGAGTCGTGTCATCCGGTGCTCCATCGTCGGATGCAGACCCTCGAAAGAATACGAAACCAACGATGAGCGCGACCAGCATGCCCACAATCAGGACGCGCAGTCGGGTCTGTGACGGAGTGGGAGCCGGACGTTGAGGGGCGCTCACAGGGATGCAAGTGTAGGAGTGGGTCGGATCGAATCAGAAGATCGAGTTCAGGCGTTCTCCCCGAGGAAAATCTCCGAAACCGATGAGTTCATGAAGATGGCTTGCAGCGTCTCCGCCAGAATCGGGGCGATCGACAGGACCTTGACCTGTTCGAGCTCTTGGATGTCCTCATTGACGGGCAAGGTGTTGGTCACGATGACTTCATCGATGGGAGCATTCTTGATTCGATCCAGCGCCGGTTCGGAAAAGACTCCGTGGGTGGCAGCCACGCGGACACTGATTGCGCCGTAATCGCGGACCATTTCGGCCGCATTGCAGACCGTCCCGGCGGTGTCGATGATGTCATCGACAATGACTACGTGACGATCCTTCACCCTTCCGGCCATGGACAGAGCTGACGACTCGTTGTGCTCGGACGGATCGCGCCGCTTGTATATGAAAGCCACAGAAGCATCTAGATACCTGGCGTATCTCTCGGCGCGCTTCACACCGCCGGAGTCCGGTGAGAGGACCGTTGTCTTGCCCTCGATCTTGTCTGCCAGGTAATCACTGAGGATCGGGAGGGCAGTCAGTGAGTCAAAGGGCTTCGAGATGAACCCCTGGAGCTGGCCGGTGTGCAGATCGACCGAGACAAGACGATCGGCTCCGGCCTTCATGAAAAGGTCGCTTATGAGCCGTGCCGTAATCGGCTCACGGGGAAGCACTTTCTTGTCCTGTCTCGAGTAGCCAAAGAACGGCATGACTGCAGTGATGCTCCGAGCAGACGCCCTTTTGAGGGAGTCGATCATGATCAACTGCTCCATGATGTTGTCATTCATCGGATAGCAATGACTTTGGAGCACGAAACAGTCGGCGCCTCGAACACTTTCGGTGGGCCGTACATAGATCTCGCCATTGGCGAATGTGGATCTTTCCAGCGGACCGAGTTGGATACCGAGAACCTCGGCGACTTCCTCGGCTAGCGGCTCGTTCGAGCCGCCGGTGAAAACCATCATTCGCTTGCGGGAGACGATGTCCACGTCAGTCCTTTGATTCCGTTGCGGTTTTTCGCGCCTCGCGACGGTCAGCGTAGCCGGGAATCTCTATCTGCTCAGATCGTTCCACCGCCAGGGCGCCTTCCGAAACGTCTTCGGTGATCACCGAGCCCGCACCCGTGACCGCATTGTCACCAATCTTCACAGGTGCTACCAGCATCGTGGCCGACCCGATGAAGACATCCTCGCCTATCTCGGTGGAGTGCTTCTCGTGTCCGTCGTAGTTACAGGTGATGGTCCCAGCACCGATGTTGGACCGGGCTCCCACTGTGACGTCACCAAGGTAAGCAAGGTGCGAAGCTTTGGCTCCCTCGCCAAGCGTCGCGTTCTTGGTCTCGACGAAGGTCCCTGCCTTGGCTCCGTCCTCGAGCACAGATCCGGGACGAAGCGAGGCATACGGGCCCACTTCACAGTCTTCGCCTACCTCTGCTGAGCGCAGGACCGAGTACCAGACAGTCGAGCCCCGACCGATCGAAGAATCCACGGCGAACACGTCTGGCCCGATTCGGGCGTCCGCCGCCACAGACGTCGAGCCTTCGAGATACACACCAGGATAGATGCGGGCCCCGGGTTCGACATGGACCGTGTCGTCCACGTAGGTCCGGTCCGGATCGAGCATCCACACCCCAGATTCCATGAGTCGCTGGTTGGTGCGTTGCTGGAGAGTCTTTCTTGCTTCTGACAGCTGGTCCTGGGAATTGATCCCGATCACCTCCTGGGCCGATGTCTTGACCACCTCCAGTCTGTCACCTTTGCCGACCAGAATCCCGACAACGTCGGTCAGGTAGTACTCACCCTGGACGTTGTCATTGGAGACATCTTGGAGTGACTCCGCCAAAGCCCCTGCTCGAAAGGCGTAGACACCGGCATTTATCTCCGCGATCAGCAGCTGCTCGGTGGTGCAGTCGCCATCCTCCACAATTCCAACCACTTGCCCCTCGACGTCCCGCACCACCCGGCCGTAGCCAGACGGATCGCTGAATTCGGCCGTGACAATCCTGGCGGCGGCGTCAGAACTTAGATCAGCCAGGTCAGCAATCAGACCACTGGTGAGAAGCGGCATATCGCCGTAGAGGACGACAACCGTGTCGGCTGGGTCGAACGATGGGATTGCATCAAGACCGACCTGTGTGCCATCACCGGTCCCCAGTTGCTCTTCTTGAACCGCGACCACCACATCCTGAGGCAGCACTGATCGGACCCGATCGGCACCGTGTCCTATAACCACGACTGTCGAGGCTGGCTGGAGTGGGCGGACCGCCTCCAGAACCCAACCGATCAGGGTCCGACCGGCGACCAGATGAGCCACCTTGGGCAGATCCGACATCATCCTCTTGCCCTGGCCTGCGGCGAGGACAATGACGTGAACTGACAAGCGATGCGCCTTTCTCGTTTTTGCTGGGGAGGCAGGACTCGAACCCGCTCTTACAGGACCAAAACCTGCCGTGCTACCGGTTACACCACCCCCCACTTGGGGTAGTGGGGAGATTACCGCTGGGAACGATGAAGACTAAGCGTGTGGGCTAGATCGGGGCCACGCCGAGAGATCTCAACTCCACGCCCATCACCGTATCGCAGAGGTCGGTGACCGAGGCGGCGGCGTCCTCCGCCTCCGCGGTCGACTCAAAGTATCCAAAACACGCCGAGCCGGACCCGGTCATCGAGACCGGCGTCCCCCACATCTCTCGCAAATCGGCCATGAAGTCGCCGAGACGGGGCTCGAGGTCGAGCGCTGCCGGCAAAAGGTCATTGCGAATGGGCATACCGTTTCTGAGTTGGGGTGGCAGGCTGGGATTTGCGACAGCCTCACCCTGGGGGCCCTCCATCTTGTCCCAGCGTTTGTAGACTTCAGCCGTGGCGAGAGCGAAGTTAGGAACGGCAATCGCCACAGAAAACCCGCTGAGGGGCTCAACAGCGGTGATCGTCTCCCCGACCCCCGCCATCAGGAGCGACCCACCGGTGAGAAAAAGCGCGACATCTGCCCCCACCGCCGGCGCGACCTCGATCGCGAGAGACTCGGAAAGACCCCCCAAGTCAACAGCCGCCTTGAGAGCGGCGGCTGCGTCCGAGCTGCCACCACCCAAACCGGCGGCTATTGGAAGACGTTTCTCCAGCGACATCGACAATGGGGGCACTGATCCCCGAGTCCGTGCCGTCTCCAGAGCCTTCAAAACCAGATTCTCGCCCACGTCGATCTCGGCGCCCACAATCTCCAAGGTGTCCTCCCCTTCGCCTTCCTCAATGGTGAGGAGGTCGCACCACGCGATTGTCTGAACGAGAGACTCCAGAGGGTGAAAACCGTCGGAGCGTGGCGGGCTTACCAGCAAGGACAGGTTGAGCTTGGCCGGCGCTTCGTAGGTGGTCACTTCACCGCCTCGGCAAGACGCAAGAAATCGGCCGGCGCAAGGTCCTCTGCCCTGTCTGTCGGATCCAGACCGGCCTGCGTCAAGACCGCCACGGGATCATCGAACACCGAGCCCAACGATCTACGCAGCATCTTCCTCCTCTGTCCAAAGCCAGCCCGAGCGATCACCACCGCCTGATCGGAATGAGGTGGCGAAGGCTTCCTGGTCAGCAAGACAACGGCCGACTCCACGCGAGGAGGTGGATAAAAGACCTGGGGCGGAACCCGAAAGACAATCGATGCCTCGGTGTAGATGCCGGCCACAACAGACGGAAGCCCGTAATCGGGAGAGCCCGAGACGGCGATTAATCGTTCGGCGACTTCCCGCTGAACCATCACCACGAACCGTTCTATCGCCTCAACCTTTCTGATCGCGTCGATGACGAGCGGAGTCCCCACGTTGTAGGGCAGGTTGGCGACCATCGTCCAGTGCCCGCTGTCGAACGTCTTTGCAAAATCCACCTTCGTGACATCGGTGAAACGCAACTCGACATCGAGACCTTCCGTCACCTCTTCGAGAACAGGCTTGAGGCCTTGATCAATCTCATAGGCCACAACGTGGGCGCCTGTGGTCGCAAGAGCTCGAGTAAGAGTTCCCGTGCCTGCTCCAACCTCAACGACGTTGTCGCCCGGTCCAACGTCGGCAACCGAAACGATCTTCCTGGTGATGTTGGCATCGGCGAGGAAGTGCTGACCGAGACGATGGATCGGCGCCAGCCCATGAGCTTCGAGAAGACGAGAAATCTCAGTTCGGTTCTGCGCAGTCACGGTTTGAAGATCCGGGTCGCGTTGGCGGAAGTGACCGCGGCGACTTCCTCCACCGGTGTCCCCCACACGTCGGCCAGAGCCCGTCCAACGAAGACCACCCATGCCGGTTCGTTTTGCTCGCCGCGATGAGGAGGCGGTGCCAGGTACGGCGTGTCGGTTTCGACTACTGCGCGATCCGGAGGCACAAGAGCAGCACCAAACCTGATCGTCTCCCCTGTCTCGAATGCCAGAGGTCCCGAAAATGAGAAAGTGACCCCGAGATCGAGGAAGCGCTTGGTCCATCTCGTCCCACCGGTCCAACTATGCAGCACTGTTTGGCCTCCGACTCCCGTCTCATCGATGATGTCGTGGATGCGGGCGAACGCGTCGCGACAGTGCACGATGATCGGCTTACTCTGACTCAAGGCCAACTCGATGTGACCTCTGAAGGATGCTTCCTGTTGATCTCGGGGGGAGAGATCGCGATAGAAATCGAGACCTGTCTCGCCGATGGCAGCCACCCCGGGAGCCATTTCCTCGATTGCCTCCCGCTGCTCAGGCCAGGAGGCTGCCTCGTGAGGATGCAATCCGGCCGTCGGCAGTACTCGGCCTGGAAACTCCCCTGCCAATGCGAGCGACGCCCGGGAGCTCTCCGCGTCAACACCCGGAGCAACCATCCAGTCCACCGCCGACGCGCGATCGAGCAGTACGGACGGCTCCCGCCCGTCCAGCTGTAGATGGCAATGTGTGTCGACCCAAGTCATCGTTCGAAGGACGCTAATCCCGACCGACACAAGGCTCGCGTCGACGGGTAGGCTCGCCGGCCGAACATGGATTCAGGTATCACCAGGAAGATCGACGACCTCGGGCGGATCGTCATACCGGCCGAGACACGCCGAATGTTCAACATCCATGAGGGTGATCACCTGACTATCTCGGTTGAAGGCGGAAACATCCTGCTCCGTAAGGTGACCGACACCTGCACGTTCTGCGGGAGCGACTCCAATGTGAGTCGATTCAAGGGAAAAGGCGTCTGCTCATCCTGCCGGTCTCAGCTGGCGTCCTGACCCTCCAACAACGCCTGGTAGATGACACGTCGGGAAACACCTGAGTCTTGCGCCACGCTTCGTGCCGCATCAGATGGAGAGGCCCCGCTGGTGACGAGCGACCGTGCCTCGGCAATCGCTGCCTCGGCTGTCACCGGTGTCAGCGAACTCCCTTCGAGGACAAGGGTGAGCTCACCCCTTATCTCCCCCGTCCAACGCTCCACGGCTTCACCAAGGGTCCCGACCCAGACTTCCTCGTGCAGCTTGGTCATTTCCCGGGTAACGGCCACCCTGCGATCAACACCGACTGCATCGAGAAGATCCCGGAGATCGCCGGCAAGCCGATGCGGGCTGGCGAATAGGACAACTGGTCGATCCTCTAAACCAAGTTGCTGCAAACGCCGACTCCGTTCTTTGCCTTTCCTAGGAAGGAAACCCTCGAACGAGAAGCGATCCCCGCTAAACCCCGACAGTGTGATCGCCGTCGTCACAGCTGACGGTCCCGGGATGACCGTCAGCGATAAACCTTCCTCCCGGACGAGACGCACTGCTTCTGCACCCGGATCCGAGACGGTGGGCATGCCGGCATCGGACACCAAAACCACAGTCTTGCCTGCTCGTACATCGTCAACCAGTTTCCGACTGCGAGTCTTTTCGTTTCCGGCGAACAACGACTGGACCTTCGTCTTCGCCCCGATGTGCCGTAAGAGCTTCGATGTGCGCCTGGTGTCTTCTGCATAGATGACATCGGCCGTCACCAGAGTCTCACGAAGACGGTCTGAGACATCTCCAAGGTTCCCGATCGGCGTGGCGCACACATAGAGACCACCTTCAGGCACTGCGAAGCTCCAACGTCGCACCGGGCTCAGGGGCGTCGACTTCCATGGGAAGCTCGAGAATGTAGCGGCATCCGGGAAATCTCGCGATCCGACCGGGTTTGACCACTTGAGTGGCCGACACCTGGAGAAGTGAGGTGAGCCCGATCGCCCGGAAAGGCGTCCTTACACCAAACCCATGCACCGAACGGGTTCTGATCAGTACCGAAGCTCCTGGAGGCAGACCCTTGAGGCCGCGCCATCTTTGCCAAAAGGTGCGAGCATCGTTGACCGGCCCGTATGTCGTTGCACCAGCCTGGAGGAAAACCTGATCCATATGACGAACTTAGAGGACAGTTGGTGGCGAGAGAAGAGACCTGCGTCAGCCCAGACCGACGGCGGACCGAATCAACTCGCCCACCGAGATCTCGTCTGCGGCTATGAAGTAGAGAAGGCCCTCTTCCTCGTCCACCCACACAAAGTCTTCCTCGGGGACCGCCGCCAGGGCATACTCGAGAAGTGTTGCACGAAGCTCTTCGAGATCACGCGCCGTGTCGCCCTTGTAAACGAGAAGGAACGCCGCATTCTCCCCATCGAACCATTGGTGGTAGCTGTCGCCACCCCAGCCATCGGCCGCCTTTGCTCCCTTTGACTCACCAAGCACCTGGTCGATCATGGTCCTGAAGCCCTCTTCGCCCCATACCGATGTCCGTTCGAGGTTGTAGCCGGCGATCGTGATCGTTGGTAGTTCAACAACGAGCGGCAAATCCCGCTGATAGTCCGCCGGAGTGATCACCTGCTCGGAAGATCCGGGCAAGTCCGGAAAAGTGGAATATGCGTCGTTGACGGCGTTCCAGTCTCCGGTCGCAAAAAGCTCCTGGACGAACGCGAGGCCCGTGTCGTAGGGGAAGAGGAGCGAGTCGCTGATGAACTGGGGAACGGCATCAAGGCTGGACCTGTCGACATCCAGAGACTCCGCCACTAAACGGCCCAATTCCTGCGGGGAGAGACTCTGAACCCACATCACCCACGCCAGGGTGGCATCCCCTTCGATGAGGGCCTGATAGGCAGTCGCCTCGTCGAGCCGCTCCTCGTCCACCATCGCCCGGAATTGGGCGTCGAACCCGAAGTGTTGGTCGGTTAGGGCATGGACCAACTCGTGCAGCATGGTCCCCTGCTGGAGAAGTGTCAGACTCTCCTGACGGGCCGGCACCACGATCTCGCCGGTCTCACCGTCGTAGAACCCGGCCACCTGTGCTCCGTACAGATCCAGCAAGAGCGTCTCCAGGTCGGCTTCCTGATCCATGAGGCCGAGCAGTTTGTAAAGAGCATCGTCCGCCGGGAAGTCCTCTGCCCCTTCTTCGATGGCCTCCCGATACCGAGCTTCGAGCTCCGCATCTGTGACAGCCGTGATGTTTGGAGGCGACAGGAACGGAAGGCCTCTGACCTCCTGCACTGTGACGATCAGGTCCTCCAGTTGCTTCCGCACCCCCACCGACAGGTCTTCCAAACCGGAGAGGTCGGGGGGAGTGACCGGCGGCATCGCCTGGGTGGTCGTGGTTGAGCCCTCTGGCGTGGTTGATCCTGTGTCAGGAGGGGTTGAACCGGGAGAGGTCGACCCGCCAGCAACCGTGCTTGAGGTGTCGACTGCGTCGGGCGTGCAGGCGCCGACGACGAGAACCAGGGCTATGAGGAAGACGAGACGGCGCAGCATCAGTCGTTCAGGTTATCGACCACCCACCATTAGACCTGACCCATCAGAACGGACATGGGCATAGTTTTCCGAGTCTTCATAGCCTCGAGCAAGCAACGCCCTGGAGGCGCTGAACGACGTCCCGGTGGCGGGACACTCCCGGGGGTCAGGATCATTCACGACGACGGGTTTCTCGAAATCGCCGACTTCATGATCGTCCTGTGTGGTGACGACCTCGAGTACTGCGAGGAAGTGGCCCCCCACAAGCTTACGACGATGAGGAGCTGGCGAGCGCAAGAGGCGTGTCGTCCGGGATGCGATGAGTTAGCCGAGAGTCTGGTCGATCTGGAACGGGCAAGGCACTCCAACCTCTGGGCCGCGCTGGGCAAACCGGTCATAGAACACATCGATCGCCTCGAGGTCTGCAATGTCCAGCCTTAGCATCCTGGTCCATCCCGTCACCACCACTGGATGGGTCAGGTCTGCTCTTGGCGCCACCAGGATATGAGTGCCCTTTACCCTGGCAAACTCCTCAATGCGAGTCCGGTCATCGTCGGTTATGACCGACTGATATTGGACAACAACAGTTCCATGTTCGAGATTGTGAACCTGGACGACATCAGGAATCTCTTCGGCGTAGATGCCGCAAAACGCTGGGCTCGCCGCGTGTAGGCCGCTCGTTGCCGGCAGTGAATTGTAGGAGGGCACGGGATCCCCCTCCCGTAGGTGGCCGCCAGCCAGGTCGGCAAAAGTCTCCAAACCCTCGAGCTCGACTGGCTCCGGTCTGGTGACAGCGAAAACGATGAGCCCCACGATGACAACGGCGACGCCACCGAAGATGAAATACCGTTTCGTCTTCTCTTTGCGTCTCTTGGCTTCGGTGGCGGCTCGTCGGGCGGCTTTCTTGGATGGCTTTTGCTGACTCACTTATGAGTGAAATTTAGACGATTCTCGAATTACTTCGGGAATGTCCTTGACCTTCAAGGGACTTGAAGGTGTACGTTGAAGACCTCGGTAAGAATCAGCAGTCTTGAGAAGGGAGTTGACCTTTGAGAATCGGCGAAGTAGGAAACGCGGTAGGCGTCGATACGCCGACGATCCGCTATTACGAGTCGGTGGGGGTGCTCCCAGAGCCGGAGCGAACATCTTCCGGGTATCGGACGTATACCTCGGCCGACGTGGAGCGACTCCGGTTCGTGAACTTGGCCAGGTCGCTGGGTATCGGGCTGGATGACATCCGCCAGATTCTGGGCCTTCGAGATCGAGGGGAGGCACCGTGTAGGTACGTGCGTGGGGTGTTGGATCGCCAGGTCGAGTCCGTCGACGAACGGATCCTGCAACTGCAGGACTTGTCGGGAGAGCTTCGGCGGCTACAAGGCGTGGCCGCGACGCTGCCCGACATCGGCGCGGAAGATCCGTGTGTGTGTCACATCCTCGAGCCCTCTGCGGCCCATTGAGCATGCACTGCGACAATGAGCACACTTGACGATTTGGAGGTAATGGAAAGATGGCAACCGCAACGCTGAAGACATTCAAGGTGAGCGGATTTCACTGCACAGGCTGCTCAGACAACCTCGGGTCGGCATTGACCAACCTCGAGGGTGTGATCCGGGCCCAGGCCGATTTCGAGGCGGGACAGGTAGATGTCCGCTTTGACCCGGACCGGGTCACCGAGAACGACGTCAAAGCACGGATCCGAGCCTCGGGATTCGACCCCGACTGATAGACGCTGGGCACACATGACTCAAAAGCAGGCAGAACGCGAGGGCGACGAGGAAGTCACCAAGGCTGCCTTCCGCATGAAGATCGGTGGCATGTCGTGCTCCTTCTGCACCTCGACGATCGATAAGGCCTATTCACGAATCGACGGCGTCTATGAAGTAGGGGTATCGCTGGCGCATGAAGAAGGCCTGGTCAAGTATGACCCGTCCAAGGTGACCCCTGAGGAGCTGCGTCGCACTCTGGAACAGATCGGCTACACATACCGTGATCCGGAGAAGGTGCGCAGCTTCGAAGAGGAAGCTGCCGAACTGCGTCGTGAGCGTGGCCGGTTGAGCACCGCCGCCAGTTTCACGGTGATGAGCCTGTTACTGATGTTGGTTGGTCAGTGGCTGGAGCTGGTCGAGATCCCGTTGATGCCGTGGCTGCTGCTGGCGCTTGCGTTGAACACGATGTTCGTCACCGGCTGGTTCATCAAGAAGATGGCGTGGGCGTCGCTGCGTCGGGGAATCCTCAACCAACACGTGCTGCTGGAGTTTGCTGCATTCGCGGGTATCGCCGGTGGGTTCCTGGGTCTGTTCGTGTTGGACAATTTTCCAGTGGGTGACTTCTTCGCCGCGGCCACATTGGTCACGACCTATCACATCCTGTCGCACTACGCGTCGCTGGTGGTGCGGACCCGCTCGTCGCAGGCCGTGCGTCGTCTCATGGAGTTGAGACCCGACACCGCCCGTGTGATCCGCAACGGTGAAGAGATCGAGATATCGATCGACGAAGTGGTCGTTGGTGAACTTGTTCGGATTCGACCGGGTGAGTCGATCCCTGTCGACGGGACCGTGGTCGAAGGTGTTTCGGCGGTGAACGAAGCGCTGGTGACCGGAGAAGCCATCCCAGCCGAGAAGGTTCGTGGCGACGATGTGATCGGCGGTTCTCTCAACCAGACGGGCAGCCTGGTCGTTGCCGTGACCCAGATCGGTGACGACTCATTTCTCTCACAAGTGGCGCGTTCTATTGATGAGGCCCGAAGCCTCCGCCCTGGGGTGCTCCAACTGGCCGATCTGGTCCTGGGCTATTTCGTACCGACCGTGCTCATCTTCGCCGCTACCGGGTTCCTCATCTGGACCGTGATTCCGGCTCTTTTCGCAGAAGGACCGAACTGGAACCGTGCTCTCCTTGCCGGTCTTGCCGCATTGGTGATGGGGTACCCCTGTGCGCTGGGGATGGCCACACCGCTGGCGACCATTCGCGGTGGCGGGGAGGCAGCCCAGCGTGGAATCCTGATGCGCTCGGGTGAGGCATTCCAGGTGATGGGTGACATTGCCGTGGTCGCATTCGATAAGACCGGCACCCTCACCCGAGGTGAACCCGCGGTGCAAACCGTCGTCCCGGCCGACGACCACACCGAGGAGTTGATACTGGGCATTGCCGCCTCGGCTGAGGTCAATAGTGAACATCCCCTCGCCCGCGCCATCGAAGACGCCGCCGACGATCTGAGCCTTTCACTGGTCGACGCTGAAACCTTCGAGTCTCATACTGGACGAGGTGTCGAGGCCACCATCGATGGGGTCCGCGTCCTGATCGGGAAGCCGGACTGGCTAACCGAACAAAGTGTGGACCTCACCTCGTTGGACACGGACCGAGAACGACTCGAAGACAAAGGCCAGACCGTCATCGCGGTAGCTCGCAACGGCCAGTTTCTCGGGCTCATCGGCATCGCCGATACCGTCAAAAACGACGCATCCCAGGCTATCCGACGCGTCAAGGACGCCGGGATCACCCCGGTGATGATCACAGGCGACAACCATCGCACCGCGGCAGTGGTCGCCTCCCAGGTTGGCATCGAGGAAGTCCACGCCGAAGTACTGCCCGACGAGAAAGCCGCCAAAATCCGCGAACTCCAGCGTGGTGGGGTTCGGGTGATGATGGTTGGCGACGGGATCAACGATGCCCCTGCCCTCACCCAGGCCGACATCGGGATTGCGATAGGCGCCGGTACCGACATAGCCATCGAGTCTGCCGACATCGTCATCATGAATGAGCGGCTCAGCTCTGTGATGGATGCCCACCAGATTGGCGTGTCGTCTTACCGCAAGACGAAACAGAACCTGGCACTTGCATTCAGCTTCAACGGGATCGGGGTCACGGCAGCGATCACTGGGCTGGTCAGTCCCGTCTGGGCAATGATCGCGATGATCTCGTCGGTCACTGCGGTACTCGCCAACTCGTTCGGAGGTCAACTCCTGGCAGGGCAGACACCGAGCACTGGATACCAGTCCCTCACCGACGACGGTCATCACCAGGGTCCCGACCAACCAATTACCAGCGACAAGAAGACCTACACCTCCGCCCAACCGACGTTCTTCGAAACGGCGATTGATGGACACACCGTCCGCTTCTGGACTACAACCGCTGTCTTCATCACCGGAACGACACTCCTCGTCGGCGTTTGGTGGATCTGAGAACGAGAGGTTCGGGACTGTCTGACCGAGGGGCCTAACCCCATTGCAGCCGTCGTCTAGTGGGAGATGAAGCCGAATCCCAAGATAGCTGAGATCGATCACCTTGATCTTCCGAAGCAAAGCTTGCGCCACTTCACTCACGCCGTCGGGTTCGCCACGGTATCTTCGGTGGCAGATCTTTCCCGATAAGGAGCTTTCAGAGCATGGAGAAAACGTAGTGGGGCGCAGAGAGAATCGACGACTCGTCCGCCTGGTACAGCCCTGAGATGGCGAAGCGATCTGAGGAGCGGACCTATCAGCTCGAGCATAAGAATCTGAACGAGATCGAGATCGCGGTGGAGGCCGTCCGCAGCTCAGGCACACCAAACATCGAAGTGGGCAAAGAGGGGATAAGAACACCAGGGCAAACTCTGGGCCCCCCCCTCCAGCCGGAATAGTGAAGACGACGGTCAGCAGAGAAGCAGTCGCAACGTTCGGCTGGGATCACTTTTCCGGGTGACTGGGATTCCCTGGCGGCGACTTGCGCTAGCCATCCTGATTGTCGCCCTGAGCGCGTTGCCCGTGTTTCTCGTCGGTGCGACCTTTCTCCAGCTCGAGGGGGAGATTGAGCTGACAACCACCGGCCTCGGAGTTGCGACCGCTCTTTTCTTTCTGACCGCATCCATCGCGTCCCCTTCTCTGGGCCGTGTCGTTGAACGTATCGGATGGAGAGTTGCGATTCGGGTCAACTCGGTCAGTTCGGCCCTGATACTCGTTGCCATAGCTCGGTTTGCGACGAGCGCAGCATCCCTCTCAATTCTCCTGGTCGCCGGTGGTGCCGTCTATGGCCTGGCGAACCCGGCAGCAAACAAAGCATTGGCCGAATTGGTAGAACCTGACCGGCGAGGCCTCATGTTCGGCCTGAAGCATGCCGGGATCCCGTCATCAACGCTTCTCGCCGGATTGGCAGTGCCGACCATTGCGCTAACCGTCGGATGGAGATTCGCTTTCGCGCTCGGAGCCTTGCTTCTTCCGATTATTTGGGTTCTCCTTTCTCTGGACACAGACGAGCCGATCGATCTCACCAGCTTCAAGGGTCCTTGCCGCAGCGCGACTCCGATGACCACTCTTCAGATTGCAGCCCTGGCAACGGCAGCAGGGCTGGCAACGTGGGCCGCTGTGTCGCTAAGCACGTTTCTGGTCACGGCAGCCGTTGACGCCACTCTTTCCGAGGCAGGAGCAGGACTGCTTTTGTTCGTCGGGTCGCTAGCCAGTATCAGCGCCCGAGTGGTCGCCGGGGTGATCACCGACCGAAAACGGTCCAGGGGCTTCGTAGGTCTGGCAGTTTTGATGGGTACCGGGAGTCTTGTTTTCGGTGTGCTCAGCGGATCCAGCGGGTCCTGGTTTGTTGGCCTGGTGCTCCTTGCCTTCTCAACCGGCTGGGGTTGGCCGGGATTGATGACATACACCGTGGTGAACGCCAACATCGAGACACCAGCAGCTTCATCGGCGATCACACAGGCGGGAGTCTTCCTGGGCGCCGGGATCGGACCCCTGGTGTTGGGTTGGCTGATCGCAAATGTCTCCCAGGCCGCAAGCTGGGCAACGGTGTCTGTCGCTCTGGGCATCGCCTCAGTCGTCACTCTTGCCGTTGCCCGCACGACCCGGGTTTACCCAAGGGGAGCCGGGCACGATCTGTGAGTGGAGCTCAGCGGGCTTGAACACCCGACCCCCTCGTTGCGAACGAGTTTGCGAACTCTTCCCGGCGGCTGATTGGTGGTACGGCCCCGCCTTCGTCTTCCCAACGGGCTTGGTCGGCGGAGGTGTCGGAGAATCGATCGGCAGTGTCTGCCGCGTCGGGAGCGGCAGCCCCGGGCGGTCCCAGGTGCGGACCTGTTTCTTCACCCAGCTCGTCGGCGATTGCAACGTCGACGCTGTAGTCGATCTCGAGGACGATCAGCGTGGGCACCGACAGCTCGAGGGCCTGGCGGAGCCGGACTGCGAAGTCATCTGCGGAAGTCACTCGCCAAGCGGGTAGACCAAATGACTCGGCGAGGCGAACGAAATCGGGATTGGAGAAGTCTGTGCCGAAATCACGCCCGAAGCGTTTTCGTTGCTTCCAGGCAATCGAGCCGAACTGGCGGTCTTCCCAGATGACATTCACAAACGGCGTGCCCAGACGGACCGCGGTTTCTAGCTCCTGAAAGTTCATGAGAAATCCACCATCCCCGCTGACTGCCACGACCTTGCGGTCAGGGTGAACCAGCTTGGCGGCGATGGCAGCCGGCACAGCGAAACCCATGCCTGCCAACCCGTTGGCGATCAGGACCGTATTGGGTTCGTAAGCAGGGAACATTCGTCCGATCCACAGCTTGTGGAGCCCTACATCGGAGACCAGGATGTCCGATGGGCCCAGTGCCTTACGAATCTCAAACAGGACCCGAGGCGGTTGCATCGGGTAACTGGCGTCGTCCTTGGCCTCCTCGAAGCGGCGGAGAACGACGTCGCGGAGGCGAGTCGAACCGCCTGGTTGAGCAATGGGTTTACACTCGCGGCTGAGTTGGTCGAGCACCGCGTTGAGGTCTCCCACCACCTCGACCTCGGGTAGGTAGTACGCGTCGATCTCGGCTGGAAGCGTGTCGAGACAAACAATCGTCTTGTCGCGACGCGGGTTCCACAACTGAGGCGAGTGTTCGACCAGATCGAATCCGATGGCTACGACCAGGTCCGCCCCACCGAATCCCGCCATCTCGTAATCGCCGGCCTGGAGACCGACTGCCCCGAGCCACTGGGGGGTGCTCGGGTCGAGCAGCCCCTTGCCCATGAACGTGACTGCCGTCCGCAGCCCAACAGTGTCAACGAAGGATCGGAGGGCGGCCACCGCTCTGTTTCTCACCACGCCATTGCCGGCCAACGCGACCGGCGCCCGAGCAGCGCTGATCAGTTCGGCCGCCCTCGACACATCCTTGTCGGAAGGCTCCGAAAGGACCGGGTCTCGACGCGGGAGCGGCCTTTCTTCGGACTGCTCGCCCATGACATCTTCAGGAAGCTCAACGTGCGTGGCGCCAGGCTTTTCTCCCTCCGCCAGCTTGAACGCCTTCCGGACTACCTCCGGAATGACGGCAGGCTCACCGACCCGCGCATTCCACTTCGTGATGGGGCGCATGAGGTTTATGACATCCAGGTACTGGTGGGATTCCTTGTGCATGCGCACCAGACTGGCCTGACCGGTCAGCGCCACCATCGGCGCCCGGTCCAGGAAGGCGTCCGCGATCCCGGTCACCAGGTTCGTGGCACCAGGTCCCAGAGTCCCCAAACAGACACCGGCCCGGCCGGTGAGCCTGCCGTACACGTCGGCAATGTACGCTCCGCCCTGCTCGTGGCGTACCGGCACAAACCTGATAGAGGACCGGTCGAGAGACTCATTGAAGTCGAGGGTCTCCTCCCCTGGTATCCCGAACACATGCCGCACACCTTCCGCCTCGAGACACTCGACAAACAGGTCTGCCGCGGTCCGCTTTCTCACCCTTACCTCCAAAGGTCTTGAGCGAAGCTACCCGAGTCGAATCCGAAGGGCTTCGATCGGGTGACCATCGACCAAATCGCAGAGACATTCCATCCCTACCTGACGATGGCCGAAGGACTAAAACTGGCGGCCCAAGCATTTGGCAAGGACGTGAAAACTTTGAGCTGCTGCGCAGCATGAGCACCTCGGTCACACGCCAGCGGGCACACCTGCCCATGACCAGCTGGGAAGGATGATGTGACATTGTCCTCCCCCGGTCCTGTTGACTCGGATTGCCGAAATGGTAATCCCCTGACCTGAGGAGAAGTCACCATGCCGAAGAGGTATCCGCCCGAGTTCCGTCAACGGGTCAATCGGTCTGATGCTGGTCGTAGCGTTGCTGAATCCGCCCCTCGAGAAGGCGTCGAGTCTGATCTGGACCCACGATTGAGATGAGTCCGCCCGGCGTCACCCTTTTCCTCTGCGGCGATGTGATGACGGGCCGGGGAGTCGACCAGATACTGGAGCATCCCGGAGACCCGCGGCTCTACGAGTCCTGGGCCCGCTCGGCACTCGACTATGTGCATCTCGCCGAGCGGAAGAACGGTCCATTACCACGCGCTGTCGATCCTGCCTACATCTGGGGTGATGCCCTCGCCGCATTGGATGCAGCCGGCACCACAGCCCGCATCATCAATCTGGAGACCGCGGTTACCGATGAAGGCGAACCGTGGCCAGGAAAGGGCATCCACTATCGGATGGATCCTCACAATGTCGCCTGTATCACGTCGGCGAACATCGACTGTTGCGTTCTCGCCAACAATCACATCCTTGATTGGTCCAACCCGGGGCTGGAACAGACCCTCAACTCGCTCGAAAGAGCCGGACTGGAGGTGACCGGGGCAGGGCCCGACGCCAGCGCAGCCGCCAGGCCGGCCCTGATAGACATCAGACCCGGGTGCCGTGTTGTGGTTGTCGCTATGGGCACCCCGTCGAGTGGGATCCCACCCACGTGGGCAGCCCGCTCTGATCGTCCGGGCGTGACGCTGGCCCCAGCCCTCTCGTCAACTGAGGTCGATGCTGTGGCTGCGAGGGTTGCCTCGGCTGCCACAGCCGGCGACCTTGTGGTCGTCTCAATCCACTGGGGCCCGAATTGGGGTTACGACCCTCTTCGCATAGGCGTTTCGCCCGAGCGCTCATTGATCGCGCCGGTGTGCATGTAGTCCATGGACACTCCCCCCATCATCCCTTGGGCATTGAGGTGTACCGCGACAGACCCATTCTGTACGGGTGCGGAGACCTCATCAACGACTACGAAGGGATCCGCGGTCACGAGAAATACCGCCCCGATCTGAGGTTCCTTTATCTGGTGACCATGG
>SMXW01000055.1 GCA_004356805.1 Acidobacteriota bacterium | reverse complement strand
TCAGCCGGGTCGCACCCCAGCGATGATCGCCATCGGCATCGCCTACATCCCGATCGTTGCCCGAGTGACCAGAGGGGCGGCCCTCTCGGTGTTCCAACTCGACTTCGTCACGGCCGCCCGTTCCTACGGGCGGAGTCAGAACTTCGTGTTCTGGCGTCACGTTGTTCCCAACATCCTCTCGGTGTTGATTGTCCAGGCGACCGTCTTGTTTGCCCTCGCAATTCTGGCTGAGGCCGCGCTCTCCTTCCTTGGCCTCGGCACCCAGCCACCCACTCCATCGTGGGGCAGGAGTTTGCGTGATGCCCAGACTCTCATATCGAAGGCGCCCGGCTTGGCGATCTGGCCGGGGCTGGCGATTGCGTTCACAGTCCTTGGTTTCAACCTGCTGGGCGACGGCCTGCGCGACGCACTCGATCCCCGTTTGGAGGTGCGAAACGCATGACCGACACGGTTCTCGAGGTTGGCGACCTGGTGGTCAGGTCGGCAGCCGGCACTCCTCTGATTGATGGCGTTTCGTTCCACCTCGACCGGCGGACACGGACCGGTCTGATCGGCGAGTCGGGCTCGGGCAAGACCCTCACTGCTCTTTCGATCATGGGTCTGTTGCCCGAGGGCCTCACGGCCGAGGGAACCGTCATCCTCAACGGACGGGACATGCTTGCCAGCTCCGAGAGACAACTCTGTGCCATCCGCGGCAACGACGTTTCGATGGTCTTTCAGGAGCCGATGACAGCGCTCAACCCGGTGATGCGCATCGGCCGGCAGATCGCAGAAGCCCTTCGTTTTCACCAGAGCATGTCACGTCAGGATGCCGCCGAGAAGGTTGTGGATCTGCTCACCGCTGTCAGGATCGAAGAGCCCGAGCTTCGGGCCCGTGCTTTTCCTCACCAGCTGTCGGGAGGCATGAGACAGCGGGTGATGATCGCCATGGCCTTGGCGTGCGGACCCGATCTGGTCATTGCCGACGAGCCCACGACAGCGCTCGACGTCACCATCCAAGCCCAGGTGTTGGACGTCCTCGACGAGCAGGTGGAGAAGTTCCACACGGCCCTGTTGATCATCACCCACGACCTGCCCGTTGTGGCTCGAACGACTCGGCAGGTGATGGTCATGAACGCGGGCCGACTCGTGGAGAAGGGAGAAACTCAGGCCGTCTTCTCCGACCCGACCAACGAGTACACCCAGGCGTTGGTTGGCTCCGTTCCTCCGCTGAGTCGGTCGGCCACATTCACTATCCGGCCAAGAGAGCGCCGGGCTCCGGCGGAACCGGTGATCTCGGTGAAGAACGTCACACGGATCTTCCCGCTTCCACGCTCGGGATTCCTCGACGAGAAACGGACGATCACCGCGGTGGATGAGGTCACCCTCGAAGTCCAAAAAGGTGAGACCTTCGGGATCGTGGGGGAATCCGGTTCCGGGAAGAGCACCCTCGCCCGCCTGATGATCGCTCTCGACGTACCCACCGAGGGCGACATCGTCGTCAACGGGATCGACATCGCAGAGACATCGAGGAGGCAACCGCTCCGCCGGCAGGTACAGATGATCTTCCAGGATCCGATAGGTTCGCTTGACCCCCGGTTGAAGATCGGCAGGATCATCGCCGAGCCGCTTCGCTCCCTGAAGATCGAGGGAGATCATCGTGCCCGGGTGACCGAGCTCATCGACGCGGTTGAGCTCCCCGCCGACTCCGTCGGTCGCTATCCGCATGAATTCTCCGGGGGTCAGCGGCAACGAATCGCCATAGCCCGTGCCTTGGCTCCAAGTCCGGACATCCTCATTGCCGATGAGCCGGTGAGCGCTCTCGACATGTCGATTCAGACGATCACGCTCGACCTTCTCGCACATCTGAAGGATGAGTACGGGCTGACCATGGTGTTCATCAGTCACGACCTCTCTGTTGTCCACGAGATCTGCGATCGGGTAGCCGTCATGCAGCACGGCCGCCTCATAGAGCAGGGTCCGGTCGACGAAGTGTTCCTCCATCCGAAGACCGGCTACACCGAAGGGTTGATCGCCGCCATACCCCGACTCGACGCCACGTGAACGTGGCGTCGGCCTTTCGACGGTCTGGTGGATACTGCCTGTTTTCCCACTGATAGGGTGGCTCGATCGAATAATCCAAGACCGACAGAGGAGGTCCCATGTCCGTCAGAAAGCTTCTTTCCCTGTTATTCGTTTTCGCCCTTGTCGTCGCCGCATGCTCGTCGGCCGATAGCACCGGCACCACCGAGTCGGTCGACACGACTCAGCCCACCCCGGCCACCACCGAGTCGGAACCGGCAGCAACCACGACGGAGGCAGCGGAATCAGCTCAGGCCGACGTCATCCTCGGCCTCCAGTTGGAGCCTCCGACGCTCGACCTCACCTCTTCGCCGGCGGCGGCAATCCCACAGGTGCTGCTCTACAACGTGTACGAGGGCTTGGTGAAGCTGGAGACTGACGGCTCGATCAGCCCGTTGCTCGCCGAGTCGTGGGATATCTCCGACGACGGTCTGGAGTGGACCTTCCACCTGAGAAGCGGTGTCACTTTCCACAACGGCGAGGCCTTCACCGCGGATGACGTGGTGTTTTCGATCAATAACGTCCTCACCAAGGACCCGGAGCATCCCTTTGCCACAACCCTCGCCTCGGTGGCGAGCGTGGAGGCGGTGGATGACGTCACAGTCAAGGTGACTCTGAGTCAGTTCTCCGCAAACTTCCTCTTCTTCATGACACAGGGTCAGGGCGTGATCCTCGAGGAGTCTGCGGTTGCCAATATCGAGAACTCCCCGGTCGGCACCGGCCCGTTCGCTTTCGAATCGTGGACGCCGGGCGACTCGATCGTGATTGTGAAAAACGCCGACTACTGGGGCGACGGTGCCCTTGTCGAAACGGTGACATATCGATACATCAACGACCCCAATGCCCTGAACAACGCCATGCTCGCCGGTGACATCGACATCATCGTTGGTGTGTCGGCACCCGAGTTGCTCGAGGAGTTCGAGGGCGACGACCGGTTCAGGGTCCTGACGGGGCGGACCAACGGTGAAGTGACGATGGCCCTCAACGGGTACACCGCGCCTCTCGACAACCTCTTGGTTCGTCAGGCCATCACTCATGCCATCAACAGCCAGGACGTGGTCGATCTCGCCTACTTCGGTTATGGCGAGATGATCGGCACCGGTGCCTCTCCGCTCGATCCCTACTACGTGGATCTGAACGACGTGTATCCGTACGACCAGCAGAAGGCCAGGGATCTCCTCGCTGAGGCTGGCTACACCGACGACCGTCCTTTGAAGATGCTTCTGCCACCGGTCTCATATGCCCGCCGTGGTGGTGAAATCGTTGCTGCCCAGCTTGCCGAGGTGGGTATCACGGTTGAGATCGAGAACGTGGAGTGGGGCGTATGGCTCGAGGACGTGTTCGCCAACGGTGCCTACGACATCTCGATCGTCGCCCATGTCGAGCCACGTGACATCGGTCAGTACGGGAATGCCGAGTACTACTGGGCATACGACAACCCTGATGTCGCGGCCCTGTTGGCTGAGGCAGACGCCACCCCAGATGACGCGGCCCGTTACGCCCTCCTCGGGCAGGTGCAGGAGCAGATCACGGCGGACGCCGTCAACGTCTGGCTATTCCTGCTCCCGGCGTTGAGTGTGACCAAGGCAGGTATCACCGGATACGACCCGAACCAGCCCGGGCTCGGACTGGACCTGACGAGTCTCGCTCTCAACGAGTAGAGGAACAGCCGATGACATTTCGCACGGTCTCCCGGTTCGCCGGGAGACCGCCGTGAGGCACCAAGCCGTGACACGACCGAGAATTGACCATTCCGGGCTGATCGCTTTCGCGCAGGAGCTGGTACGCGTTCGTTCCGTGAATGACACTTCGATGGGGACCACCGAAGCCGATGCTTCGTTTACCGTCGCCGACAAGATGCGGTCGTTCGGCTGGGATCCGACGGTCGAGGAGATAGAGCCCGGTCGATTCAACGTTGTTGCGATCCTCGATGGAGGACAACCCGGTAAGACTCTCATGTTCGAAGGTCATACCGACGTCGTGACCGAGGGCGACACCGACGAGTGGACCTTCGACCCCTACGGGGGTGACCTCGTGGATGGGCATCTGCGCGGGCGAGGTTCGGCAGACATGAAGTCCGGGGTGGCCGCGATGCTGTTTGCCACCCGTGCGATAGTCGACGCCGGACCCTTTCCGGGTCGGATCGTTGTTGGCGCCCTGTGCGACGAAGAAGGTTTGATGATTGGTGCCAAGCACTTTGCGGCATCCGACCTCGCCGCAGAAGTCGATGGTGCTTTCATCTGCGAACCGGAGGCCGGTGAAGTGTGCATCACTCAGAAAGGGGCTCTTCGTCTGCTCATTGAGGCCACC
Source organism: Acidobacteriota bacterium (assembly GCA_004356805.1). GTDB lineage: Bacteria > Actinomycetota > Acidimicrobiia > Spongiisociales > ZC4RG35 > SZUA-217. Next base: position 5,117 of record SMXW01000055.1, on the reverse strand, counting down.
GGAAAGATGTCCCACGGTGCGATGCCTAGTCAGGGACTCAATCCGATTGTTGCTCTCGGTCGCCTTCAGCGAGACATTGCCGTCTATGAGAGCCGGTTACAAGCCGAGCATGGCGAGCATCCACATCTCGGCCTCCCCTATGTGACACCCACGGTCTTTCATGCGGGATCGGTCGTCCAGATGAATGTGATCCCAAGCGATGCCCTGATGACTCTCGATGTCAGAACTCTCGCCGGAATCAACCACGACGAAGTGAGGGAGCAGATCAGTGCATTGGCGGCAGCGGTCACCACCGACACCGGAGTGAGGTTCTCGGTCGAGACGATCGACGACCGACCACCAACCTCCATTTCCGAGCACCATCCTGTGGTCGAAGCAGTCGTGGCCGCACATCGGGAGGTGTTGGGGGAGACGCCGAAGTTCGGGGGAGTGCCGGGGACCACCGACGGCACGATCCTCTGGCGGGATGCCGGAATTCCTGTGGTGGTGTACGGGCCCGGTGGCAAGTGGATCGCCCACCAAGCGGACGAGTTCGTGGAGGTCCAGGACATGATCCGTCACGCCGACGTCTACGTGGCTGCAGCTCTCAACTTCTTGGGCCAGATCGCTACAGCGGAGGGTTGAATCGGCCGTCCACAGCCAGCCAACCGCCGTCTACGACAAGCAGCGAACCGGTCACGAAGGAAGCAGCATCGGACGCCAGATACACGATGGGGCCGGCCATCTCTTCGGGCTGAGCCCACCTCCCCAGGGCGCCCTTGTTGGCGTACGCCTCGTACCAGTCCGGTACGTCCTTGATCTGTTGGGTCAGAGGCGTCTCGACGACCCCGGGTGCGAGCGCATTGGCCCTGACGCCTTCTTCACCCAGCTCGGCTGCGAGAGCCCGGATCATCTGGAGAACCCCGGCCTTGGTGGCGGCGTAGACACCCTGACCCGGCTCAACCACCTGGGACCGAATCGAGGACACCACGACGATCGAGCCTGCACCCTGTTCGGCCATGCGGGCGCCGGCCCCTTTGACGGCTCGGAAATTGCCGATCAGGTTGAGGGCGACCACCCTCTCGAATTCCTCCACGGTGACGTCGAGGAGACGCTTGCGGACGTTGATCGCCGGCGTCGTCACCATGATGTCGATTCGTTCGACGCTGTCATAGAGGCGGTCGATCGACGCCCCATCACCAAGGTCGACTACCGCACTTCGAGCCTTGCCACCCTGCTCATTGATTCGGTCAGCGACGGCAGTCGCCGCATCCCCGGACAGGTCGCCGCAGATCACATCGGCACCGTGTGCGGCCATCGCCTCTGCTCCGGCCCGGCCTATGCCGCTACCGGCGCCAATGACCACGGCCGTCTTGCCGGTGAGATCGAAAAGGGCCCGGTACTCGCTGAGATCCATCAGTTGAGCCTAAGTGTTCGATTCACCATTGATCGGCAGGTGGGCCCTTCCGGTTGGATTTCGACCTGGTGTCGATCCAGCGCTGACGAGCTTCAGCGAGTGAAGACGTGCACCGTCCAAAGTGTCCCGCTGGAATCTCGCCACACTCCGATTCCGACGTCGGTGTAATTGCCAAGCATGTTGGCGAGGTGGCCGCCGCTTCCCTTGAGCAGACCGAAGACCGATGAAACGGTGCCACCCTTGCCAACGTTCTCCGCTGCGGCCGACCACGGAGGTACCAACGAACCGACGTTGGAGTGCTTGAGCGACCCCGATTCAGCCATCGTCTTGGCCCAGTCTCTGGCTCGTGTGTCGAGCGAGCCGTTTCGGACAAGGGCGGGAAGCCCGCTCGATGCGCGAAGTGAGTTGATCCGTCCATGGAAGTCGGACTCGTAGTCCGAGCGAAACTCTCCTTGGCCGGTCGTGGTAGGGGAGGGAGGTTGGGTGGTGCTAGTGGTCTTCGGTGTTGAGGTACTCGACTCCTCGACTGGTGCTGTTGTCGTTGTGACGGTCGTGGTTGTCGATCTGTTTGCCGCCTCTTGGGTTAGCGCGACTTCGATTTCCGACAGCACCAGGGATTTCGTTGCCTCATCGGAGAAATCGAGATCCATGGTGGTCGTGGTCGATTTGACTTCCCCTGCCTGGGCTGGCGACGTGGTAACCGGTTCAGGCTCGGGTGTCGAGTCGCCAACCACCACGAAGAGCAGAACGGTCGTCAGGAGGAGGGCGCCGCTCAGCGCATAGATGTGGGGTCGACGCATGTGGGGGTAGGCAGATTCGGCTGGGGTGGGCGACCTTACTGCCGGCTTGCTGCTGCACCAACTTTGGTCTTCTTGCCGAGGTGTCTCCAATTTTCGAGGCTGGTCATTGTGTCGATCGCAGTTTGGTCGGCGTCGCGGAACCCCAGACCCAACTCGGTTCTGGTCTTCGACGTGTCGAGTTGGTACCTGCCATCCGCTTCCGACCTCGCCACATCGCGGGTCGTGCCTCGGACTCGATATTCGGCCTAGAGGAGTTGTCTGATAATCTCGGCGGCCACAAATCGGGTGGCACCAGTTACGAAAACCAGGGTTTTGGTGACCGGCAGGTGCAGAGATCTAGGCGGCAAGCGTCTAGAGATACTTGGCTGCTGCCCCGGTGTTGAACAACACGACCGTCTCGTCGGACCTGATCCATCCTGACTCGACCAACTGCTCGAAGGCGGCGACGCATGCGCCCCCCTCGGGCGATCCCCAGATTCCGACTTCGGTGGCCAGTCGCTCTGTTGCAGCGAGCATGTCCTGCTCGGTGACAGCAACGGCCGTGCCCTTCGTCTGTCGCAGCCCATCGAGCATCAACTTGTCACCGAGAGCTGAAGGAACCCTCAACCCGAATGCGGATGTCTCGTCGGGGTCCTCCCATGGAGCGGCAAACTCATCACCCCGTTCGAAGGCCCTCACGATCGGGGCGCAACCCGCCACCTGGACGACCACCATTCTCGGACGCTCGGATCCAATCCAGCCCAGTTTTTCCATCTCGTCGAAGGCTTTGACCATGCCCACCAACCCGGTGCCTCCACCGGTGGGGTAGAAGATGACATCGGGAAGACCGCCCAGATCCCAGAAGATCTCGTAACCCATCATCTTCTTGCCCTCGACTCGATAAGGCTCGTAAAGCGTTGCCACCGAGAACCAGCCGTTGGCCTTCGCCTTCTCTGCTTGAAGACGCCCGGCGTCTGCAATTGTCCCTTCGACCAGAGTGACGGTGGCGCCGAGTGCCCGGGTCTCCTCGATGAGGGGCCGGGGGGTGTTGTCGGGGATGGCGACGTCAACCATCACATCGTGAAGCGCCCCGTAGGCGGCGGCGGCACCTCCGGCGTTGCCTGCCGATGGCAGACAGAACTCTGTCGCCCCAAGTTCGACGTTGCGGGCAATCGCCAGCGCCATTCCCCGAGCCTTGAAGGATCCGGTCGGGTTCTGGGCCTCATCCTTGACCCACACATCGCTTCCGAATCGAGCGGCGCGGACCATTGGCGTCGCCCCCTCGCCGAGGGTCGGGGTGGACGACCCGGCCTCGGTGGGGAGCACCTCGGGAAATCGAAACTGACCTGGCCGTCGGTCGAGTATCTCGTGGAGGGTGGGCATGTCCTCGTGGTCCAGGCGGTACCTCACGAGGAGGGGGCCGCCGCAAACGTCGCAGACGGTCTGAAGCCGGTCTGCGGGGTGGTCGTGTCCGCAGTTGCCACATTCGAGATGGGAGAGGAAGGGTTTCAAGGCGAGGCACGGTAGTAGTGGTTCTGCCGTGTACCGCTGGCGTCTCGAAGACCGATGCAGCCATACTCGTTGTATGCCGCTCGATCATCACAGGGAGACGATTAGGGCCAACTGGGATGCCCGCGTCGAGATCCACTATGCCTCTGACGATTATGGCGTGGAGCGCTTTGTCTCGGATCCGGAACATCTCAGCGGGGTTGTCCGCTTCGACAGGGAGAGGCTCCCCGACGTTTCGGGAAAACGGTTTCTTCATCTTCAGTGTCACATCGGAACGGACACCATCTCCTGGGCTCGTCTCGGAGCGGAAGCCACCGGTGTCGACTTCTCCACGAAGGCGATCGCAGCGGCCCGTCGACTGAGCTCCGACTCGGCCACACCAGTCCGATTCGTCATTTCGGAGTTGTATGAGTCTCCCTCGAAGATCGACGAGACCTTCGACATCGTCTACACGGGGGTTGGTGCAATCAACTGGCTCCCTGACATCAGGGGCTGGGCCGAGGTCGTCTCCTCGTTCCTCGAGCCGGGCGGCCGCTTTTACATCCGGGAGGGGCATCCGATCGCATGGGCGCTGGACTTCGGGGAGGAGTCACGTCTTGTCGTGCGGTACCCCTACTTCGAGACTTCGGAGCCTTTCGGCTGGTCGGAAGACACCACCTACGTCGGCGAAGGGGTGCTGACGAGCCCCGATACCTACGAATGGAATCATGGGATGGCCGAGACCCTTCAAGCCTTGATCGACGCCGGGATACGTATCGACAGAATCGAGGAGTACGACTCAGTCGAGTGGCAGCTTCTGCCTCAAATGGTTCTGTGCGATGACGGTCTGTGGCGTCTGCCCGATGGGCGAGAGCGCATGCCGTTCATGTGGTCGGTGCTGGGAACGAGGACTTGATGTTGTGTCGCAAGAACAGCCACCCCATCTCGCGGGCGCTATCTCGGCGACACATCATCAGGCGAGACAGGTGATCTTGGTGAGCCCGGTCGCAAGCTCCTCCCAGGTGTCTCCGCCATCGTCTGACCCCCACAAGGTGTCGCCGACTCCCACATAGACGTTGTCGCCTTTTGCCAAGAGGCAGTAGGTGTTCAGGTTCTCACCGAACCACTCGGGCAAACCGTTGGCGACGGGTTCGAAGCCTCCACCCCACAGGTCCCCCTTGTAGAGCCGACCCCGGTTGGTGCGTGGCCCGGTTGAGGCCGAAACAAGAACTCGATCTTCGAGAACTGCCACAGCTCTGCAATATGTGGCGTGGAGTCCTTCCGTCCTGAACTCGAAGTCGTGTCCATTGTGAGAGTGGGCAAGCCCGTTCGCAGTGGCGGCGAATACGGCACCCTTCTGCGTCGGATGGGCCGCTACCTGGTGGACGTCGGCCTCGATGTCAATTGTGGGCCACACTCCGGTGTTGTCGTACCGGAGAAGACCACCGACATGG